>JBCDLR010000023.1:0-20810 GCA_038745205.1 Verrucomicrobiota bacterium
AGAAGCCGTCCTGCCCCGGGCTTCCTGACAGGACCCCCCGCCGTATTCCGGGTTTTCTTTCAATCCCAAAAGGGATACATTACCTGTCCCCCCTCCCCATGACCTTGTCTAACAAGTTTCCGTTGCCCGATCGGCAGCGATCTGGCTTTACCCTGGTTGAAGTCGTTATCGCGATGGGAATTTTTGTCGCCGCCTTCATTTCCATCATGGCGCTCCTTCCGGCGAGCCTCGATAATCTGAACGAAGCCGGCAATACCTCGCTGCGAAGCCAGATCACGCGCAAGCTGTCGTCCGACCTGCGGCAGATCCCGTTCTCCCAACTGGAGTCCTCCTCTGTCACTACTCGGAAGCACTTCTTTACCGCGGAAGGCCTGCCCGCGACGGAGGGAACCGTCGAAGCGGTGGTAAGCGCGGAAGTATTGGCTCTCGAGATGGAGACCAATGTCAACGCCGACAGGCAACGGAGCATCGCCCGCGCCACCGTGGTCATCCGACTTCACGACCGTGAAATCAACAGGACAACCATCCTCCTTCCGAATACCGGCCAATGAGGACAACCCCGAAAGCGCCGGCGTTTTCCCTGGTCGAACTGATCACGGCGATGGCCATCTTCTCGATCCTCATCATCATGATCACGGCTGTGCTCAACAACGTCGCCAGCGTGCACGAATCCGCGCGTGCAAAGGCAGACACTTTCCAGCAGGCCCGAAACGCTTTTGAAACGATCAAGCGCCGCCTCGCGCAGACCACCCTCCAGACCTACTGGGACTACGACTATCCCGACAACGACCCGACGAAGCCGCCCGAGGCATATGTTCGCCAATCCGACCTGCACTTTGTCACCGGTCGCGCGAGGAGCTTGCTGGAGGGGAAACTGTTGAACGCCGAGACGACCAGCCATGCGGTCTTTTTTCAATCGCCGGCTGGATTCGTCGATGATGAGGAACTCCGTGGACTCGTGGAGCTTCTCAACGTCACCGGCTTCTTTGTCGAATACAGCGACGGTCGCGAGTATTCCCCGGAATTTACCCGTGGATCCGGAAGACCGGTTCGCCCCCGATTGATCGAAGCCGTCCAGAGCGCGGAGAAAAACGAAGTCTATCTTTCCACAAGCGACGCGGAGCCCGATTTTCGCTGGATCGAGAAACTCCTGCTTCCGGACGACGGCGGCCCTTCCAACAAACATGTCCTCGCAACGAACGTCCTCGCCCTCGTGCTTCGGCCGAAACTGGCCCCCGACACCCCTCTCCCGCAAAACACCTCCACCGCCACAGGACTCCCGGAGTTCGCTTACGACTCGCGGGCATGGGAAGTGTCTGACGAAAGGAAATCCCGGTTGTCCCGAAACCAGCTTCCTCCCGTCGTCGAAGTCATCATGGTGGCCATCGATGAAGTGTCCGCCACCCGCCTGGAAGCACAGGGCCAGGATATCACTCCCGCTGCCATGGGGATCGACGCACTCTTCGCCGCCGCCGACGATAATTCGCTCGACCGGGACTTGCGCACGCTCGAGGACCGGCTCATCGAACTGAAGGCCAATTTCCGGATTTTCCGCGATCATGTTTTTCTCACCAACTCGCGCTGGAGCCCAGACAACTGAGCGTTTTTTCCGCTCCCCAATGCGGGCCTTCACGCTGCTGGAAATCACGATCGTCATGCTGGTCGTCGCCATCCTCTTCACGCTCGCGGTTCCCGCGCTCCAGGAGCACGAGCGGTCCTCACGCTTGGCCGACTCCGCCGACCGGCTCGTCCGGCTTTTCCGGCTTGCACGTCAGCATGCCATGACCGGGAACCGGAACACCCAGGTCCGTTTCTACCGGTTCGAAGATCCAAATGTTCCCGGCTCCATTGAAGCCTTTCGCGCCGCCCGCCTTACCACCCCCTCGGAGGACGGAGAGACGGGTGATCAGATTTCCGGGCTGTTCCTGTTGCCAACCCGGATGGTAATCACTGACGGCGAGGAGTTCAGCTCCATGTTCAGCCTGGGGGAGGAATTGACGGAAAGGGATTTCCCCACCACCGGCGGAAGCACGGTCGACTACGTCGGGATCGAATTCCGGGCCAACGGAACCATCGATGGATCTCCGTCCGCACGGTATTTCCTCACACTCTGGGACGAGAACCGGGCCGTTCGCGAAAAGCCACCGAAAGACTATGCAACGATCCAGGTCGACCCCGTCTCTGGCGGCGTCGATGTGTTTCGACCCTAGCGGTGATAGGGCTCCCCGCGCTTGAGCGTCTGGATGCGGTAGAGTTGTTCAAGGAAGACCACGAGAGCCAGTTCGTGCTGCATCGTCATGCGTCCAAAGGACACCACCCTGTCGGCACGGGCCCGCAACTCATCTCCATGGCCGTCCGCTCCGCCGATCCAAACCGAAATCGCCTTCAGTGTCCCGTCCATTTCCCAACCGAGGACAGCATCCCGGAACTCCGCCGTACTCCAAGTCTCACCACGCTCGTCGAGAGCCAGCGAAAGACTTCCTCTCGAAGCGTCTTCGTAGCGAGTTGCCATCTCTGCGGCGGACGCTGATTCCTTCAAGTACACCAACTCGACCGACGCATAACGGCGCAGGCGCTTCTCGTATTCCGCCACCCCGTCGCGGGCGTAGGCCAGGGATGGCTTTCCCGTGACGATGACCTTCCACTTCATCCCGGCGATCGCTAGCGGAGCTTCTCAACGAGGAATGCCCGCAATTCGGAAATGGCCACGCGATCCTGGGACATGGAATCCCGCTCGCGAATCGTGACCGTGCCCTGCAGCTCTTCCTTGCCTTCCTCGCCCAGCGTCTCGAAATCGATGGTCACACAGAATGGTGTTCCAATCTCATCCTGTCGCCGGTAGCGGCGACCAATGGCCCCCGCCTCATCATAAAAAATCGTCATGTCGTCACGAAGCATCGCGCAGACTTCCTTCGCCTTCGCCACCAGTTCAGGCTTGTTCTTCAGGAGAGGAAACACCCCGCACTTCACCGGCGCCATCCGCGGGTTGAACCGCATGACCGTTCGCACCTCTTCCTTCCCTTTCTCGTTCGTCACCGTCTCTTCATCGAAGGCCTCGCAAATCACGGCCAGGACCGTGCGGTCGCATCCGGCGCTCGGTTCGACGACATGCGGAATGAACTTTTCCTTTGTCGCCTCGTCGAAATACTCCAGTGGCTTCCCACTGTGTTCCTGGTGCTTGGAAAGATCGTAGTCGGTACGGTAGGCAACACCCTCCAGTTCCTGCACTCCAAACGGAAACTCATACTCGATGTCATAGGTCTTCTTCGAGTAATGCGCCCGCTCGCCGTCGGGCACGTCGAGGATGTGGAGCTTCTCGCGTGGAATGCCGATGTCCTCGTAAAACTTGAGTCGCTCCTCCAGCCATTCATCCGTGAGGGCCATCCCGTCTTCGGGCCGGCAGAAATACTCGATTTCCATCTGCTCAAATTCCCGCGAGCGGAAGGTGTAGTTGCGAGGATTAATCTCGTTTCGAAACGACTTCCCGATCTGCGCGATTCCGAACGGCAATTTCACCCGCGAGGAGTCGAGCACGTTCTTGAATTGCACGAACATCGACTGCGCGGTCTCCGGACGGAGGTAGGCCACCGCGTTGGGATCGTTGTCATCCGCGGAAGCCCCCACGTGGGTCTTGAACATCAAATTGAATGCCTTCGGCTCGGTCAACTTCACCCCATTGGCCGGGTTGTAATAGGCACCATCCACGGGACCATCCTTTGATTCCGGCGTCGATGGAGCGGGCTCGGAGTCCGGCCCAAAGACCTTCCGGTAGAATTCGCGCGCAAGCTTCCCGGCTTTCTTGGCCGGATCCTGGTGGTTCTTCGGGACGAGCACGGTGAAGGCAAGGGAAGAACTCTTCCCGCTCGTTCCGTCTTCGGCCCCTCCGAACGTGAACTCGATCCCCGTCTCCGGCTCTGGAATCTGATCCGTCCGAAAACGGTCCTTTGTCAGGGGGCAGTCCGACATCGGATCCGAAAAGCCCCCAACGTGCCCCGAGGCCGTCAGCACCGCCTGGTGCGTAAGAATCGAACCGTCCATCCCCACGACATCATCGCGACTCTGCACATTCCGACGCCACCAGAACTCCTTCAGGTTCCGCTTCAACTCCGCTCCATGCGGGCCGTAATCCCAGCAGCCGTTCAGGCCCCCGTAAAGCTCGCCCGACTGGAAGATGAAACCCCGGCGTTTGCACAGGGAAACGATTTTTTCCATTCGTTCAGGATCGGTATTCAACTTGTCAGCCATGGGGCGGGATGCTCAGCCATAATCCCCTCTCCGGCAACCGGCAAGTGCCCCCGTGTCTTGACCAAAACGCGGTTCAAGCGGACATTCTGGAATGGCATTCGGTCAGGAGGAGAACAACTGGCAATATGCAGGATCGACGAGCGCTTCCTTCATGAAGGAAAGGCGGCGGGTGAAATTCTGGATCATTCTTGCGCTCATCGCCTCGGGCGCCACCCACGTGGCCGTCTGGAAGAATTTCGGCGACAAGGAGATCCTTCAGGCAATGAATTTCCTCCTCCGCACCGAGGAAACGAAACACTTCCGCGTTGAACAGGTCACGATCGACGAGACCACGGTCGAGGACGCGCCCAGCGTGGAGCAGGACGAACTGGCTTCCATCAACGACGTTGAGGTCATCCCCGCCGACAACGACATCGATCCCTACGAGGCGCAGAAGGACGCCACCGACCGCGAGGTCCGCCTCACGCCGGAGGCTGAAGAGATGCAGGCATCCGGGAAGGAAAACAGCGCCCAGGTGGCCGGGGAGAAGGCAGAGGACGGGAAGCAACCCGGACTGGAAGAGGTCCTCAGTGCCGCCGCCATGAAACTCGAGTTGAGCGATGTGAAGTCCCGCGTCCTCGACAAGATCCCCGCTTCCGAAAACCAGCTCGTCCTTTCTTCCTCCCTCGAAGACGCCGCCGTCTTCGAGGACCCAAACATGGTCGACCGCATCAACGAAACATTAAAGAAGGGCGTTGGAAACTCCGACATCACGGCAGGCTTCAGCAACCTCGATGAACTTCTGGGCAAAACCGGCCCGCTCTCCGACGACACCGCGCCCATTCTCATGCCCACCGATCTTCTCTTCGCCTACAACAGTGCGACCCTTCGCGAATCAGCGCGTCTCAGCCTGATGAAGCTCGGCATCATCATCCAGCGCAATCCTGATTCCATCTTCATCATCGAAGGCCACACTGACACTCTCGGACCCGCCGAATACAACCTCACCCTCAGTCGCCGGCGGGCGGAGTCTGTCCTCACCTGGCTCCTCAATTCCCTTCAACTCGACCCGACCCGCCTCCAGGTGCGCGCTTTCGGAGAATCCCGACCGCTGAAAAACCCCGATGGCGACGAATTCGAGCAGGCGCTGAACCGACGCGTGGAAATCGTAATCAGGGCAAAGGGGTGATCGAAGTGTTCAACTTCTAGTCCGCCACCGGGAAACCAGATATCCGGTCGATTTCCGGCCTTCAGTCTGAAGACTCTAGACCGCAAACGTGTCCCACGCCTTGCGGTAACTGCGCTTGACGATTTCGGCTGCTTCAGGGGCGTTGGTCGCGGTCATCGTTTCGCCGTCCCATGCGATCTTCTTGCCAAGGCGGATGGCGAGGTTGCCGAGAAGAACGGTTTCCGTGAACGGCCCGGATTGATGGAACGCCGACTCGGCCGGCTTCCCGGACTTGATGGACGCAATCCATTCCGCATCCTCGTCCTCGACCCGAGGCAGCGACTGCGGGATGTCGGCGACCGCTTCCAGCAGGTCTCCCGGCGTCGTGAGGAACTTGTCGCTCCGGCGATTGAAAAGGAGCTTTCCTTTGTCACCGATCATCATGAGATCGAACTTCTTCGCGGAAGTGGGATCGAACCCGGTTCCTTCAAAGATTTCCGGAGCCGGCAAGCGTGGATTCTCCTTGCCCCCGTCGTACCAGCTGAACTGCAGGTTGTCGTGAGCGTATTCGTTGCCGGGAAACGTGTAGGTGACCTTGGAGCGAATGGGGCCCGAGATCCGCGTGTTGCCCTCTTCCTCAGCTTCGACGGCCGTCGGATACTTCAGGTCCAGAGCCCAGAAGGGCATGTCCATGATGTGGCATCCCATGTCGCCGAGGGCACCGGTTCCAAAGTCCCAGTAGCCACGCCACTTGAACGGCAACAATTCCGGACTGTAGGCCCAGTTTCTTTTCCTCACCGGTCCCAACCAGAGGTTGAAATCGACGCCTTCGGGGGCGGGCACGCCCTTGGGTGGCTGTTTCACGCCTTGCGGCCAGATGGGCCGGTTCGTCCAGCAGTGCACCTCACGGACTTTTCCGATGATCCCCGCGCGTACGAGTTCGACGCCTCGGCGGATTGGTTCGCCAGCATGCGCCTGGTTGCCCATCTGCGTCATGACACCTGCCTCCTTTGCCGCTTCGGTCATCATGCGTGCCTCCCAAATCGAGTGGCTCAGTGGTTTTTGCGTGTAGCAATGCTTGCCCATCTGGAGGGCCATCATCGATGCATGGAAATGCGTGTGGTCAGGCGTTGAGACCGTCACGGCGTCGATATTCTTGTGCTCCTTCTCGAGCATCTCCCGAAAATCCTTGAAGAAAATCGCGCTCGGATAGGTCTTCACTGATTTCTCGGCCCGCCCTTCGTCGACGTCGCAAATCGCATAGATGCTCGCCCCCGCCTGCGCCGCGCCCTGAATGTCGCTGGCCCCTTTTCCTCCGGCTCCGATTGCTGCGACGTTGATTCGTTCATTGGCGCCCCAGACACTGCTGGGAACAAACTGGAATCCAAAGGCGGTCGCGGCAGCGCCCTTGATGAACTGGCGGCGGGAGGAAGAGTGCGGGGGAATTTTCATGGAATCTGGTTGTCGAAGGGTACTCTGAAGAAAAACACGCTGAAACAGGGGGAATCCTTACACAAAAAGCCGTTTCACCTCGGGACAAACAGCTATCGAATTCCAAGTTCTTCTTCGAGCTTGTAAGTCAATTCCGCCCTGAGGAAGGTCGCATTCAGCTGGGACGAGATATCCTTCACCTTTCCATCCGCACCGACAATGACGGTGTGAGGAATCTTCCTGAAACGGTAGATTTGCTGGGAAGATAGTTCCGGGTCCAGGGCTACCGTTAGGTCCCAACCTGCTTTCTCCAGAAACGACGCCACGTGAGACTTCTCCTCGCCGAGACAGATCCCCACCAAGACGACCCCTTGATCCTCGAAATTCTTCACCGTCTCCAGGTAGACAGGCATGGTGATAATGCATGGCGCACAGAAGGTGGCCCAGAACTCGAGGACCACGGTCTTCCCCTTTTGCTCGGATAGCTTGAAGGTCGATCCATCGAGAAGCGGGAATTCCAATTCCGGCGCAACGTTCCCCACCAGTTCGATCCCAGACGGCGGGGGCTGCACTTTATTGACGAGTTTGAAAAGCGCTTTCTCGACCGGGACGCCGTCGGGTACATCCATTGCAAAGTCATCAGAGGACAGGGCGACGCCTCTTCGCAGTTCATCAATCGATCCTGAAATCGAGAGGGAGAGACCAAAAAGCGCGGGACTTCGTTTCACGGCGTCCTCAGCCACCGGAGACATGTCGATTTCAAATCGCTTGATCACAGGATGGTCCCCTATCCCGAACCAAAGCGTTCCCGGAACCGTGTACATTTTTCCCATATGGGAAAGCCCCATGGAAAACATGACCTTGTTCATCCTCTCCCCTTCCTGCTCGTCTTCCCCGATGAAGCGGAAATCCTCCAAGCCGAGACTCCATGGCGCATCCTGACCATGGAAGAGCATTCCCTGCAGGAAGGAAGCGCCGAACCGTTGGGCAAAAAACTGGCTTCTTCCCTTTTCATCATATCCCAGGAGCGGGTCTCGCAGCGCTTCTTCCGCGCTCGCCGCCTTCGTTTCAACCAATCCAAGTTCAGGAACGAACAGCCGGGCTTCTCCCTCGAAGAAGGAAAACTCGGGCCCCTTCGGTTCGCCGGACAATATTGCAAATCCCTGACCGCGGGAAAAACTGACCACCGAGTCCGCCTCGCGACTCTGCGCCGGCTTACCCGGGAACTGCTGGTTCATGGAAACGCGAGTCCTGGCCGTGAGGGACGACGTGTTCGCCAGGTAGTCCAAAGCCCGATCAATGATTGCCCGTGCCTTCTCTTCCGCTCCCTCAACTTCCTCCTTTGCCACCGCAGTGCGAAGCAAAATCGAGGTAAAAATCAGGATATAGACAAGGACACGCAACATCAGGATTCCATTTTATCGGTAAACTCAGTCGCCGGAAGTTCTGGCATCGGCGGCTTCCAGCCGGTCTGCCGGTTACTCACTTCATGAGGGCGAACCGCTTCTTCAGCAGCGCATTGGCGTCGGCACCGCCGGTCTTTTCCCGGCTGGAGTCGATCCAGTTTTGCTCAAGTTGATTCTTGGTTGCGCGTTCCTTCTGGAAAAAGACACCGAACTTCCCGGGATACTGGAGATCAGCAAGCCCGTAGGCTGCCGCTTCATCCGTAACGTCATGGCGCCCTTCATCCTCCGGCGAATCGTCCCACTGCTTTTCTTCGATCGTCACGAACTCTCCGCCCTTCCGGGGATTGCTGTCATCGAACGCGCCCTTGTAGAAGATCACGCATTCGGAAAGGACCTCGACGACAGAAAAGCCCGGATGGCGGATGGCGCGCTCAAACATCTCCATCATGTGCTTGACCTGGGTCGCGTGCGTCCGGGCGACGAAACTTGCCCCATTGGAGACAAGCTTCTTCATCGGATTGATCGGCTGGTCGATGGCGCCTTCCGGATCGGTCTTCGATTTGTAGCCGATGGGCGAGGTGGGCGACGTCTGCTTCTTCGTGAGGCCATAGACGAAATTGTCCATGACCACGTATGTCATGTTCACATTCTTGCGCGCAGCGTGGTCGAGGTGATTGCCCCCAATCGAGTAGCCATCTCCGTCTCCGCCAAACGCGAAAACGTGGAGATCCGGACGCGACAGGCTGACACCGGTCGCGAGGGGCAGGGCCCGTCCGTGGATGAAATGGATCCCGTGGCCGTTCACGAAATAAGGGAATCGCGAGGAACAGCCGATACCGGCGATGGTGCAGATTTTCTCGTGGGGAATCTGCAGCTTTTCGAGGACTTTGAAAAACGAAGCGAGAACGGCGAAGTCACCACAACCGGGACACCAGGTGGGGTGGTCGGCGATGAGGGCCTTCTTGGTCAGCTTCTCTTCGGGCGGGGGGGCGGCAGCGGCGGACATGGTATTGATATAGCGCTTTTCGTTCTCGGAATTGGTTCGGGTCTAAGCAGTGTTCTTCTCCACGCCGGCAAGAATCTCACGAACCTTGAAAGTGAGGCCGTCGACCTTCGTCACACTCTTGATTTTGGGATCGGCGTAGCGAGCGCGCAGAAGGGTGGCAAGCTGGCCATGGCCATAGAGGCCCTCGTCATTCATTTCGACGCAGATGACATGATTGAACCCGTCAAAAATCCGGTCGAGGCCATTGGGCATGGGATGGATGTGGCGCAGATGAATCGAAGAAATGGCATCACCACTCTTGCGCGCGGAGTCGACCGCTTCACGGATGGGCCCACCGGTCGAACCCCAACCCACCAAGAGAACGTCGCCTTCGTCAGGACCGTGCAATTCCGGGAGTGGTAGGGTTTCCGCCAAGCTCTTGATCTTTTCGCGGCGGCGGGCCGTCATCTCACGGTGAAGCTTCGGGCTGGAGGAAGGGTGCCCCCATTCGTCGTGCTCAAGGCCGGTCACGACCGGGTATTTCCCTCCCGTCATCTTTCGTCCCGGTGCGGCGTGATGCGTTCGTCCATCCAGGGGATAGGGCTTGAAATCGCCCGGCACCGGAGAGAGATCGAGGTCGGCTTCAACGACGAGCGCATCGAGATCCGGCTCGGGGAAGGCTTCGACACGGGAGGAAAGCGCCTGATCACTCAAGATGATGACAGGAGTGCTGTACTCGCGTGCGACCCGCACCGCCTCCAGCGCGATGTAAAAACAGTCCTCCACGTCCTTGGGCGCGAGAACGACCCGGGGACAATCCCCATGACTTCCATAAATTGCCTGCATGAGGTCGCTTTGCTCGACGCTTGTCGGAAGTCCCGTACTCGGCCCTCCACGCTGCACGTTGATGACGACGATCGGAAGCTCGGCCATCGTGGCATAACTGAGGGCTTCCATCTTCAGGGAGAGGCCCGGTCCGGAACTACCCGTCACCGGCACGTGTCCGGCAAACGACATGCCCACCGCCGTCGAAACGGCAGCCAGTTCATCCTCGCTCTGCACGAACACTCCCCCGTATTTGGGCAACTCCACGCGCAGCGTCTCCATGATCGGAGACCAGGGAGTGATCGGGTAGCCTGCGCCATATCGCACGCCGGCAGTCAGGAGACCATAACTCATCGCTGTGTTCCCATCCGTCGTGATGCGCCCGTCCTGCTCGGCCTCGCCGGGGTCGAATTCAAACCCCTTTCCGACCAGGTCCCCGACCTCGTAGGCGAATCCGGCATCAAACGCGAGCATCGCATTTCGAAGAACGCTCTCGTGCTTCTTCTTGAACTGGTTTTCAATGATGTGGACGAGCTTTTCGCGATCGAGGCCAAAAAGGCCCGTGATCATTCCCAACACGAAGATGTTCTTGCCCCGGTCCTTCGCCGAACCGCCGATGGCTTCGACGGCTGTGCTCGTGATCGGCGCGCCCACGTAGCGGAACTTGGGATCGGCGTCCTCGGGAAGCTCGACGTGATCGGAGTCATACAGGCAGATGCCGCCGTCACGAAGCGAATCAATGTGATTGTCAAAACTGTGCTGATAGAAAGCGACGAGGAAGTCGGCGTCGTCCCCCGGGGAAAGCACTTCTCCTGATCCGATGCGTACCTGGAAAATCGAGGGACCACCGGAAATCGTCGACGGAATCGTCATGTAGGTCATGACTTCCTGCGCGCTGCGTCCGGCAAGACGAGCGAGCATGCCGCCGATGGTCTGGATTCCGTCCTGGGAATTTCCGGCGAAGCGGATGACGGCGTTTCGAATATCTTCGCGACCAGAAGACTCCTTTTCCGGATTAGAACTTGTCAGGGTGCTCATGAACGGGGGTGGGGTGGAATCATATGGATTTTGCAAGCGTTAGCAACTCCGATCGGACTTCCTGTAGGACGATTTCGGACCCCGAATTATTTCGGGTAACCGCGACATCTTTTGCCATTTTTGCGAAAGAAGCGGGCGACAATCCCGTTGATTCGGAAATACTGAAATTCTCACAAGAATGCCCGACCATTCATCCAGAACCGATCCACCGGAATCGCGGCAAAAACGCCGTCAATTGGTCGCATGGCTCGCTTCGATCGGCGGCTGTTACCTCCTGCTTATCACGGCCATAGCCATCGTGGCCCTGGCCAATCTCCCCGGCATTGCCAATGCCGTCCTCGCTTCCCAAGGTGGTCTAATCGGTGGCCTCTCCTTCCACGGCAGGAACTTGCTCGAGGTCCGTGACGCGGCATGGAGGGGCGACAGCGGGAGAGTCTCCCTCGAACGCGGAACCGTCCAACTCCGGTGGAAAGACGCGCTCATTCCGGAAATTGCCGCCGTCCGGCTTGAGCGGCCACGGGTCGTCCTCCTTTCCCTTCCCTCTTCCGGCGGCGTCGAAGCCGCCTCCACGACGGCGCCAACCTCGCTGCAACTCGACGAATTTGAGATCGTGGACGGGCAAATCATCGTCGGAATTCCGGGGGCCCCGCGAATCGAAGCGCAGTTCAACCTGACCTCGCCGGACATCGCCATCGAAGGGACGGAGGTCTCCACCGGCAAGATGGCACTGGAGTTCACGAATCTGAAAGTCACGGCCGAAGAGGAAATACGGGAACCGTTGTTCACCATGGCGAATCTGCGGACGGAACTCCAACTCGCCAACGGCGGTAATTCCCTTCATCTCTTCGACGTCGAGGCGCGGAAGCCAATGGTCCGCCTCCAACCGGAAGACCTCGAAAACCTTGAAGCCCTCCTCACCGACGACAACGGGAGTTCGAACTCTCCCACCCTCGCCTTGACCGCTGACCGGCTTGCCATCGAGAACGCGAGCGTGGAACTCAGCGGCTTTTACAGGCGGCCTAACTGGCTCCTCCCCGATCTCGCCTTCGAAGCAGATTTCCAAGCCTTCGACCTCCAATGGAACGGCGCGGAGTTCCGTTCGCCGACGCCGGTTCTCGCCGAGCTTCGCCATGTCGTCGTCGACGGCGGCAACGCGAGCTCCACCGAAGGCATTCTCACAAGGATTCAAGCCGTCGAGTTGGAAGCCATTCCTGATGAGTTTCTTGCCGATGGATGGATCGATCGCGTCGACATTGAGCAGCCGGAGATTCAGATCTCCTTTGATCGCATGTCGCGCTTCGAGTCGCTTTGGAATGCGGCGGCCGCCACCGTCACGAAATCGGTGGATCCCGCCCCCCCTTCCGCCGCATCCAGCCGGTTCGAACTGCCCCTCATTCGGGTTCGTGATTTCGCTCTCAGCGGCGGCAATGCCGCCTTCGACCTTTCCGGCTTTGACGCCGCTCTTCCCCGCGGAGTGGCCACCCATGTTTCCGGCACATCAGAGGGAGAAGAACCGGGATCAATACGACTGACCTTCGCCGGCATCGACGTGCAGCAAAACGCGGACGCCGAATCCAAGTTCGCCGACGCGGACGAAGTCGATGTCCTGCTCTCCGCCGAAGGACTCCAACGCTTGAACCGAATCGATCGCGTGGAAATTCGCCAGGCGGAGATCGAAATCGGCGACGAAGTCGAGCGCATCGCGGCCGCGCTGACAACGGAGCCAGCCACGATCATTGGATTGGAAGAGGACTCCAGCGCCGGTGTCGTTGACGACACGATCCCGCAGTGGACCATCGGCGAATTCTCGGTAGGCGACTCTCGCCTGATCCTCGAAGACATCGCGCCCGGGCTTCCCTTTGTCCCCATCGAGATCAGCACCGAAATCGAAGACGTTCCGCTCGAGGGTCGCACGGGCGACGATGAGACGCTGCAACGCATCGAACTGGGGCGCGTGGCCATCAAATCGGTCCGCCAATCGCTCATCGACATTGCCGTGCTGGACTCCATCTTCGTCGACTTCACGCTCCCGGGACTCTTCCGAAGCGAGATCGAGAAAATCGAGATCGTGAGCCCGAAGCTCTACGTTGGCGAACACCTCTTCTGGTATGTTGATGACTTCCGCGCCGACCTTGAAAGGGCCGCCGCGGAGGTGGGTGTGGTCCTGCCGGACCCAGAGCCCGCGGACTCCGAACGGCCGGAAGGTGAACCCGCCGATCCCAGCCGCGTTGGCATCATCGAAGACGCCCTGAGAAGCGAAGTCATATCAGGCTGGACCATCAAGGGCGTGGATCTCCATGCCGGTAACATCATTCTGGCGCCGAAGGGAGTCCCCTTGCGAAACTTGCCTCTCCCCTTCTCGACATCGACCGACTTCGACAGCGGCAAGATCGACATCGCCCTGAAGATCGAACCCGGCGACTACCCCTTCCCGAACATCGACATGACCGTCGGCGGCCTTCGCGGCGAAGCCCGCTTCAACTATCCCCTGAAGAGCAAGGACAACAACTTCGTCCAGACTTTCGAGGCGGACTGGATCAAGTACAAGCGTGACTTCAAGGCGGACGGCATCTCCATTTCCGTCACCTACGACGCGCAGGGCATTTACGGGAAAATCTGGGCGAAGGCCTACGGCGGCGACTTGAACTCCGAATTCAATATCTACATCGGCGAGACTTACAAGTGGGACGGATGGGTCTCCGCCGTTGGCGTCGAACTTGACCGCTTCTCCAACTCCATCATTCCCGACACCATCGAAGCCAAGGGCCGTGTTGACCTTGTCTTCGTTGCCAACGGCGACGGGCTTGAACCGGAGAAAGCCACCGGCAACCTCAAGGTCGGTCCCGGTTCGCTCTATTTCAAAACCATCGATGACATCGAAGCGTCCATTCCCGATGATTGGGCGCAGTGGGAGCGGACCCTCGCCAACGCCGGCCTTGACCTTTTTCGCCGGTACGAGTTCGGGGCGGGCGAGGGAAATCTCGAGTTCAAGGGCTGGAACGGCTTTGCCAAACTCCTGTTTTCGGGTGACGACGGCGAGCGGAACCTCCACTTCAATTTCACCAGCGACGGCAATCCCGCCATTATCCTGAAGGAATTTGTCGAACGCTCCGTCATACAGTAGGTAACCTTTCCCCACCGTGTGGATTCCCCTCCAGCACCCGTCCAGGCCTTCCGTCGCCCGCATTCTCGCGGCGGCGTCTGCTTCCGCGCTCCTTTTTTCCGGCTGCACGACCTTCGACATCGACGTCGGCACCGAAGAACCCATCAAACTCGACCCCATCAAGCTCGAACCCGTCGACATCACGATGACGGTCAACGTCAATCACCACACGTCGACGACGAAAGAGGAGAAGACGAAAGCGAAGAACTCGGCGGATGCCAATGAACGCCTCCGCAGTCGCATGGCCGAAATCCAGGAGTTGAAGAACAACCGGCTCATCGGCGAAAACCACCTCGGGCTCCTCAGCATCATGAACCTGCCCGCGGGCGACTGGGGCGTCCACATCCAAAGAACCGTCGATGAGGAGAACGCCGATCGAACCTATCTCATGACAAGTTCCGCCAATGATCGCGACGTGAACCTGCGCGTCGTCCAAAACGAGCAATGGCGCACCAATATCCAGAGTGCGTTTGACGGGGAATGGATCGAAGTCGAGGGCGACGTCGAGGGGACCTACCAGTGGGAAAAGAAAGACTAAGCGTGTTCGTCTAGAGACCCGACTTGTCCGGGTTGCGCCCCATCGCCGGGAATTGCTCGAGATCGACGACACAGCCGCTCACAGGCCCGGCCTCTTCCGACAACCAGTAAACCACGGCCGCCGCAATTTCCTCCGGCTTGAGGATGCGGCCTGCCGGTGCGTAGACCGGCGGCAACCGCGCCTCCCAGTCATCGCTCAGGCCGTTATCCCGTTTGCGCTTGGACTCGTTCTCCGTGAGAACCCAGCCGGCATTGATCTGGTTCACGACCACCCCGTGCTCGCGATGAAGGGCGTCGCCAAGATTTCGCGTGAGCGTAATGAGCGCCCCCTTCGAAGTCGCATAGGGCAAAAATTTCGGCTCCCCGGAATACGCGTTGATCGATCCGATGTTCAAGACTCGACCACGATTCCGTTTCAACTCCGGCAACGCGGATTGGATTAGCAGGAACGGCGCCCGGACGTTGATGGCATAGGTCCAGTCCCATTTTTGCACGGTCGTGTCCGTGATGCCGCAATGCGGCACTACCCCCGCATTGTTGACGAGGAGGTCGATGCCTCCCAGTTCCGCGATCGTGAATTCGATCAGCTTCTTCGGCGTCTCTGGATCGGAAAGGTCGGAACAGTCAAACGGCGCTCCGAGCTCTTCCGCCAACTCCCTCCCCGACTCCTCTTCCAACCCGTGAATCAACACCCGTGCCCCCTCCTCAGCACAGCGGCGAGCGATCGCCTTCCCGATCCCCATCGTCGAACCGGTCACCAAGACCCTTTTGCCTTCAAGTCGCATTTCGCCCAATCAACCTCATAAACTCGCCCAAAAAAAGAGGAACCCACACCAGCTCACAACGTCACACAAAGAACCTTCTTTTTATAAAGTAATGTTGATAAACCATGTATTTGAACTAAATTATCCAAATTTTACCTTTTTATGCTTCCTCGCTTGGCCTCGGCGCCCGCAATCGCCGCTATTTTTTCCATTTTTCTCTCAATTTCATCGGTCGAGGCGGCGCCCTTTGCGATTGATTTTGACCGTGACGAAGCAGGGAGTCTTCTCACAGCAGGATCAACGGATCTGCGCATCACTGATCCGTATGCGAATCTCTTCTCACCGGGTCTCGGAGTCCTTCTCTCCACCAACAATGAACCTGCAAACCCGTTGAACCTCTACGACTCGGAAGGTGCTGGCGGCCAGGACAACGATCTTGAGCGGAATCCCGGAACCTGGGACGGCGGATCGGAAGTCGCGACGGTTTTCGACAATCTCCTCATCGTGAATACGAATTCCACCATTTCCACTCCGAATGACAACGGTGGAGGCGGTCAAATGACTCTGGACTTCGGACTAGCCCTTCTTTCCTTCGGCTTCGACTTCGTCGACCTGGATGCCTCGGCGAACGCCACCTTGATTCTCTTCAGTAGCGCGACCAACAGCTCCGTCTCCATTCCCTTCACCGAATTCGAAGACGGCTCCGGATCGATTCACGAAACGTCCAGCGTGCTCTTCGGCGACCGGCACGCCAATAGCATTCGCGATATCACCGCTGCGGAAATCGGCCTCCCGAGCTTCGATCGCGTCACCTTCTCTCTGACCAGCTCCGGGGGCATCGGCACCGCCTATTTCGATACCGTTCCCGAACCGGACACCGGACTGACCCTTCTTATCTCCGCAATGGCCCTCATTCATTTCCGGCCACGCCGCAAGTAGAGGACTTCGTCAACCCTCGCCCAGTTCCTTCGATCTTTCCGTCGCCGCACGCACAGCTTTCACGATGGCTGTCCGAAATCCGTTCGCCTCCAATTCAGCAAGCCCGGCAATGGTGGTTCCTCCCGGACTGGTCACCATGTCGCGCAATTTCGCGGGATGCTCACCCTGCTGAAGGACCATTTCCGCAGCTCCGGAAACCGTCTGCGCAGCCAGCGCTAATGACTGTTCTCGCGCGAGCCCGCACAAGACCCCGGCATCGGCCATCGCTTCGATGAACGTGTAGACAAACGCCGGACCGCTACCGCTCAAACCGGTGACCGCATCGAGCAAGGATTCCTTCACCTCGATCACTTCGCCGACGCCCCCTAACAAAGCCATTGCCGTTTCCGCATCGTCCCGCGTCGCGTTGGTTCCGAGGGCAAACGCGGAGGCGCCCTTACCCACCAACGCCGGGGTATTCGGCATGACGCGCACCACCCGCTCGCCCGCCGGAAGAGCAGATTCCATGGCCTCTATCGTCACCCCCGCCGCGATGGAAACGAAGAGCTGTCCGTCAGTTGCCGAGTCCTCGGCCAGACTCTCCAGCATCGGACACAGGTCGCCGGGCTTGGTGCAAAGCAACACGACTTCCGCCTTCGAAACCACTTCTCCTGCCGATGCCGCGATCTGACCCCCGGCCGACTCGCCCAAAGAAGCGCTGGCCCCTGGGAAGATGTCGTAGAGAAACACTTTCCCGGCTTCGACCACGCCCGAGCGCACCGCGCCCAGCACGAGCGCCGATCCCATTCTGCCGCAGCCGAGAACTCCTAGAGATTTCATGATAAACTTGCCCGAACCCTAAGCCGCGCCCCGCAAGGAGTCCATTTTTTGCAAAATTGACGAATCTGAGAGCAGCGAAGGCTTCGAAACAAGCAGTATGCTCCTCAAGACAATCATCGCTCTCTCCGTCGTTGTCGTCCTTGCCCTCGCCGCATGTCGCGCCACCCGCGCGGGCTACGAGTCCGCGGAATACTCCGTTGAGAAAACCGACGGCAACTACGAGATCCGCGAATATGCGGAACTGGTCATCGTGAAGGCATCCATGAACGGAGACACTCCCGAGGACGGCGATACCTTCATGGAACTCTTCCGTTACATCAGTGGAGAAAACGAGGCCGAGGAGAAAATCGCCATGACGACCCCGGTCTTCATCGACCGGAAGGAGGACGAAATGCAGTTCGTCCTTCCGAAAGCGGTTGCTGAGAAAGGGGCACCTCAAGCAAGCAGCGATAGCGTCTCTCTTGAAACGGTCCGCAAAGGAAAGTTCGCCTCCCTCCGCTTCAAGGGCTCCCGCAGCGACGAAGCGGCGCAAGCGGCGGCCGACAACCTTTCGGCATGGATCAAAAGCAATGGCTTGGTTGCCATCGGCAAGCCGACCTTCGCCTACTACGATCCTCCGTTCACGCCGGAAGCCCTCCGGCGAAACGAAGTCCTGATTCGATTGAAAGAGTAAGCGCCTTACTCCGCGCCGGGGATCTGCACGCCGGGCGGAAGTTCGATACCCTCCGGCAACTCGACGCCTTCCGGCAACTCAATGCCTTCAGGAAGGGCCCGCTGGAGCTGTTCCTGCACCCCCCTCATCAAGTCCTGCATCGCTTGACCCGATTCCGCTTGGCGTTTCACGTAGTCATCGGCGGAAATCCTGTAAAAGGCCAGCGGCTGACCGTCGATCGTGAACGTCATCTTGTCCCCGGAGATCTGCCCTTGCCCCGCACTCGGGTCATCATCATCGGGATCGACTTCGATCATGAACTCTCCGGTGGCCTTGTTCGCATTCGAAATCTTGTAAGTCGCCTCTTCCGGACCTCCCGGCGTGTTCATCGTTCCAGTTCCGTCGTCGCGGAGGACCAGCATTAACCCCTTGGCGATGTTCTGCACCATCTGCGTCGCCATCTGTTCCATGGCCGGATCCAGTTGACCGCCTCCTGCCTCAGCCGCCATCTGCTCCTTCATCATGTTGAGCATGACCGTTTCATCCACCGCCCAATGACCCTGAACCTGCTTGGCAATGGCACCACCTGTCGGCGCGGGAACGGGTACGGGTTTCGGAGCAGGTTTGGGCTCAGGTGCCTTTGGCTTTTCGACGACCTTCGGCGCAGGCTTCGACTCCTCGACCGGAGCCTCCATCACCGGCTCGGACAGCTCGGGCGCACTCTCCACGGTTTCTTCTTTCTTGCTGCACGCGGAAAACCCGAGGAATAAAATTGTGATCCCGGCCGCGAAGACCGGGGTGATGGACAGGGATTGGATTGCTTTCATTTCCCTCGTTTTTACGGGTCAAAGCCCAACCAGTCCACTCGTTTCTAGTGGCTCAGGGCCGAATGAGCCAACAATTCCTCCCATCCAGGCTCACGGGCCGATCCCGCAGGATCCCATTGCAAACTCCTCGATCGCGACGAATATTGTTCTCCCGATGGGCGGTGTTTCTCCGGAAAAAATCGTCCCACTGTTCTCCTCTTTTCAGTTGATTCACGGGATGTGGCGCAGCCTGGTAGCGCGCCTCGTTCGGGACGAGGAGGCCCCGGGTTCGAATCCCGGCATCCCGATACTGAAAATCAACGTGTTAGGCATGGTTTTCGACCCGATATCACAGAATATCACATTGCTTTCAGCGTGGGTATTGGTATTGGTTTCTCCGTGACCGCTGCGGACATTTCCGAGAAACATGGCGTTACAGTTGCCCACGCTCGGCGACTCCTGAGAACAAAGACAACGCAGCAAATCGCCGCGCATTTCCGAAGTCAGCGTGTGTTCTATGTGAAGCTCGGCAAGCGCAACGTGAAGTTCGAATTCGAGAAGTGTTCGAAGGCTGCCTTTCGCTCGATCGTTCCCTGCATCAAGCAAGCGGTCTTCCGCGGTGTCGAGCCTCGGTTCATCCGTCGCGAGTTGGTATCGATCCCCTACATCGATTGTGATCAGTGGAAGAAGATCGCCCGCGAGCGCTTGAACGTTCTTGGCGCACAAGATCAGCGATGGCCGGCGCGCTTCGATTCACTCATGAGTCAGATGACGCATTTCCACATGAAGGAAAAACCGCCATCTGCAGAGGCTCACTATGGCCCTGTTTTCCCGAACGAGAATCTGGCGACCCTTGTATCGGTGATCTCCGAGGCTCAAGCAGCCGGTAAGCCCGTCGCGATCGGATACACGAAGAAGAGCATCACCGTCTTTGTGCTATGACGTCATAGTGCTACCGAAGGCCGCTGAGGGCGCACCCCGACTTCTGAGTTGATGGTGGAATGATCATGAGGCTTTGGACTCATCGCGAGCAGGCAGTTGATCATCCGCGACTTGTTAGCGCCGTCTTGTCGATGCACATGCGGTTGTTATAAGTTCTCAATAAGCTCGATCAACTCGTCCATGTCCTGATGAAACCGTTTTACGTAATCGACTTCAAAACCATGGCGAAAGGCAAAGTCCTCCATTGGCGAAGGCAATTCGTGGCTGGATGGCATTTCAGCCCCGTTTAGCATCAAAGGTACAATTGGGATGTTCCGCTTTAGGGCAATCTCGATCTCCAGTCTTACATCATCGCGTTCTCGATCAATGCGCTCACGCATGATCTTCAGCCAGTCGCCAGCGATCAATGCAAGCATCACATGGCACTTCCCAACCTGTTCGTCAATCTGCACTCTGTAGTCACAGCCAATCTTCATCCTGTCGATGTCCCAGAACACTCGCTCTTCACCAAATCGCGCGATCAACTTCTCATAGACTCGTGGTGCAGTCGCCTGGGCTGCAATATCCTCTCTTCGGTAACAAATGAACAGGCGAAGGGGTTCCTCTCGAGGTACCAACTCAGGTAGTTCGGGGACAGGAGTACTTTCGAGCCTCTTAACGACCAGATCCGCAATGGCTTCGGGACTTAGCTTTCCTCTTTGCGCATCGGTATATGCGAACGTATGCGGCAAACCCGGGATCTTACCGGGGTCGGACAGAGCGATTAGCATCAATTGCTCGTCACGTCCGTGGCGGCTGATCTCTTGAATGGCTTCCCATTCCAATCGGGTCCAATCACGATCTCCGTATGAGGAGTCCAGAAAGACTACCGTCAACTGAGAACGCGCCGAATAGATCTCTCTAAGGCGCGACATCGCGTCGAAGCTAGCCAGCGATGCTTCGTGCCAGGCGTCGTAGAAGATATCGTCATCCTCTCTGGGGGGCTCGTTCCCCGCCCGGCTGCGGTCGTCTCGGCGGGGGGACAAACGTCTCCCCCGTCCAGCCCCCCCCGCCACCTCCCGCCGTCCGCGGGCCCCAGTGCCCCGCACAGAGGCCACGTCGCTCGCTGGCT
>JBCDLR010000024.1:0-20564 GCA_038745205.1 Verrucomicrobiota bacterium
GCCGAGTTTCTTCTCCATCCATGTAATCGCTTCCTTCGAGTTTCCGAGTCGGTCGCAAGCAGCGCCAGCATCGTCATAGAGATCTAGATTCTCGGGGTATTGACGGATTTCCTTCTCCACCCTTGCAAGGCGCATCCGATAAAAGCGCGGAGGATTGCGGGCGAATCTACCGGTCAAAACTGCTATCTCGTCTGGCATTCCGACAGCCTCTTGCCGAAGAGTGTCTCGATCCCAGATGCAGGCTTGAGCGGTCACATATGTTCCGAAAAAGAACAACCCGATGCTGGCCTTGAGATACACGGTGGGTTTACCATAATTAAAAATACAATAATTTCAAGAAATTTCAGATAACTGAAAAGCCATTGCGCACCCCCTCATCCTCCCGTTGTTCCCGCATCCATGGATCTCTACTACGACATTCTCCGACTCCTCGGGGGGCTTGCGGTTCTCTACTTCGGGGCGGAATGGCTGGTGAAGGGGAGTTCGCGGTTGGCGTTGCGGTTGGGGATTTCGGCGTTGGTGGTGGGGCTGACGGTCGTGGCTTTCGGGACGAGCGCGCCGGAGATGGCGGTGGGGATTCAATTGAACCTGAGCGGGTCCGCGGATGCTTCCGTCGGGAATGTCGTCGGGTCGAACATCTGCAACATTCTCCTCATTCTCGGAGTGAGCGCGTTGATCCGGCCCATCGATTTGCATCGACAGGTCGTGACGCGGGAGTTGCCGATTCTCGTCGGGGTCTCACTCCTCCTGATCTATTTCCTGAGCGACGGCGTGTTGAAGCGGATCGAAGGAACCATCCTTTTTGTGGGGATTTTCGCTTATGTCTGGTTCAGTTTTCTTTTAGCGCGGAAAGAGCCGCCGGCGGACTTGGACGAGATTCAGGAAGAGGCAGGCCGGAAAGACAGCTTTGTCCTGCTCGCGGTCTTCGTCTTGTTGGGACTGGTCGGACTCGTTCTTGGATCGAAACTGTTCGAAGATGGCGGGACGGGGTTGGCGAGACGTTTCGGGATCAGTGAAGCGGTCATCGGGCTGACCCTGCTCGCGTTCGGAACCTCGCTGCCGGAACTGGCGACATCGATCGTGGCCTCGGCAAAGAAGGAGGGGGACATGATTCTTGGCAACGCGGTGGGCTCGTCGATTTTCAACATTCTCTGCGTGCTTGGCGTCACGATTCTCGTGCGGGAAATGGCGATCACGGGAATTGAAACCGTGGATCTTGCCTTCATGGTTGGCGTGGCCGCGTTGCTCATCCCCTTGATGCTCGTGCGACGGCGATTGGGGCGTGCGGAGGGTGTCATTCTCCTCGCGATTTACGCGGTATATATTGGCCTTTTGACTCAGCGACCCGGGCTGGGATGAGGTCTTGCGCGAACCGGGCCCATGCGCGATGAAGGGTCATGCAGAATCGTTGGAACCCCTCTGAAGCCCCTGCAAGGGAGGATCTTCTCGCGCAGCGTGTGTACTCGTCGCGACTCGTCGGCGCGGATCCGGATCTGGTTTCGCACGGTGGTGGAAACACGTCCGTCAAGATTACGGAGTCGGACTTTTTTGGCACGTCAACGGACGTCCTCTACGTGAAGGGGAGCGGGTGGGATCTCGCGACGATCGAGAAGGAGGGATTCGCGCCGGTGCGGATGGATGTCCTGTTGAAACTCGGAGAACTCGAAACATTGGGCGACGCGGAGATGGTGAAGCAGCAACGCGCGGGCATGCTCGACCCCGGTGCGCCGAATCCCTCCATTGAGGCCATCCTGCACGCGATCATTCCCTTCAAGTTTGTGGATCACACGCATGCGGATGCGGCGGTGGCGTTGACGAACACGCCGGACGGCGAGAAGCGCGCCCGCGAACTCTACGGTGATCGCGTCCTTTATGTGCCATACGTCATGCCCGGTTTTGTTCTCGCGAAGGCGGTGGCCGCAGCGGCCGAGGCCTGTGACTGGTCGAAGCTCGAGGGGATGGTGTTGATGAATCACGGGATCTTTTCCTGGGCCGACGACGCAAAAACGAGCTACGACCGCATGGTTTCGCTCGTGAGCGAGGCGGAAGCCGCCTTGGAGCGCGAGAAGGCGCAGGCCGCGGTGATGGTCGAGAAGTTGCCGGAGTTGCAGGATGAGGATTATCTCAAGCTGGCGGAGATCCGGAAAGCGGTCTCGGAGAAGGCGGAAGCGGCGATGATCGTGCAATGGAATCAAAGCGAGGAGGCGGTGGGATTCGCGGGCCGCGAAGACGCGGCGGCGATCAGTCGGCGAGGACCGCTGACACCCGACCATGTGATTCGCACAAAGCGAGTGGCGGCAATCTTTGACGAACGTTCAGGAGCGGAAACGGCCGGCGAATTCGAGCGGGACTACGACGCGTATTTCGCGGAGAACCGGACAGAGGGGCTGGAAAAGCTGGATACAGCGCCACGCTGGGCCGTTTGGAAGGACCGGGGAATCCTCACGTTTGGAAAGTCCCTGAAAGACTCACGCACTATCGGTGACTTGTGTGCGCACACCGCCCGGGCGATTCAATGGGCGGAGGCGTTGGGTGGATGGTCGCCCTTGCCGGCGAAGGAGATTTTTGACATCGAATACTGGGAACTGGAGCAGGCGAAATTGAAGAAGGGTGCATCGGCGAAGCCGCTCCAGGGCAAGGTCGCGGTGATTACCGGGGGCGCGGCGGGAATCGGCCTGGCGTGTGCGGAATCGCTCTACCAGGCGGGTGCGTGTGTTGCCGTCATGGATTTGAATCCCGAGATCGAGGAGACCTTTGCCGCGGAAGACCGGCTGGGAATTCAGTTGGACCTCACCAATGATGAGGCGGTGAAGGCCGCGATTCAGCGGGTGGTTGCGCAGTTTGGCGGGATCGACATTCTTGTGAGCAATGCAGGGATCTTCACCGCCGGTGCCTACCTTGAGGACATGGAGGCAAGGAATTGGGAGAAGAGTCTGGCCGTGAACCTGACGAGCCATCAGCGACTTCTGCAATACATCATTCCCTTTCTGAAACAGGGCATCGGTCCCTCGGCCATGCTGATTGGTTCGCGAAACGTCGCCGCACCGGGGGCCGGTGCCGCGGCCTATTCCTGTCCAAAGGCGGCGCAGACGCAATTGACGCGCGTGGCGGCGCTCGAGTTGGCCCCGCACGGGGTTCGCGTGAATATCATTCATCCCGATGCGGTGTTTGACACGAAACTCTGGACGCCGGAAGCATTGCAGCGGTCCGCCGAACGCTATGGCATGACCATTGAGGAATACAAGACGCGCAATCTCATGAAAACGGAGATCACCTCGTGGGATGTTGGTCGTGCCGTGGTCGCGTTCGCAGGGGATACGTTTGCGAAAACCACGGGCGCGCAGATTCCCGTCGACGGCGGAAATGACCGGGTAATATGACCTCCCCCGAAGCGCTGCCTCAGGTCGTGGCTTCAGTCGTCTCCAACTTCGGTGGGGCCTCCGATGACGGCTGCCCGATGGAGGCTTCGTCTGCTTTCGATTTTGTCGGGTCGAAGTCGGCGGCGTGGTAGGAACTGCGCACGAGTGGTCCCGAAGCGACGTAGGTGAAGCCCTTGGACTCAGCGACCTCCTTGTATTCGGCGAACTTGTCGGGGTGAATGTAGTCGACGACCGGGAGGTGCTTCGTCGAGGGGCGCAGATACTGGCCGAGGGTGAGGACAGTCACGTCGTGAGCCACGAGGTCATCCATCGCTGTGAAGATTTCCTCCTCCGTTTCGCCGAGGCCCAGCATCATGCCGCTCTTGGTCGCAAGATCGAAATCGCGCGCGTCGGCCATTTCCTTCGCGCGCTTGAGGACATCAAGGGAGCGCTGGTACTTGGCGCGTGAACGAACAAGCGGGGTAAGCCGTTCGACCGTTTCCAGGTTGTGATTGAAGATGTGAGGCTCGGCCTCGACGACGGTCTCGATGGCGTCGTCCTTGTTGTTGAAATCCGGGACGAGGATTTCGATGATGATGCCGGGATTGGCGTTTCGGGTGGCACGGATGGTCCGGGCAAAGTGCTCGGCTCCGCCATCGGGGACGTCGTCGCGGGCGACGGCGGTGATGACGACGTGTTTCAAGTCCATCCGCTTCGTCGCCTCGGCGACGCGGACGGGTTCATCAAATTCCAACTCAAGAGGCTTCGCCGTCTTCACCGCGCAAAATCCGCAGGCCCGTGTGCACCGGTCGCCGGCGATCATGAAGGTCGCGGTACCGCCGCTCCAGCATTCCCAGCGGTTGGGGCACTCGGCTTCCTCGCAGACGGTGTGGAGGCGCAGGTCGGAGACGAGTGCTTTCGTGGACCAGAATTTTGGGTTGCTTGGCAGGCGGACCTTGATCCATTCCGGCTTTTTCTCGCGGTGAAGCGCACTGTCGATTTTGCAGGCCATTGTTGGGAATTATTACGCTGGGGATTCGTGCGAAATCAAATCACTTGTCGGTCGCTTTCCGAACGTCGTCGAGGAATTGGTCCATGAGACGTCGCTTTTGCTTCGTCGGGCGGCCAAGGCCTTTTTCAAGGTAAAACCGGTTTTGGCGGTGGATTTCCCGCTCTTCCTTCGCCCTTTCCCGTTCCTCGTCGGGAGTGCGGTCCTCGTAGTAGTCGGCGACGAGTTTGGCCCCGACGCGTTTCTCGAGGAGGGCGATGACCTCGACGGTCCGTGTCATCTTGTCCTTGTCGATCTTGATGATGTCCCCGAGGTAGACCGATCTCGCCGCCTTGACGTCCTGGTCGTCAATGCGCACTTGGCCAAGACGGCAGGCGGTGGCGGCGTCATTGCGGGTCTTGAACAAGCGTACGGACCAAAGCCATTTATCAAGGCGGACGGAAGCTGGAGGGTCGTTGTTGGTCAAAATAAAAGGAGTCTCACTGCAGCGATGGCGGAAAAGGCGTAAAGAAGCCATTCAAAGAGTGACTGTGGAAGTCGTTTCAGGAGGTTTTTACCGAGAAAGATACCGACGAGGATGCCGGGGACGAGCATGAGGTTGATTGAAAGCGATTCCTTCGTGATGAGATCGAGATCTGCAAGAAAGGGGAGTTTGATGATGTTGATGAGGAGGAAAAGCCGGGCGCTGAGTCCCATGAATTCAAACTTGGGCAAACGGTGGACGAGGCCATAGATGGAATAGACGGCGCCGGCAGCGTTGGCCATCATGGTCGTAAATCCGATGGCGAGGCCGGATCCGATGAGAAACCCTTTGGAATCGGGGAGTGTGCGGAGGAAGTTTTCCTGGAATTTCCGAGTGAGCTGAAGAACGAGCATGAAGAGGATGATCCCCCCGATGATGCGGCGGGTGATCTGGTCATCGATGCGATCGAGAACCGTCCAGCCGATGACGATACCGACGAGCGAGATGAGCAGCAATGGGATCGCCGCCTTCCAAGAGGAATACTTCCTGAATAGTGGATACACGAGGATATCGCAGAACACGAGCATCGGCAGAACGATGCCGATGGATGCCTTCTCCCCGAAAACCTCAAGGGCGATGACGACGTTCACGAGGGCGAGGCCCGGGAAGCCTGCCTTGGAGACACCGAGGCAAAAAGCGCCGAAGAGTGCGGCGAGGAACGGCCAGCCAAGCTCCATGCCGTCAGGGTGAGAGGCGCAAGGAGCGGATCATTCTTCGGCCGGCGTGGTGGGGTTCACGACGATCTGCAACGAGTGCGCCGGATCGAAGTATTCCTTCGCAAGGCGATTGATTTCCGGGACCCGGATGCCTTCGAAATCGCGAACCATGGAGCGTGCCCATTCCAGGGTGCGGGGTTCGCTCTGTGACTTCGCCACGACTGTGCCCAGCCAGTAGGCATTGCTGCGACGTTGCTGTTCGATCTGGGAGAGGAGCGGTTTGAGCGCACGGTCGAGTTCGTCCTCGTCGGTCCCGTTGACGAACAGGTCTTCGGCGGCTCCGGCGATGGCGCCAAGGACGGAGTCGGCTTGATCGGGTGAGATCGTGACGAGGGCAAAGAGATAGCCGTAGTCGGCGAGGACGCCGCTGGAGGAATTTCGTGCGTAAGGGCTGTAGGCCTCGCCAAGTTCCTCGCGCACTTTCACGCGAAGGCGGTCGGCGAAAATCGAACCGAGGACGCTGAGTCGACGAGTGGTGGCGATGTCATCCATGTCGGTTGTCGGCCAGACAACGAGGGCGAGGCCTTTCGGAATTTTGGATTCAAAGTCGAAGCGGGCTTCACGCAGGGAGGAAGGGAAATTGATTCGTCGAAGGTCGGGGGCGATATCCTTGTTCTCTGCGCGTGGAGACAGAGCGCCAAAAGTCTTCGCGACGGCACTGACGGCCGCGTCCTTCTCAAAATCCCCGACAATGCCGATTTCGAGGTGGCCGTCGGCAAAGGGCTCGGCAAGCCATGCTTTCAACTCTTCAATCGTTCTTGCCTCAAGTTCGGGGCGGTCGGGGAGGGTGAGTCGCGGGTCGTGTCCTTTGAGCAGGGAGTCGATATCCGCCTGGAAGACACCGGTCGGCGTGTGTTCGACTTGCTCGTAGAGGGGATCGATCGCCTTGTTGAACTGCGTCAGGGCCTCTTCGCGGTAGCCGGGAGCGGTTAGGGTGGCGGCAAGCACCTGCAATTGCAGGAGGAGGTCCTCTTCATTCGTCGCGCCGCTGAGCGTGAAGGCGTCTTCGCCGACGGAAAACGAACGTCCGATCGTTTTGCCGGCGAGAATACGCTCCATTTCATCGTTGCTGTGTGCCTCGAGACCGCCGAGCGAGACGATGTTTGACGCGAAGAGGCTCAGTCCCGGCTGGGTTACCGGAGCGCTTAGTTCGCCGTTCCCGACACGGACCGAGACGCGGATGGTATCCTTCTCAAAGTCGTTTGCCAGCAGGTTGAGTTGGACGTTGTTCTCAAACCGAATCTGAGTGAGTCCGAGATCCTTGACCTCGCGTCGATGGGCGATCTCGCCCCCGGGCCCGAAATTGGTATATGCCCACTCAGCGGCCTCTACGGCTTCAGGAGGATCGACCGACATGGCGGTGCTGGAGTTGTAGGCGTCGACAATCGTCTTGGGCGCTTCGGGAATCGTGAGGTTCCCCGCAACGAAAATCAATCGGTCGTCGGGAGCCCAGGATTTCCGCAAGGCGGTCTGGCATTGTTCGACGGTGACTGATTCCAGAAGCGGCTTCGCAAACTCGTACTCAGCTTGCGGATGCATGAAGACACGGTTGCTGTGAATGGCACTGACCAGCTGGTCGGCAAGGCCGCGGGACTTGCGGGTCGGCGCGGATTTGGCGCTTTCTTCGTAGGAATCGATCAGCTTGGCGCGGGCTTCATCAAGCTCGGCCTGAGTGAAGCCATGCTCCAGCGCGCGGCGCATCTCCTGCTCGGCAACCTGCAACGCGCCTTGCCATTGGCCGGGCTGGCAGGTGAGGGAAATGCTGGCGAAGTGCACGAAATCAAGAAAATCCATGGCGTAGGCGCGACCGCTGGTGAAAGGGGCTTCCTTGGTCTTTGCCAGTCTTTGCAGCCTTTCGTTGATCATCGAATTCGCGAGGAAGCGGAGGAAGTTGGCCCGCCGCTTCTTCGAATTGTCGGGTGTAAAGGCAATGGGCCGCATCGTGTCGATGGTGACTTCAGTGGTCGAGGCCTCTTCCTCCGTGTGAAGCTTGGCGATGATGCCGCGGCCAGTCGTGACCTCTCCGAGGTCGGGTTCCGGACCCGGGCTGGAAGGAGCTTTGAAATCGCCGAAAAACTCCTCGATCAGCGGACCGAGCTTCGCCGGGTCGACCGCGCCGCTGGCAACAATCGTCGTTCTCTCCGGTGTGTAGTATTTCCTGTAGAAGTCGAGGAAGCGGTCGCGTTTCGCCTCCTTGATGACTTCCTCGGTGCCGATGGGAGAGCGCTTGCTCACGAGCGCATCGGGTAATGCGAATTTGATCGATTCCTGCCAAGTGCGGTAATCGACGGAGTCGCGCGTGACTTTCTCGCTGAGAATGACGCCGCGTTCCTTGTCGATTTCCTCCTCGCTCAAGTCCATCCGCTCTGCATAGTCGCGGAGAAGGAGAAGGCTCTTGCGGAGGAGGGCTTCTTCCGTGTTGGGCAGTTCAAGCTGGTAGGCTGTTTGATCGAAAGAGGTAAAGGCGTTCGTGTCGCCGCCGAAAGACATGCCGAGACGTTGAAAGTACTCGACCATCTCACCAGCAGGAAAATTCTCGGTGCCATTGAAGGCCATGTGCTCGAGAAAGTGGGCAAGACCACGTTGCTCTTCAGCCTCCATGAGCGAGCCCGCTGCGAAGTGGATGCGGAGGCTGATGCGATCGGGGGGCTCGGGGTTCGGGAGGATGGCAAAACGAAGACCATTCTCGAGTTGTCCCCAAGTGACGGATGTATCGGCGGGGAGGTCACTGTTGTCATGCGGCCAAACGGGATCGGCGGCAATTATTATGGGGAGCAGCAGAGGCAGCGCGAGGTATCGAAACATGATGGATCGAAACTAAGGGCGCCCGGCGGGGATTCAAGTTGCCTCGAACTCGCGCTGGAGAAGCAGGGTCAATGGGAAAGCGCCGAGGAGGACAATCGCGGCCCAGAAACTCACCGTGGAGACGGCGACGGCGTCGAGAAGGACAATCCCGGCAAGGAGCCGTGCGACAAAGGTCCCGATGCGGTCAGGCGATTCGGACTGCCGGACTTCAATCACGGAGAAAACCCGCCAGGCGAGGAAAATAGGGACGAAAAAGAAACTCGCTTTCGAATGTTCGAGAAGAATGACGCCAATCGCCCAGGCGATTTCCGGTCCCAGCAGGAAAAGAAGCGGCCATCGGATCACTGGTGGGGCTTCCGGATCCGCCTCTTCCCGGGCGTAGTAGGTGAGTCCCACGATGTAACAGCCGAGCACCGTGGCCCAGAGCAGCACCGGTCCGGTGAAAGCAAGGTCCCCGGTGGCGGCGGAGGCGCCGACAAAGTAAAGTAACCAGCGGCAGCTTCCCATCAGGATACAGCCTCCCGACCAGTGCTTGTGTACTGCATCGTAGGCGATGATGGCGGCGACGAGGGTGAGGGTCCAAACGATCGAGGCACCGCCCCACCAGCAGGTCGCGATAAGACCTCCGATTCCGCAAGACGTGATGTAGATCCAAAGCCCGCGCGTGGATATGCGACCGGAGGGAAGCGGGCGATCGGGGCGCTTTTCCTCGTCGAATTTTGCGTCCATGGCGTCGTTTAACGCGGTGCCGAAGGCGTAGAGGCAGGAGGCGCCGAGCAGCAGGGGAAGGATGCGGAATCCCCATCCCGATCCCGTGAGCATCCATGCCGCGATGATGTTCGTGCAGACCGAGGGGAGGTTGGGCAAGCGGGCAAGTTCCGCGAGGGTCCGCTGAAAGCCGGACTCTTCGTGAATGCTCTCTTCGCCTTCGTCCGGATTCATGGTCTATTGAGTCGCGGTAGAGTCCAATCGTATTCCCGAACCAGTTGGTCCACCACGCTGTTCTCACGCATCTCGGGAGGCAGGACGTCCCACGTGTAGGTTTCCATTTCGAGATGACGGCAGATCTCCGGCTTTTCCGAGAGGAGTTGAAGTGTCTCCTCAAGATGATCTGCGGTTGTTTCAAACGGCGCTGCGGGCGCGGCATGGAGGGGAACATGAAAATGGATCCGCCATTCAGAATCTTCGGCCGGGCCCTCGGCCTGCAGGGCGTCCGGGAGATCCCTCCAGCGTCGGAATCCCCCGTCGCGATCCTGTTGAATCACCTGGTGGAGATAGACGTCATCGGCGAAATCGGCAAGACGCTCACGTGCATCGGCGGTGGGAGAAACCTTCAGGGCTGAACTGAGATGGATCTTGCTGATACGGATGCCTGCTTCAAGCAATCGCCCGAAGGCGTGAGCAGCACTCTCAAACTCGCACGCGAGGTGGCATGTGTCGTAGTTTACCCCGAGGCGCCTGAGGATCGTTTCCGCGTCGACGCCGTTCTTCTTTCCGTGATCGAGGAGGCGAGAGAAGAACCGGACGGTCTCCGAACTCGTTTCAAAGAGGCCGAGGGGCTCCGGTTCCAGGCCTAAATGCAGATCGAGCCCGGAATCCTGCGCTCTCTGCTCCAGGGAAACGGCGCATTTCAGCAAGTTTCCGAAGATCTGATCTTCATGCGACGATTCGGTGACGAATTCCTTGAAGGATCCGGGCAAGGTGGAAACGCTGGCTTCCTTCAGTCCCGCGTCATTCGCCAGGAGCGCTACGATATCGAAGAGTCGAAGCGTGTAGTCGAGTCGCGATTCCTCTGCCCAGTCCGGGACATAGACCCGCTCTTTGACTCTGGTTCCGTGAAACTGGCCGTAAGGAAAACCATTGATCGTGAAAACGTAGCAATTGTTCCTCGTTAACCACCTTCTCAATTCGTCGATCCGCTTCTCTTTCGTGAGGCTGTGTGCCGCCGCCGCACCGAGGCGCAGTCCAACCGCATAGACTTCGTCGGGTTCGGCTACCCTGCGCCGCACTTGAAGGGTGTATTGCTCGAGCGCAGCCAACGTTTCGTCCCAGGACTCGCCGCGATGGATGTTAGTGCAGTAGGCGAGGTGGGCGTCGTGATTCAGCTTCATGCAGGGGCAGGGAATGTCGTCGCCCGCCAATCAATCGGGGTCGAGGCCGAGATACAAGATCGAAAGCGAAATCCACCAGAATCGAGTCGAAACTTCAACTTTCTCAATTCTGATTCTCTAAAAACAATAAAATAATATAAAAATAAGAAAAAGGAGTTGCGAATTTTATGGTAATTCGTATAAAGTTGAGAATTCCATCACATCTTGTTCGCAACAATGAAAATTCGGATCCCCACATCAAACCTTCAGAAGGCTTCAAGCGCAGGGTTCGCCTTGGTCGAAGTGATTCTGATTCTCTTGGTCATCGGCCTGATCGGCGGGATGATTCTTGGCATCGTCGTGAATTCACGGTCGGGGGCGTCGACGACAAAACTTTCACTTGAGGTGAAGCAGTTGAACGCGGCGATCGGCATCTATCTCTCCAGCGGAGGCGTGATCGAGTCGGATGACACGGCGGAGATCGTTCTCGAGAAGCTCAAGACGGCCGCGGCTGAGGAGGGAAGAGAAACCATCTCAGGACTTCGCGGTCGGTTGATTGATGAGAGGCTTCTTCCGGTTCACCAATCGGTCGCGGAAGGGGAAGGAGACCAGTTGCGTGCTCGTTGGAATGCCGCTGCCCGCCGCTTCGAGTTGTCGACGACAGGCGAAGCGGGAATCAGGGCCTTTGTTCATTCCGAGGCGGCCATTCCCTCCTCGACGAACCCCAGTTATGGCGATCGCCAACACGTCCTTACGGTCGCTGCGACCTCTGGGTGGGTGTGGGATTACGAGGAGTTTGACGGGAGGAACAGATCTGCGCCGGTTGACTTGTCCGGGATCGAACTCCCTACCATGCCTGCGGCAGGTTCGAGGGCTCCGCTGTTGCCAAGGGTTTTGCTCCCGCCCGTCTTCTCGAAGCCGGGGGGAGATTACAATTTCCATGAATTCAATTTGGATCTCTCGCTCGAGAATCCCAACGATTCCGCGTTTTCAACTGTGATTTACCGGGTAAATGGCGGGACATGGATGGATTATTCGCCTGGCCAGAGTCTCCTTGTCGCGCCGAACGAGCGGATCGACGCGATGACGGTTTCCAATGACCTCACGGCTTACCTGGACAGTGCGGTTGCTGATGAAAACTACGTGTCCACTTTCACCATCACGGGAAACACCACGGGGAATTTTGACAATGCCACCGGCGGTCCCGATCTTGATACCGGTGGAGAGGACAACCTCTTCGAGTGGGGGACACCCTATGTTTATGGTGGATTCCAGGACCCGAGCTGGGTCCTCTTCAACGGTGCCTCCTTTTATGATGTGAATCCGGACGAACGCTTCGAGATTGGGACGATTACTTACTACAACGGAACCATCTATTCCGGAACCGGGGCCGATTCCGTGGACTTGAACGTGGAGCTTGCCTTTGGCGGCGGCGGGGAGTCGCGGGAATTCGAGTTTACCCTCGACCTCATCAACGTGGCGAATGATGAGAATGCCCACAGCGGCGGATCTCTCGCTTGGGCAAGCGCCGATTATGTTTACCTCGACGATGTCCAGTCTACGGTCTCGCAGTCGCTGGGCGGAGAGGAGTACGAGTTGATCCTTGAGTTCGGCGAAACCACCAGTGACGGGTTATCGACCATCGACAGTTTCTACGTCCTTGAAGAAGGGCTTGCGACCGGAACGCTCTACGGAACTCTCGTGCGGGTGGAGCCGATCCTTTAAAAAGCAATTTCTTTGCCCGGCTCTGGGAAGGGGCCGGGTGATCGAAAACTCGAAGAACGGATTTGGTGCCCTCGGTGCCAGATCCTTCTTTTTTAGTTGGTTCTGGCTCTCAGCGGCGACATTTCTCGGCTTTTCGAAGGTACCTCACTGGCTGATAGGACAATAACGCTTGGGCATTTGTTATGAAAATTATGAAAAATATGTTGATTCCTGTCGAATTGTAGCGATCGTTTCCTTGATTCGATCAACCCGTATCCCTTCCCATGACAACAATCGGCAAATTCAATTTGCCTTCATCTCGCAAAGATCGCCGCGGAAACGCGGGCATCTCCCTCGTTGAGATGATGGCAACCATCGGTGTGGTAGCGCTCCTCGTGACCGTGGGCCTCTCCACCTACAGCAATGCTACTTCGAGTTCGAAAAGCACCGGGCTTGTTACTCAAGTAAAACAACTCAATGCCGCAGTGAAGCTCTACCAGGCGAACGGCGGCTTGATTGAGTCCACCGACACCTTTGCTTCCGTTCTCACCAAGCTGAAGACGGCTTCGGCGGGAACCGATTACGACACCAATGTGGGCCTTCGCGGTTCCATGGTCGATCAGCGGCTTCTGCCGGTCATGCAGAGTGCCCCGCAGGCGGCCACGACGGAGGCACGCGTTCTCTGGAACGGCACATCGGCCCGCTTTGAGATTGCCACGACTGGTGGAATCGGAGCTACGGAGTTCAAACTCGACGAGAGCGCCATTCCAACCACGGTGGTTGCCGAGCACCAGGAGCGTCACCAGAATCTCAAGCTTGCCCAGAATTCCGGTTGGGTCTGGGACTACAGCAGCTTCTCCGACAGCGGGACAGGTGGCGTCTACCAGTTCAACCAGGCGCAAATTGCCGACCTTTCCCCGTCTATTTTTGCTGCCGGTGGCGGAACCACCCTGACGCCGCCGACTGGTCCGGAACAGCTCGAACCTCCCCTCTATTCGCTCGACGGGGGAGACTTTGACTACCGTGACTTCAATCTCGAAATCATGCTGTTCGATGCGAACGAAGAGGGTACTTCCTCCCTGATCTACGCGGTGAATTCGGGGTCATGGGAAGACTACACGGACGGGCAGGTAATTTACGCCGGCCCGCACGACACCATTCATGCCATGGCGGTTTCCAATGACACGACGCAGTGGACGGATAGCGATCCCCGCGAGGAGACCTATGTTTCCTCCTTCATCATCTCCGGTGGAACCTCCGGTAGTTTTGCCAGTGCAACCGGTGGACGAGACATGGTGACGGGTGGAAGCGGCGGATACTTCGAATGGGGAACACCCTATTTCTACGGAGGATACACCGACCCGTCTTGGATTCTCTTCAACGGAGCGAGCTTTTACGACGTCGCTCCCGGCACCCAGTTCGAACTGGGAACCCTGACTTATTACAACGGAACGATTTTCTCCGGAACGGGCGCTAATTCCGTGGATCTCAACGTCGATCTTTCATTCGACGATGGCGGAGGAAACTCGAACTTCAACTACACGCTGGAACTCATCAACGTCGCCAATGATGACAACGCGTGGAGCGGGAATTCTTCTGCCTGGTCCAGTGCGGACTACGTCCACGTCGACAACATCTACTCAAGTGTCGGGCAGTCCCTGGGTGGCACCGATTACACGCTGCAGATCGAGTTCGGGGAAACCACTTCCCAAGGATTCTCGACGATCGACAGCTTCTACGTCCTTGAGGAAGGCACCGCGACCGGAACACTCTACGGGACGCTGACTCCTACCGTCGACCCCTGAGGCTAGCGTGATTTTCTAAAGACTCTATTGCTGGAGCCTGGTTCGTGTGGTCGGCGGCGCTTGCGTCGCCGGCCACACACATTTTGGGGCCGGAATTTTGTCATCCCCGGGTCGAAATGGGCGTATTCTTGGAAACCGAGACTGTCCATATGCCAAGCCGCTCCATAAGACGCCGAAGATTCCTCCAAGGATTTGGAACCGCCTTGTTCCTGCCCGCCCTCGAAGGGCTTCAAGCCGCCGCCCCGGCATCGGCCAAGGCACCGCTGCGGATGGCCTTCCTCTACATTCCCAACGGGGTGAATTTGAACAAATGGCGGACGAAAGGGGAAGGGAAGGATTTCGAACTCTCCCCGACGCTACAGCCTCTCGAGTCCTCGAAGGGGGACATTCAGGTTCTGACGGGCCTCGATCACGACAAGGGCTTCTCCAACGGCGACGGTGCGGGGGATCACGCGCGGGCGAATTCGTCTTTCCTCACGGGCGTGCAGATCAAGAAAACCGCAGGCGCCGACATCCGCGCAGGCGTTTCCGTGGATCAGATCGCAGCCCAGGCCATTGGCCGCGAGACTTATCTTCCCTCGCTGGAACTGAGTTGTGACCAGGCGAGACAAAGCGGGCGATGCGATTCCGGCTACGCCTGTGCTTATCAATACAACATGTCCTGGCGAAGCGAGACGCAACCGATGGCGCCCGAGAACAACCCGCGCCTCGTTTTCGAGCGGCTCTTCGGCGGATTCAATCCCGGCGAGAGCAGGGAAGCCCGCGAGAAGCGCATGGTGACGCGTCGCAGTATCCTCGATTTTGTCCTCGAAGATGCGAAGGGACTGCGGCGCCAGTTGGGCCGAACCGACCAGCGGAAGCTCGACGAATACCTGACAGCGGTGAGAGAGATGGAAGCTCGCATCGAAAAGGCGGAAACGCATTTGAAGGAAGTCCCCGCCGGGAGCAAGCCAACCGGCATTCCCGAGGATTACGAGTCCCATTTGAGGATCATGCTGGACCTGTTGGCCCTTGCTTTTGAGACGGATACGACCCGCGTTTCCTCCTTCATGTTTGCCCACGACGGGAGCAATCGGAGTTTTGCGGAGATCGGGGTTCCGCAGGGACACCACTCACTCTCCCATCATCGCCATGATCAGGAGAGGCTCGCCAACATTGCGAAAATCGACCGTTTCTATGCCACGCAGTTCGCCTATTTCCTTGAACAACTCAAGGCGAAGCGCGACCTCGATGGCAGCCGCTTGATCGACAATACAATGGTCGTCTATGGCGGGGGATTGAGTGACGGGAATTACCACGATCACAACAACCTGCCGGTTGTCCTCGCGGGCGGGAAAAACGCTGGTCTGCAGACCGGTCGGCACAAGGTCTACAACGGAGCCGAACCGATGACGAATCTCTACCTCAGCCTGCTGGATCGCATGAATATCGAAGCAGAACGGATCGGTGACAGCACGAGGAAGCTCTCCGATATCTAAGCACCACGCTACCAGCGGAGGAGAGTGCTTCCCCAGGTGAGGCCCGCGCCAAAGGCGACCATCAGAATGAGGTCTCCATCCTTGATGGAGCCGTCCCGGTGGGCCTCGTCGAGCGCAATGGCCACGGCCGCAGCAGAAGTGTTGCCGTACTTGTCGAGATTGATGTAGACGCGCTCTTTAGGGATGCCAAGACGTTCGGCGGTGGCGTCGAGAATGCGAACATTCGCCTGATGAGGGATGACCATCGAGACATCCGCCGCCGACATGCCGGCGCGCCCCAGGGCAATCTCCGCGGCATCGCGCATCGCGGTCACCGCATACTTGTAGACCTCGCGGCCCTGCATGGTGATGGTGTTGAGTTTTTCGTTCGCGTTCTCCGGGGTGATGGGAAGCGCTGAACCTCCGCCCGGAACGGCAAGGATGTCCGTCTGGTTGCCGTCGCTACCGAGGTAGGTGGAAAGGATGCGCCGGGAAACCGGGGTGCCTTTGCGCTGCAGGACCGCCGCGCCCGCGCCGTCACCGAAGAGAACGCAGGTGTTGCGGTCGCTCCAGTTCACGAACGCGCTCATCTTTTCCGCGCCGATGATGAGGGCCGTCTTCCGGCTGCTTCCATTCAGATAGTGGCGGGCTACCTGAATGGCGTAGAGGAAGCCGGAGCATGCGGCGGCCACATCGAAGCAAATTGCGTTCATCGCGCCCAGTTTCTTCTGGACGTGGCAGGCCGTGGCCGGGAAAAAGGTGTCAGGCGTGATGGTCGCGACAACGATGAGTTCGATATCATCGGCCGTGACGCCGGATTGCTCCATCGCCTTCAGGGCAGCCTTGGTCGCAAGGTCACTGGTGGCTTCGTCTTCCGCGGCGATCCGGCGCTCACGGATACCGGTGCGCGAAGTGATCCACTCGTCCGAAGTGTCGACCATTTTTTCGAGATCGGCATTGGTCAGGACCTTCTCGGGAACGTAGCTGCCCGTCCCGAGAATTGTCACCGTGCAATCTTCCTGGGTCATTGGATTGTCAGGCATGAACCGCTTCTTCCTGGGCGGGCGTCGCCTTCTCCGGCGGCGCTAGTTTGGCTATTTCCTCCTCGATGTGAGGATTGACCCGGTGTTCGATCGACTCGGCGGCCACGCGGATGGCATTCATCATCGCGAGCGGGCTGCTTGATCCGTGGGCGATGATCGTTGTGCCATTGGTTCCGAGGAGCGGGCTGCCGCCGATCGTTTCGTAGCTGCCCCGCTTTTTCAAGGTGCGGAAAGCATTCCTCGCGATCCATGCTCCGGCCATGCGCAGTGGTGTTTTTGTCAGTTCCGCCTTCAGCCACTTCATGAGAATGTTCGCTGTCGCCTCGCAGGACTTGAGAACCACGTTCCCGGTAAAGCCGTCGCAGACGACGACATCGATGCCCGATTCGAAAAGGTCATGGCCCTCGATGTTTCCGACGAAATTAAGCTGGCTCTCACGCAGCATGGAAAAGACGCCGCGGGTGAATTCGTTTCCCTTCGCTTCCTCACTGCCGACGGACATGAGGCCCACCTTGGGATTCTTCACGCCAAAAATCTCTCTCGAGTAGACCGCTCCCATGATGGCATATTGGAGAAGGTGGCGGGGCTTGGCATCGACATTGGCGCCGGCGTCAATCAGGTTGCACACGCCGTGCTCACTCGGCAGGGCCGAGGCAATGCCGGCCCTCTCGACGCCGGGAAGGTTGCGGAGCTTGAGGGTGGCCGCGGCCACGGCCGCGCCCGTGTTGCCCGCGCTGACGACCGCGTCGCTGGACCCTTCCTTGACGAGTCCAACCGCGACGGAAATCGATGAATCCTTTTTCCGACGGACGGCTTTGGCGGGTGATTCGTCCATGCCGACAACCTCCGTGGTGTGGACAATCTCAATCTTGTCTGTCGGGACCTGTTGTTGAGCGAGCTCCGCCTCGATCTTTCCCTTGTCTCCCGTGAGAAAAAGCCGCTCGATCGACGACAGGCTTTCCAGGGCCAACTTCACCCCGCCGATATTATTGGCAGGAGCGTGGTCGCCACCCATGGCATCAACAGCTATTTTCATGCGTTTGCGGAAGGACTTGGCAACAATTCGGAACGGGGTGGAAGACCGGGCGAATAAGGAGCCGAACAATCCCCATGCCAAGGAATTTCGCGAAAAAGCATGGTTGACGCAAGCAGTTGAAATCGCTTTCAGAGACGTCCACTTCGGCGTATCCTAGTTCCTGTGACAGAAACCCTCGAGGAACTGACCAATCTCCGCGTGAGCGTCGAAGAGGTGATCTACATGCCGAGCCTCGACGCTCCAGAAGACAGGCCCCACCCGTTTGTCTACTTCATATCGATTGCGAACGAGTCGGACAGTGCGGTGACGATCAAGGGCCGGAAATGGGTCATTACCCAGTCGAACGGGGAAAAGGTGGTTGTCGAGGGGGAAGGCGTGGTCAGCCAGAATCCAGAAATCGAGTGCGGCGGCGACTTCAGCTACAACAGCTACCATGTCATTGCCAACGACAGCGTGGCCGAAGGATCCTTCCTCGTCGAAACCGAAGACGGCCGCGCGGTCTACGCAAGGATTCCAAAGTTCGAAATGAAGATACCCAAGTGGGCGTGAGGAGGGAATGTGAGGAGGCTAGGTGCGGGCATTATTCCTCTCCGCTCGGCTCTCCCGTGATCAAGTTCTCGATTCTGGCGTCGAAGGCTTCGGTGGGAATTTCGCCAACCTGTTGGGCGTGGAAGCAGAGGCCGACCCTCGTCGCCGAGAGTTGCTCTTTGCCCAGGTAGCGGTCATAGAACCCGCCGCCGCGGCCGAGGCGACGACCGTCCCGTGTAAAAGCAAGGCCAGGCACGAGGATGAGATCGATGCTGTCCGGTGAGACAACGGGATGGCATCTCGGATTCGGCGCGCGCACGCCGAAGGGGCCTTTCACGAATTCGCCGGGATCGCTGACTTCGTGAAAGGTCATGGAATGGCCGTCGATGACGGGAAAACAGAGCGACTTTCCCGCGGCAAAAAGCGTCGAAAGCACGTCTGGCTCCGAGCGAAGAGGGGCGAAGGCAGCAACCATTTTGGCGGTTTGAAAGACCGGTAGTGCGGCGAGGAACGAGTTGATCACCTTGGATTCAGCGTCTCGGTCGTCGGCAGGCAATTGCGCCAGGCGGGCGAGCATGGCCTGGCGGAGGCGCTTCTTTTCCTCGGCGATGGAGTTCACGAAAGGAGCTTCGATGCTATATTAGCCGGTGCCAATCCCCAGATTGAACCCTCTCGTCATCCTGAGCACGCTCGTCATCTCCGCGTTCGCGGACGAGTTCACCTACCAGCCGCCTGTGGTGAAGAAAGCGATCTTCATGGGGGATGAGATTGCGTTGCTCGAGAGTGAGCGTGAGCGGTTGGCTTCGAACATCGCGGGCTACGTGAGCAACAGTCTTTCGTCGCGACCCCACCCGCGTGAGTTGCGTGTCGCCCGGCAGTTGATCGGCTTGTCCCTTCATCTCAATTCGCGGGACCGCAATGCTCTGGTAGCGAATCGGCAGTTGGAGCGTGGTCTTGTTCCGAAGAAGGTCGAGGTCGACTACCAGCCGGAGGTTCTCGCGGAGCTGTTGCTCGCGCGGGCGCGGACACTGCTGGGGGGAGACTCGGACCTGGATCAAGTGCTGGCGGGTTTCTTTCTCTTTGTCGCGATGGAAGCGGATCCGGAAAACGAGGACGCTGTTTACGACTATGAGATATACAGGCTGGACCACGGAGACCCGGACTGGGACGCCGTGACGGGCGTCAGCTCCGCGCTGCAGGCCGACGAGTGACCGGATCCACCGATTTCCTCTCATTGAAGGGCGGCTTGCGGCCTCCTCCATCGTATCGTTAAGTCTTCGATGGGCCGGACGATATCCCTCACATTGGCGCTGGTCGCCTCTCTGCTTGTTCCCGTTCATGCAGCGGGCGACGACGAAGGGATTGAGACGATCCATGGAGAGTTCACCGCGTTTGTGAATGAGCATCTTCCCGAGAACTGGAAAGGGGAGAGCCTGGCTCAGGGGCTCGTGAGCCGTCAGGAGTTCAAGGGTCGCCTTCGTGAGATGAGCGCGGGATCGGAAGCAGCGGAAGCCTACTTGTTTTTCGCCGTTGAGTATTTGCTGCGGTTTCCTCCGGGAAACGATTTCGGGCGGGTCTTTTGGCGGGTGGCGGCGCTGACGGAGGTGCAGGAGTCGGTGGCCAATCCCATTCTCAACACGCGTCTTGGACCTCGCATGCTGGAATTGCTCGGGGAATTTCCAAGCTCTTCGGAGACTTTCGCAAGAGGGCGCCTTCTTGCCGCTGCGCATCATCACCGGGCGCAGGAATTCGCGGAGGAGCAGGAGATCCTGGAAAGCTTGTTAGGGCGGAATAAACTTACCCTCGCCTACAAAGTAAGGGCCCTTGAACGTCTGGGAGGCAACGCCTTTGGTCGGGGGGAATATGGCGAATCGGTTCAATATTTTCTGCGGGCCGGAAGGTTTGCGAACGCGGACGCGGGGGCGGCGGCGTCACTGCTGCGGGCGGCAATCCTCCAGTTGGAACTGGGGCAACTGGACGAGGCCTTGAAGACAATCCGTCGGTTGCGGGCGGTGCCGGAATTGGTGCGTGGAGAAGCCGACACCAATGCGTCCATGAGGGCACTCATCGAGATTGCGGCGAAGCCACCGATGGCGAAAGACTATTGGAGGAGCGGCGAGAAATGGCTGGAAGCCTGGTTTAAACTGGTCCCGAAACTGAGCGGGGGCGGCGAGCCGGAAAAGATCCGCATGGCAGCCTTGCCGGCGCCGGAAATCATGGCGCAGCAGATCATGCAGGCGGCGCAGGAGGGGAATTCCGCAGCTTTCGTGGATCGACTGGACCTGCTAGCCCGTGCGACCCGGTGGTCTCCGCATCATTTCCGTGATTTCGCTTCCACCATTGTCTTTGCCGGTCCACGACTGGCACCGGAACTCCGGACAGAGGTTTTCGAGTTCGCGCTGCTTCTCTGCAACGAGTTCGAGTCACCGCTCCCCGAGTTTTCCGGCCACGAGGAGCTCTACAAGGTGGTGGCCCTGGTCGAACTCGAC
>JBCDLR010000025.1:0-20104 GCA_038745205.1 Verrucomicrobiota bacterium
CATTCATCAAAGAACTTCACCCCCCACCAGCCGGAGCCGTCGATGGTTTTCTCCTCGATGGCGGCCACGGCGAGGTTGAAGGCGCGTTCCTTGTCCGTGCGGGCGATGCCTTCAAGAATGGCGTTGTAGATGTAGTTTCGCTCATCGAGCTTCTCGCGGTCGGCGGCCCAACCGAGCGCGGCGTTGGGATCGGATTCCGCCCAGCTCATGGCGATGGACGCCTTGGCGGAAAAGCTCCTCCAGCCATCGAGTTCTTCCGTGGTCTCCATCGCGCCGTCCCGATCGAGCTCGGCCCAGCGGGTGAAAAAGGCGCTCGACCAGTTCCATGCTTCCGAATCGGAGTCGAGCTTCTCCTCGATTTCCGGCCAGACGTTCACGATTTCCTCGAGGCTGAGGTCGTAGATGGCGGATTGAATCTCGAAGGTGCGGCGCGGACCGGGTTTTCCCTCGAAGGCGGAAAGGAGTGTCTTGAGGCGCTTCGTGGAGAATGCTCCCGGGACCAGTTTTTCGTCCTGACCGTCTTTGGCATCCTCTTTGGCCTTGTTTTCCATGGCGTCCGAAGCGCGCAGGATCGTCGAGGAGCCGTGATCGGATCCGCCGTGCTCTCTGGCGGTGGAAGATGGCTCGGAAGGTCCGGTTGAAATCCCCTTGCCGATCAGGAATCCAACCGCGAGGCCCGCGACGAGCAGAATGATGGGCAGGGGTTTCACCACTGCCAGCAAGACAGATTATCCGGACATTGGCAAGCGCGCAGTCGCCACCCGCTCTTCGGCTAATACTCCCGGCTTCCGAGGTAGAGTTCGCGGCTCAGCGGGTCGTTGATGAGGAACTCGCGGGTGCCTTCGCGACGGACGACGCCCTCAAAGAGGAGGTAGGCGCGGTCGACGATGTCGAGAGTATCCTGGACGTTGTGGTCGGTGATGAGGATGGCGAGGCCGTCCTGTCGCAGGGATTCGATGATCTCCTTGATTTCCTCAACGGCGATGGGGTCGACGCCGGAGAACGGCTCGTCGAGCATGAGGAGCTTGGGGTTGGTCACGAGGGAACGTGCGATGGTGAGGCGTCGTTTTTCCCCGCCGGAAAGAGTGATGGCGGTGTTCCTCGCGAGCTTTTCGATCCCGAATTGCTCCATGAGGGCTTGGCAGCGTTCGCGGCGCTGCTTGCGGTTGAGTCCGGTCTGGGTCTCGAGTACAGCCATGATGTTGTCCTGCACGCTGAGCTTGCGGAAAATCGATTCCTCCTGCGGAAGGTAGCCCATGCCGAGGCGGGCACGCTTGTACATCGGCTCATGGGTCATGTCCGCCCCGTTGAAGACAACGCTGCCGCCGTTGGGCTGGATGAGGCCGACGATCATGTAGAACGAGGTCGTCTTGCCCGCACCATTCGGACCCAACAATCCGACAATTTCCCCCTCGCGCACGTTGATCTCGACCCCATTGACGACCGCGCGCCCATCATAGACTTTCCTCAGGCGGTGGGTGTGCAGGAGCATGGCGCCGACCTTGGGGGCCGGCGGGAGGGTAGTGGAGGTCTTTTTCTTCCGCTTGGCCTTGTGGCGGATGATCTGTTCTCCGCTTTTTTCGGACACGACGGGCTCGGGCTTGCTTGCGACTTTCGCCGCCGCCCCGGCGGGGACTTCCGGGGCTTCTTCCCGAGCCTCGACTTCGACAGGTGGCTCCGGTGTCGCGGGCGTTGCCGGGGTTCTCGCCTCGAACGGGTCGTCCGCCCCGTGAGCGACGAAGACCTCGTCCTCCTCGACCAATTCTTCCGGCGGCGGTGATGGCGCGGCGGGCTTCGCCGGGTTGGCGGGATCGACCGAGGGCTTGCGCTTGATCGGTTGCGGTGTGATGCGCGGAAGCGTCGGATCGTCCTTGGGAACGAGGGAGACTCTTCGTTGTTTCAGAGGTTTGCTGGCGGGAGGTTCGGGCAAAGCGGGTGTTCTAGTTGCGGACGCGCTCGATGCGCAGGGTGGATCCGCCGTTCACGTAGGCTTCTCCATTGGGCGGGAGGACGATTTCCGGCCCGGCCAGGTTGTTGGAACCGCCTCGCTGGACAATCGCGTCTCCAATCAATGTGACGACGCCATTGTCACCGTCGTAGACGAGCCTTCGTGCCTTTCCAATTTCCAGTTTTTCCCCGACGATTCTTTGCACGGTGACTTCGCGACCGGTGGCGACGGCCCTCTTCAGGCTCTCGTCCGCGACCGCCTCGTTGGCAGCGGCGGGCGGAGCTTCCTCTTCGTTATTGGTCGCGTCAGGTCGCAGGAAAATGGTGAGTTCGTCGCAGTCGATCTTGAACTCGGGGTGATCGACAAAGACGTTCTCCTGGAAAATGGCGATCGGCCCGGGGTGATTAATGGTGATCTTGCGTCCGGCTTGTTCGGAGTTTTCCGCAAAAAGGGCACCACCGGTGGAAGTGATATTGATTTCCTCGATGTCTTTCTTCCGGCGCGCTTCCATTTCGGCGAAGGTGTAAGGTGTCCTTCCCGGGGCGGGGCCGTGACCGTCAATGGGGGTGCGTTCGCCGTTCCAGGCGACCGTTGTGACATCGGGAAGCTGGAGGGCGCCGCCGCCGACGGCCGTGAAGGTGACGTTGGCGAGGGCGCGGCCTTCCTCCGGGATTTCCGGTGGTTTGTCCCCGGCGCCGGCCTTGAGCTTGCGGGCGATCTCGCTTTCCTCGATGCGTTTGATCTCGTCCGGGGCGAACTCGCGGGCGCGATTCATGAATTCGTTGGCGTTGAAGCGCGCGGAATCGGACTCGCTGGGAATGCCTTCGGCGAGACGCTTCGCATCGGCTTCAAGCTGCTCGTCGAGTTTTCCCTCAAGCGCCTTGTTGAAGGCCTGCTTGAGCTTGTCGGTGTCGGGGATGTTCTCGGCAGCTTCCTGCACCTTGGGGGAACTTTTCTTCAACTCGTCAAAGCGACGCTCCAATTCCTTGGAGGAGAAGCGGGGCTTCTTCGCCTGGGCATTGGTGTCCGTGGGCACGGAAACTCCGGCAAGGAGAATGGTGAGGGTGAGGCAGAAGGGAAGTTTCATCGGATGTTCATCCGCGGGAGCGGCGTTGTTTGGTCTTCGGGCACGGTTTCACTCTGGGTTGGTGTCGATTCCGTGCGCTTTCGTTGAAAATTATAGATGGTCATTTTTGTCTTCCCGGTCATGCGGCCGAGCCCGCGCTTCGTGTCGAAGTCCATGGTCTCGCCGATGAGGATGAAATCGCTGCGACGAATGATGGCTTCTTCGTCGGTGGAAAGGATGCCGAGAACCGTGTGGTAGTTCGCGTTGATGAGGTCGATGTTCATCTTGTCCGAATCGTCTTCCGCCTTGCCGAGGACCTCGATATCGACATCGACCATGTCGAGGTTTTCACGGGCGGTATCGACGGGAGTCAATTCTCCAATCTTGAAAATGAACTCAAGATCTCCGCTGGTGGCATTGTAGAGCGGAAGACGGACGCCCTTGTTGGTCTTGCCGACGGGAATGAGTTCGAGGCCTCGCATTTGTGGGGCGGCTTTCTCTTCCTCTTCAACCCCTGTCCCGGAATTGGCCCCTTCCGCGTTCACCTCCGCGGTTGTGTCTTCCTCGCCAGCATCCGCGGCCTCGGTTTCGTTGTTGGCATGCGTCCACCCCGCAGCGGCAAAGGCCAGCGTGAAGGCGACGACAACGGATTGATTCTTGGGCATCCCTCTAAGCTTCATCGTGGGCAGCGTGGTGGATTTTCTGGAGCCGGGTGAGCACGCCATGCAGCGCTTCGAGCGGCACCTGGTTGGGCCCGTCAGAAAGAGCTTGGGCCGGATTCGGGTGAGTTTCCATAAAAATTCCATCGACTCCCGTGGCGACGGCCGCGCGGGCGAGAACGGGAGCCAGCCTTCCATCACCGCCGGAACTTCCGCCGAGCCCGCCGGGGCGTTGCACGGAATGGGTGGCATCGAAGATGACGCGGGCGCCGAGTTCGCGCATCCAGATGAGCGACCGCATGTCGGCAACAAGCGTGTTGTAGCCGAAGCTGCTGCCGCGTTCGGTGAGAAGGATCCTTTCGCAGCCGGATTCGCGGAGCTTCCCCATGATGTGTTCAGCGTCCCAAGGCGCGAGGAACTGGCCCTTTTTCACGTTCACGGCCTGCCCGGTCCCGGCGGCAGCGACGAGAAGGTCCGTCTGGCGGCAAAGGAAGGCGGGAATCTGGAGGAGGTCGATGGTGCCGGCCGCCGCTTCCGCCTGTTCGGGGGTGTGGATGTCCGTGGTGACCCCGACTCCGAATTCCTCCTTCACCCTGCGGAGAAGTCGAAGCCCCTCCTCAAGGCCCGGCCCGCGAAAGGAACCGATGGACGTTCGATTGGCCTTGTCGAAAGAGGCCTTGAAAAGGAATCGGACGCCGGCTGCACGGGCGATTTCAATGGTGCGGCGCGCGGCGTCCATGAGGAAATCCTCGGATTCAATGACGCACGGGCCGAGGATGAATACCGGCTCCTGCCCGTCAAATTGCGTTCCTGCCACATCGATCGCGGGCAAATCAGCTGGATTCGGTTCGCTCAAGGAAAGAATTTAAGATAATTTAATAATTGTTTCAGGCAACCCACGGAAAGTGGGTTTGCGGAATCCGGTCGCTTTCGTTGGCGAAAATAGGGTATGCAGGGGATGATTCTCCTTGTTTTCCGCCTAATTTTCTTTTCGGAGGGACGTTAATATTGTAACCAGAAATTGCACCCATGGAGCCCCCAGAACCAGATGCCTCTCCGCCGGAACCCGACGGAGCCATGCCTTCGCCGGATGGAATTCCCGAACCGGATGTTTCTCCGCCCGAACCGGATGCAGGTCCCGCACCGGATCCCGATTTGGCCGCCGGTAATCCTGCACCGGATCCCGACGCCCCCGTTTTGGTCGCGGCGTTGTCACCGAAAGGAAATGTCAAAGCCGTAGATCCCGCCGAATTGCGGGAGACTGAGAAGGCGGTGCAAATCGCCGGTGGGCATCTCGATGTCTTGACGGCGGATGCCAAGGCCAAGCAACAGTCTCAAACGCGAGCGACGGCGTTGACGGTGGCCGTTCTTCTTCACGTGGTGATACTTTTCGTGCTTGCTCTCTGGGTGGTGCAGGAGTTGAAAGAGGATCCTCCCGAACTCACGGTGGCGGCTACACAGAGCGCGACCGATTCCGTGGTCGAGAAACAGGAGTTCAAGGAGATGGTCCAGCAGAAACCGATGCGGCCCACGTCGAAGCCGAGTTCGCTCATCAACGCGATGGCCCAATCGAACGTCGCGGTTCCCACGAGTTTTACCCTGGACACGTCGACGCCGACAATCGGACTTTCCAATGACATTGGATTTGGCGGAGCGGGACTGGGTGGGGCCGCCATGTCCATTCCCACGGTCATGAAGGGCCGCTGTGACGCCGCCGACCGGGCGAAGCGGCTGAGCCAGGCAGGGGGAGACAGCAAGCATGACCGCGCGGTGACGCGAGCGTTGACGTGGTTGCAGACACAGCAAAAAGAGGATGGCTCTTGGGGAAACAACTTCCCCGTGGCGATGACGGGACTCGTGCTTCTCGCTTACAGCGGACGCTGTGAAACGGTCGATTCGCCGAACTTCGGGGACACCGTGGTCAAGGCCATCACCTACCTCGTCAACAAGGCCCAGCAGGACGGCGGCATGATGATTTCCACGGGTGGTGGCACGACCTCCTACGAGCACGCCATCGCGACCTATGCCTTGGCGGAAGCCTACTCGCTGAACAAGAATTCGCGGCGGAAGTTCCCGAAAATTTCCACCGTACTCACTCCGGCCGTCCAGCACATACTCTCTGGACAGACGGAACGCGGGGGCTGGATGTATTCCTATCAAACCAACAACGGCAACGACCTCTCCGTCGCGGGCTGGAACATCCAGGCATTGAAAGCCGCCGAACTGACCGGGCGTCCCATCCAGGGATTGATGGCGGCGAAAGCAAAGGTGAAAAGCTACCTCGGAGAAGCGGAAGTAAGCAACGGGAACTGGAAGTACCGTCTTGAGGGCGACGAGCACCAGGAGGGGAAAGCCAGCCTCATTGGCGTCGGTCTTCTTTGCTCCGTCATGATGGACGCGAAGCCGAAGTATTCGCGCAAGGGTTTTGACACCATTTTGGAACAGGCTCGCAATCGCGACCGTCCGATCAGCCCCTACGCGTGGTATTATTTCTCGCAGGCGGCTTTTCAGGAAGGCGGCAGCACGTGGCGCGAGTACAACCGTGAATTCCAGGAGATCGTGCTCGCAAGACAGCAGGAAGCCGGGAATTGGGATGGTGCCACGACCGGACACTCCGCAGATCGTCTGGGCGACGATCTCGTTATCTACGACACCGCGCTCTGCGCCCTCATGTTGGAGGTCTATTATCGTTACCTCCCGGCATCGGACGTGAAAAAGTCGGAGACGTCGAACCTTCCCTGAAACCGCGGAGAACCCTAGGCCGGCTGTGCGTCGAGTGACTGGAACGCCTCCGATGTTGCCATTGTCGTGACCTTGGCGGAGCGGTTGGTTTTTTTCAGGAGGCCTGCAAGGACGCCACCGGGACCGAGTTCGATGAATTCCGCGTCCTTTCCGTCGAGGAGGAGGCGCATCGATTCCTCCCAGCGTACCGAGCCTGTCACCTGTGCGGCGAGCGTCTGGCGCACGTCGTCCGCGGACGATGTTGCCCTGGCTTCCACGTTGCAGATGACGGGGAACCTGGCGTCGCGGATCTCGACGTCCGCTAGCGCGGCTGCAAGCTTGGCTTCGGCGGATGCCATCAGTCGCGAATGATAGGCCCCGGCGACCTGGAGCTCGATGGCGCGCCGGATGCCGTGCACCTTGCTCTGGTCGATCGCGGACTGGATGCCGGACCGCGTTCCGGAAAGGACGATCTGTCCCGGGGCATTGAAGTTGGCAACGTCCACCTCAACGCTCGCGGCCAATTCACGGACGGCTTTCTCCTCGCCGCCGATCATCGCCGCCATGGTCCCTTCGGTTTCTTCGCAGGCGGCTTCCATGAACTGTCCGCGCTGGGAAACGAGCCTAAGCCCGTCCTCGAAGGAGAAGGTTCCTGCGGCCGCGTGCGCCGTTAGTTCGCCCAGCGATAAACCGGCGGCGGCGGCGACTTCCAGTTCGGGACGTTGCTTCTTGAGCAGGGCAAAGCAGGCGAGGCCATGGACATACAGAGCCGGCTGGCAGCGGGAAGTCCTCGTGAGTTCTTCCTCCGGGCCCTCGAACATGACCTTTTCAAGGTTGAAACCCAGCACCTCGTTCGCCTTCACAAAAAGCTCTTTCGCTTCCGGGTAGTCCGCCGCGAGGTCCTGGCCCATTCCCACCGTCTGTGCACCTTGGCCGGCGAAGAGGAGGGCGGTGCGTGGAGAGTCAGGCATCAAGTGGTTTCGTGAGTGCGGGAATCCCATTCCTGAATCCGATCCGCCGCCTTGGCAACTGCGATTTTCAGGAGTTCGCCGGCGCGGGCCATCGATTCTTCGACCGGCAAAGTCGCTTCGGAGACCGGAAAAACCGCATCGAAGAGGGTGGCGAGTTGGTCCACCGCGCCGGCGCGACCGCAAAAGCCGATGACGGGTTTGCCTGCTTCCTTTGCCATGCGCGCAATCCCGCCGGGTCCTTTCCCCATGAGCGTCTGCTCGTCGAGCTTTCCTTCCCCCGTGATCACGATATCCGCGGACCGAATGGCATCTTCGATCCCGAGGATGCCGGCGACAAGATCGAACCCGGACTCGAGGCGCGCCTCGGCAAAGGCCAGCAAGCCGAATCCCAGTCCCCCCGCCGCTCCCGCCCCCGGAACGTCGCGGGGGTCTGTTCCGAGATCGCATGCCACGAGGTCGGCAAGGTGCCGGAGTCGGTTCTCGAATCGCCCGACCTCCTCATCCGTCACTCCCTTTTGCGGACCGAAAACGGCGATAGCGCCCCGCTCGCCGAGGAGTGGATTGTCAACATCGCAGGCCGCGACAATTTCAGGGAGATCCCGTTCTAACGAATAGACAATTTCCGTGACCGCGTCGAGCGAGGAGGGCAAGTCATCGACGGGCGCACCCGTTGCGTCGAGAAACTGGAATCCGAGGGCGCGTGCCATTCCTGATCCACCGTCGTTGGTGGCGCTTCCTCCCAATCCCACGATGATCTTATCCGCGCCGGCGTCCATCGCCGCGGTCATCAACTGCCCGGTGCCGAGGGTGGACGAGGACCACGGATCGCGTTCGTGCTCGGGAATCATCGCGAGGCCGGAAGCCGAACTCATCTCGAGGACGGCGATCGTTTCGTCCTCGCTGGCGATGAGCCCGTAGCCGGCCTCGACTTCGCGTCCGAGGGCGTTGGAAACCGTGCAGGGCACCCATCGCCCGCCCAGTGCCTCCGTGAGGATGCTCGCCGTACCCTCGCCGCCGTCCGCAATCGGAAGGATCTTCGTTTTCGCTGCCGGGATTCGCGCCTTCAACTCATCGGCAACAATCCTGGCGACGGTGTCCGCTGCGAGCGAGCCCTTGAACTTGTCGGGAGCGATGAGGATATGCATGCCAGACTTCAGCCTTCCGCTGAAAACAGAAGGCTGAAAACCGAAAAGTTCCTAAATATCCCGCAGGGAGACCCGCTCGTTGCGTGCGCCGCAGGAGGGGCACGCCGGAAGCTTTTCACGGGTCGTGTCCTCATAGGGGAGACCGCAGATGTTGCAGACGAGATGGTTGCGTCGATTGGTGCGCTCACGTCGCTTTCTCATCCAGTCACCGCCCAGCCAGACCGCGAACAGCAATCCCAGAACAAGAGTGAGATAGAGAATAAAGAGTTGTCCAAGGGGGAGTTCAAGCATCGTGCTTCAGGTTACCATCGGAGTTCCACCCAGCCCCATTGCCTTTGGGATTCCGGTGCGGGAACAAAATTCAGGCTTTTGATCAAACGGTGGAGGTAGCGGGCGGCGGGAGACTGCTGACCTTCGGACATGAGACAATGGGCGACTCGTCCCGAGGCGTCGACACCGACGTAGAAGGAGGCAAATCCCTCTTCGGGAGTCTCGAAGAGTCGATCCGAACCGGTCCAATCCACGGGGTGAGCGAGGTCTCGTTCGCCGAGGCTCTCCCCGAAGATGGAAATCTGGGGAATGGGAAGGGTTGCGGGAGGGATGACCTCGGGCTGGGGTTGATCGGCGTGGTCCGCCCTCCGCCGGGGGAGGAGAGGGGCGTAGGTCTCGCCCGGTGGAAAGAGCAGGGGAAGTTGGACCGGCAATTCAAGCGGAGGGAGGCTCTTCAACTTTGGGTCACGGTTGGCAAAAAGCGGCGAGAAGCGGACTTCCTCGACGATGCCTTCCGGCAGCCTCGTTCGAGCGCGAAGGCTGTCGTCAAGCGCGGCGACGCGGTCCTCGATTTGTCGCAGGACATCGAGAGTGGTGGGGTCGCCGGCATCGAGGACGACCAACCGTGCCGTCGATGGAAGCGTGCGGGACGGTTCCGGATACTTCACGGCAAAGGCCCAGAAAAACGCGGCGTGGGCGAAGACCGAGAGGATCACGAAGAGGAGGAAGCGCGTGTTCCAGCGAAAGCGCCGCCACGAGAAAGTCAGCGGATCCAGTTCCATGTCCTGGTCGGAGGCACTCATGGTTGCTTGATCAGGGGGACGGCGCCAGCGAGGTACTCAGCGCGACGTCCACTCCCGCACGCTGGGCGGCGTTCGCGATTTCCACGACGAGATCGAGGTGTGCTTTCTTGTCACCACGGATGACGACCTGCGCGTTCGCGCCTTCGCCAAGGCGCTCGATGCGCGTGCGCACACCCTCGAGGTCGACCTCTTCATCGTTCCAGATGATGCGCGGATTCTCCCCGGCGGAAATGGCAATGATGTCGGCGGCGGCCATCGATTCGAGGACGGAATGCGAGAGGGGCGGATCGACGGAGATGCCCGAACGGAAGATGACGTTGGAGTTGAGGAGGAAGAAGATCAGGAGGAGGAGAAGGACGTCGAGAATCGGCCCGACGTGAAGATAACCGGACCGTCCCGGCAATGTGCTCTCCAGTTTCATGCCTCCATCGAGGGTCGCCTTTTCAGGATCCCTTTGATCCCGCTTTCTCTTCCGCGTCGGCCCGGAATTCGACGATGTTTTCCGGCCCGCGATTGTCGCAGAGGATGTTCACGATCTCGATCCCGGCGCGTTCCATGTCGTGCATGAGCGTGCGCGCGGCGGTGACGAGGTATTGATAAAGAATGTAGGCGGGAATGGCAACGACCATGCCGGCGGCGGAAGTGATGAGGCTTTGGTAAACGCCTTTGCCGAGTTGCGCGGCGGTCGTCTGCCCATTGGCGGAGCTGAAGGCAACGAAGGTGTCGACCAGCCCGATGACGGTTCCGAGAAGACCGATCAACGGCGCGATGAAGGCAATTGTCAGGAGGACGGGCAGGTAGCGTTCGAGGCGTGGAACCTCCAATTGTCCCGCTTCCTGCACGACGGCCTTCAGGTCTTGCCGGGGAAGCTCGTGACGAATGATGGCGGAATGAACAACGCGCGCCACCGGGCCCGGGGTGCCGGCGCATTCGTGGAGCGCTTCGGCGTAATTCTTCTTCTTGATCAGGTTCGCGAGGCCCTTGAGGAATTCACCGGCACGGATCGTGGAGCGGTGGAAGAGAAAAAATCGTTCAAGAAAAATGGCGATGGAGAGAAGGGAACAAGCGAGCAAGAGCCACATGAGCGGCCCTCCTTTGGACAGGAGATCTAGTAAAATCATGAGCGGTTCCCTCGGGGGGTGGCTGGCACCGGGTCGGACGACGGAGATAACACATCCTGCCCCTGGTGCAAAGGGCGAATGGTCGATTCGGCTTTAAGGAGTGAGCGCGTCGAGCTCTTTGGCCACGAGGCCCAGTTTCTCCTGCACGCCGGGCTGGAATCCGGTCTTTTCATGTTGGACGGCCACGCAGGCGCCGTTGGCTTGGAAAAAACTGAGCATGGCCTTGTTTGAGCGCAGCGTGAAGATGTCGGCGTCTCCCATTCCGAGGGCGTCGACCATCTTTTTCAACGATTCGTGCGTGTCCTTGGCTTGAGTCTTGAAGTCGCCGCTTGCCTTTGAACTCGCCGCGACAGAGCCGTCCTTGGAAAGCAGGGCGCATCCTTCGATGCCTGGAAGCTGGCTGCAAAATTCGATGACTTTCGCGGTGTCGAGCTCTTCGCTGGTCATAAACAGCGCGCGCAGAACACTTTGGCCATCTTCTTCCCCGGGGAAGGTCGTGCCGCTAAATCCGCCCGGAACGGTGGTTTCGCCGGGAGACGCCTTTTCCGATTTGTCGGAGGTGGCTCCCAGCGACAGTGACTCGAGGGGTTCGGGCGTGGACTTTGCCGCCGGCGTCATGCCGGTCGCGGCTCCCCAAGGGCTCTGGCCCAGGGGCGGCGACGCGGGCGAGGAATCTTCCTTCTTTTTCGGTTCGTCGGCAGCAGAAGCCAGCGAGGAAAAGGGACTTGCGCCGACATTTGCGGGAGCGGGTTCGTCGGGCGCGTTGGCGTCGCCGAAGAGTGAACCCGTTGAGGCTGCAGGTGCTTCTTGGGTCGCTTCCTCGGCCTTGGGAATTTCGGGCATTGCCACCGGACTCGCCCCGAGCTTGGGAAGTTGGGCAAAGGGAGAGGAGGCCGACGCAGCGGCTTCGTCCTTCTTCCCGTTTTCCGCAGGTGCTCCACCATTGGAGGAAGGGGAATTATCGTCGAGCATCGCGAACGGATTGAAATCTTCCGCCCCTTCCGATTCGCCTGACTTTCCGTTCAAGTTCGCGGGTTCCGCCTTTTTGGGACTCTCCAACAACTGGGGTCGGATCTTCTCCACGGGAATCTCCACGGGAGTCGCGCGGTCGGACCGGGAAAACGCGGGCCGATACCGTTCCGGGCAACCGTCGACAACATCGCCAAGCATGACGGTTGCTCCCGAGTCGTTGAACTTGGATTTGATGAGTGAACCGGCAAGCGACGTCTCGAGATCGTCGGGAACCTTGTGGGGGTCGAAACCGAGCCGATCGGCAGAAAGCGAGAGCGTGAGCTCGCGCACGTGGAACTTGAGTGACTCTGGAAATTCGGCGTCGGGGCCGGTCTTCCCGGAGTCCATTGCTGGTGCTTGAGGAAAGGCAAACGGACTGGCCGCCGGTGTCGCCGAGGATGCGTTTGTGTCGGATGGAGCGGGCCCGGGTTTGGTCTCGGTTTTTGCGCCGGGGACTGCTGCGGCGGGTGACCAAAAAGGACTCGTGCTCGCGGCGCTGGCATCTCCGCCCAATCCACCTCCCGCGGGCGGGGTGAGGCCCGGATGCGTCGGCGCGGGCGCGGGTGCAGGCGTTGCGGAGGCCGTTGGTTCCGCTGGGGCCGGAGTTTTTCCCGTGGCCGGAGAAAAGGGCGAAGCTGCCGGATTGGCCACGGCGGGTAAAGGTCCGGAGGGGGGAGCCACCGCAGACGGGCCAGTGCCACCTCCAAAAATTGGAGGCTCTTCCGACGGAGACGATGGCGTTGAGGGCGCGGCGACGGCAGAGAACGGGGAAACGGCCGCCGCGCTACCTTCTGGAGAGGGCGCAGAGACCGTGGAAAAGGGACTCGGACCTTGCGGAGGGCCAGGCACCGTCGTTGAAGCGGCAGGAGGCATTGGTGCGGAAGTTTCCCCGAGAGGTTCGAATGGCGACACCGGCTTCGGCGCGGCCGCCGGCGCTGGCGCCGCGTGCCCTTGGTTCGCCGGAGTGGTCATGCTGAATGGGGAAACTGCGGCGGAGGCGGACGCAGGTGGCGAAGCCGCGGAGGTCGGCGAGAAGGGGCTTGGTGCGTCTTTGGACGCAATTTCGAAGGGACTCTCGCCCGCAGGGGAGGCTTCGTTGGGTGCTGCCATGGATGATTGGTTTGGCGAAGTTGGAGCGTGAGCGTTTTCGGCGGCCTCTTCCTTCTTGAATAGCTCTCGAAAAGAAAATGCCATCGTTAGCGGACGGAGTGATATCGATCTCGTTTTGCCAGTCTAAAGGCCGCATCAATGCACTCAGCCGCCGGAAAACAGGCTACAAACAGCAAAAAATTTGTCAATTAACATTAATATTTAAATTAAGCGAAATAAGTGGTCTTATTTACTGAGACCCATCAGAAAATTCGATATTTTTAAAATTTCTACAGATTTGGTGATGACACGCCGAGTTTTGTTCGAAATTGGCGATTAAAGGTTCGGATCGAGATCGACGCCGAATTTCCGCATGCCGCTCACGGTCAGCCAGTAAAGCATGGCGGTGAGCAAGATGCCGGCCCCTAGGGCAAGGGGGAAGGCGACTCCCCGTTTCATCATCAAGGGGATGAGCAGGAACATCGGAAGGGTCGGCAGCACATACCAGAAGGTGTAGTAGGCGTGGTCGGCGATTTTTGCCGGGTCAGTCTTTTCCACGAACATCCAGATCATGACGAGTGTGGTCACGAGCGGGAGGGCCGCGATGAGCGCCGCGACCTTGTTGTTGGATTTCGCAATCTCGGAGACGGCGAAGATGATTCCGGCATTGAGGAAGATTTTGACGACGGCGAGCATGACCTCGGATCATCGTGCCTGACTTGCTCCCCGGTCAATCCTCAACCGGGACGAGGCGATAGACATGCCGGTCAAAGTCGTGGTTTGTTCCATGTAGCGTAGCGACTTTTTCGAACTGTCCGGAACTCTCGAGGAGCCTCACTTCATTGGGATAAAGTTGGTTGGTCAGGCCCCACTGCCCGAATTGGACGTGGAGGGGCGCCCCGCGATCCCGCGCGAGGGCGATCACACGCTCAAGGCTCTCCATCGATTTGATGCGGATGATCCAGGGGTCGTAGTTCCGCGTGTACATCTGCATGCCGGCGTGAAGGGCCGTGGGCGCAGACTTCGCATCGGGCAACTTCCCGTCGTAGGCGATCTCCGCCGCTTCGCGGTTTTTTTCCGAGGGATGGACGATGAGGGCGCGCAATGTCGAAGCATTGGCCGCGCCGTAGACGGAGATGAGTCCGACGGCCAAGGGAACGCCAAGTCTTCCGCGGGCCCAGCCGGCAATTCCAAGGGCTGCCAACAAAACCACCATGGGCGTGAAGAACGTGAGGTAGTGATTGAACCAGCTCACGCCCTGGGCCTTGCTTACGTAGAATGCAACGGGCGAAGCCAGGAGAAGCGGGAGCGCGACCCACCAGAAGCGTCGACCTTTCGTCACGAGGAAGACGACTCCGGCCAAGGACCCGGCAAGCAATCCGCCTGCGACCCCAAGGCAGGCGAATTGAAGGATCGGGGAGGCGATGTCCGCGATGCCGGGCAAAAATTCGGACCCACCCGCCGGCATGCGGGCGGTGGTCAGATAGGACCAGAGCCCCTTTGCTTTCTCCCAGCCCATCTCGGAGTCGGGTGCCGGTCCGCCGTCCCCCATGCGCGTTTTCATCTGCAGGTAGTTGGGCAGGAAAAGGAACAAAAAGGTCATGCCGGCCGTGACCGAGGCGGCGGTGAGCCGCCATCGAATGCCGATGTGCTCTTCCTTCGTCGACGTCGAGGCAGCGATTCCGAGGAAGGCGAAGGCATTGAGCAGCGCAAAGGTGAATGCCCACGTCGGGTAGGCGTAGAGCATCCCGAATTGGCAAAGTGCGAAGAGCATCCACCGGATCCAAGACGGTCTTTCGACGGCGCGAAGCAAGGTCCACAACATCGCCATGGCGAAGAACGCGCTCATGCCATACCCCCTTGCTTCCGAACTCCATCGCACAACCATCGGCGACAGGGCAAGCAGGATCGGCGTGGCGATGACGGCGCCCATTCTTCCGCCGAGTCGATGAACAACCAAGGGCGCAAGCAGGATCATTCCAAGCCCGGTGAGCAGGGAGGGGAGACGAATGCGCCACTCTGAAAACAGCCTTCCTCCTCCGGCGTCGACGTGCGATTCCGTGTCATTGAGAATCCGCGCAGTGATCGAATAGAGCGGGTGATTGTTCGGAGTGCGGTATTCCCAAAGCGTGTCCGCCCAGCGGATTTCCCGGTGTCGCAACCGCTCGCCAAAGTCATCGAACCGGCCTTGTTCATTGGCGCGCTTGTACTGGCCCGCGATCACGCGCCGGACGGTCGTGGCCTCGTCCTGCCAGAGCGAATGCCGGAGTCTGGGTGCGGCGAGTAAAAGAAGCAGCAGGCAACCGGTACCGCCTGCGATCCACGCGTATCTGGGGGTGGTGATTCCGGCCGGAGCGAAGTTCCAGCGGAGATCCATGAAGGCGCCGATCCCAGCCAATCCCAGGGAGATGACCGCACAGGCCGCGGCGGCCATCCACATTCCCGTCACGCCGAACTCCGCGTTGACCGGATCGCGGCCCTCGGATTCCGCGAAAGCAATACCGGCATCGTCGGGCTTCTCGCCGAAAACGAGGTAGGCGCCGAATCCCAACGCAAGAAGGAGGAAGAAGACGACGGAAGGCGTGAGTCGGGGCCGCATGGACGGCCAGAGTAGCACACCGCGGGTCGGCGGCTAATTCAGGCTCGATCGCTGCCGCGGGCTCAACCACGCCGCGGCGAGATCCGGGTTGCTCCGGGCAAAAGCGTTGACCTTCGTGGCTTGTCCCGGCGAGAGTTCGAGATCCTGGAACGGGGTGCCGGGGAGTTGGCGCTTTTGGTCGGATTTTTTCGCCACGCGATAGGAATCGGTTAGGGCCGCCTGCTGGAGCCGGGACTTGGCGACGACGATGGCGTCTTCGGTGGTCGTCGTGAAGACCTTGTGGGCGCAGTCAAAGGACTCCGCTTTCTTGACGAGCGTGTTGAACGGAATCTTGTCGCGGTTGAAGCGGACGAGCGTGACCTCGCGGCCGTCGAACCATCCGGCCTCCGTCGTGAGGACACCGTTGATGCCCCCGAGGCGTTGCTCACCGGTCCAGAAACAGAACATGGCAAAGGCGGCGATGCCGACCTCGGAGGAAGCGGTTGCGGCGAGAGCGCGGAGGTAGTTGGGAACGGGTCGGCCGGACTCTGCGAGGGCGGCGACCATGCGGGCGGCGAGCGCTGGGGTTGTCCAGACGCGGTCGCGGCGCGGGATGATGTCTTTGCCCTCGGCATCGAGGAAGCGCACGACCTGGTAATTCCACGCCGGCTCCTTGTAGCGCTTCAGGATTTCGGCGTCCTTGCCGCCTGCATTGTTGTGGACGAGGACGGGCTCAAAGAGAGACTCGATGGCCTCGACGATTTGTGGATTTGTCAGGACTGTTTGGCCGAAATCGCGGCACCCCTGGCAGCCGGGGACTTCCTGGAAGAGAACAAAGACGGGCTTCCCTGATTGCTTGGAGGCCGCAAGTGTTCCCTCAAAGTCGCGGCTCCAATTCACGTTACCGACCTCGGGTCGGTGCTTTTCGTTGGATCGAAGGAAGGAGGGGAGAATGAGGAGGACGACAAAGGCGAGGCCGATGGAAATGGTGACAAGGGACTTCATGAAAAGTGGGAGTCCCGAGCCGCCCGCGGAATTCCCGCGCCCTCCTCGGCTTCACGCTTCACACACCATCCGTATCTGCATCTCAATCATGTCCCCGACCATGTGACCGGCGACGCGATGGAAGAACTTGCCGGAGCCGTAGATGACGCCCCAGGCGGTGCGGTCGAAGGCAAAGGCGGCCTGCGCCGCGGCTTGTCCGTCGGCGGTGATGCCGCTGACCGCGGGAAACGACAGGGGATTCGTCACGCCCTTGAGGGTGAGGTCGCCGCCGATCTCGATGTTGGGTTCGCTGGGCGCCGCTTGCGGGAACTCGGTCACCTCGTTGATGGCAAAGCCCGCGGTGGGGAACTTCTCGACGTCGAAGAAATCGTCGTTCTTCAAGTGAGCAATGAGGACATCATGCAAGGGGTCGCCTGCGAGGTCAGTGCAGGACAGCGCCTCCATGTCGATGACGAATTCGCCGCCGATGAGACTGCCTTGATCGAACTCCAGCCAGCCACTTTGAAGGCCGAGTGTTCCCCAATGCTTGTTGAGCAGATTGCGTCCGAGCCACTCCACTTTCGACTCCGCGAGATCGAGATTCTTCTTGCCGTGCGGTGCCGCGGGATCGGCCGGCGTGTTACCGCTGCCCTCGATCGGCTTTCCGGCTTCCGTCCATGCTTTCATGCCGCCCTCGAAGATGGTGACATTGGTGAACCCGGAAGCCATGAGTTTTTCCGCCGCTACGCGCGCCTCATGACTTTCGCCGCCGAAGCCGTAAGTCACGAGGGGCTTCGATTTGTCCGAAACGGCTTCCGCGACTTGATCGAGAAAGGTGACTTCAAAGACCCGGGTGTTCACTGCGCCGGGGAGGTGGGCGGCGCCATAATCGTCTTCGAGTCGCACGTCGAGCAAGACGGGCGGATTCTCGGTGATGAGAGCAGCTTCGAGTTCGGATATGTTCATGGGAAAAGAGGATGCGAGTGCCGGTCATCCGGCGGGCAGCAACAGATACGCCGAGAGGACCAGCCATGTCACGACAACTGTCCAGTAGAGCCAGGGATTCCGGCTACGTTGCAGAGGCTCAATGAAGTAGGTGGTTCCGGAGAACAAATCGGGAATGATCCAGTAGAGAAAAAGCACGCCCCAGATCCAGTCCATTTCGAAAAGGACGGCCAGGGCGACGACCACGATTCCAATCATCGTTCGCCACTTGGGCGCTCCGGCGTTCTTGGCGACGGGATTGCCGCCCGTGGCATCCCGGGCCTTCGAATCTCTCTCGGTCACGAAAAACGCGGCGCCTTGAGAGTCGTAGGCCAGGTGATGGCTCCCTTCGGTGGTCGTGTGTTCGTAGATGACCTTCCCGCCTGCGGCATTGATTTGCGCTTTGGCCTTGGCCGCAGAATCGACGGTGAAGAATACGCCCCAGAATTCCTTGTCACCCTTGATGTCGTTGCTCGCGATCTGGACGGCGCCGATCTTCTGGCCGCGATGGAGAATGGTATGGCGGTCCGAGCCCGGACCTTCGCTTTCGAATTCCCAACCGAACATCCCCTCGTAGAACGCCCGGACCTTGGAGAAGTCGGAGACGAACAGCTCACTCCACATCCATTGACCGGAGCGCGGATTCGATACGCGGGCCGAGGGATGGTTGCCTTGGTAGCACGTGAATCCCGCACCGGCCGGGTCGCGGATCAACGCCACCTTTCCCATCGCATTCACCTCTTCCAATTCCACTTTCGCCCCCAGCTCCCGAGCCGTGACCACCGTGGCTTCAATGTCGTCGACGGCGATGTAGGTCATCCAGAACGATGGCATTCGGATCTTCTGGAAGAATTCCGGCATCTCGTAAAGCGCCGCGCAGGCCGTGTCACCAATGGACGCGTTCCAGTATCCCGCGGGTTCTTCCGAGAATTCCCAGCCGAGGACTTTGCCGTAAAACCGCTTCGCTTTGGGCGGGTCGAAAGTGGAGAGATCGACCCAGATGAATTCGCCGGTCACGAGATCCATCCTTCTCCATCTGCCCGGACCGCACAATCGGAAGTTGTGGGAGTCGTTCTTTCTCAGGCGACGTGGCGCTTTGTTGATTTCATCAGTGAGCAATGACTGAAAGAGCGGAGAACAATTGCCCAAACCTGTATTGACAATAGTTAAGTTTTCTTAAATATTTTCGCGTGGTCAATGCGTGACCATTCTTTCGCTCAAATTCTCACTCCAGCATGAACCGTTCTTCTTGTTCCCATCATCTTAAGGTCGGCGTTTTGGCGTCGGGCCTTTTCGTTTTCCTCGGCGCCACGGCATCGGGGTTCACCACTGCCGCTTCCGCTTTCCAGGGAGTGGGCGACTCCGGGGGCAATGTGACGACCTTCAGCGCTGATTTCTCCTCGAACGGAAGTTTGGTGAGTTCCAGCGGAAGTGAGACTTATGACTTTGGCACGTTCCCTAACGACGATGAGAATTCCGTCGTTTTCAGCGGCACTTCAAGCGCCCAGGCTCTCCCGCAACGATTGCGAGCCCAGGCGTCGGGTTCGGTTTCCAACATCGATTTTGATTCGGACTATGATGCCGACAATATGATCGGTATCCCGGATAACTTTGTGAGTTTTGCCCAAGCCGAATTCACGGAGACTCTGGCCTACGGCGGCACGGCGACGAATTACAATTCGCGATACATCCTTCAATTTACCGGGACCCTGACAGGTGACGCCTTCGCCTTCATCTCCCTACGGCACGGCAGCAATCCGGAACAAACCTGGTTCTTCAACCAACCGGGAACTTACAATGTCCCCTTGACCTCCGAAACGTTTGTCCACGGGAGCTCCCCGCAGGAATTCCGGTTGTTCCTGAGTACGGGTTTCGACATTTTCTCAGACTCTTTTGCACCAACTTCTACGGTTTCAGGATCGGCCAACTTTGGCAACACCCTGGAAGTCACGGGTATTGATTTACGAGATGATTTCGGAACCTTGCTCACGGGTGACAGCGTGACGGGGAGTTCGGGATCGACGTTCAATATCATTCAGGTGCCCGAGCCGGCAGCTCCGCTCCTGCTCCTTCTGGTGGGCTTCGCATTCCTGGCGAAGAGAGGCAGGGTGTCCCGCTAAATGGATCAGGTTCTGGGTTTGATTTAGGCGGAGCCCTTGGAGAAGTCTCCCGGCGCGGATCGGGAATCAATCTGTTTCAACGAAGCGCTCCGACCACGTCGCAATGATGTCTGCGGCGTATTGCGAATCCTTCAACTTCATCAGCAGGTGGTCGGCGGGGTCGAGGGAGATGAAGCTCTTGGGATGCTTGGCCGCGGAGTAGATTTCGCCGGCGTGGTCGATGCTAACGGTTTCGTCGATGGGGGAATGCATGACGAGGAGGGCGCCGCGCCATTGCCCGAGCGCGGCGAGGACGTTCTGCGAGGTGATGTCCTCGATAAACTGCTGCTTGATCGTGAACTTCCGTCCGCCGAGGGACACTTCCGCTTTGCCGTCGGCTTCGATCTTCGGGGCGTCGTCTTCAAAGAGGTGCTTCACGTGCCCGGGATCGGAGGGGGCTCCAATCGTGACCACGCCTTTCACGCTTTCAATTAGCGGCGCAGCGGCAAGGACAGCGGCTCCGCCAAGACTGTGGCCGATGAGGAGCGAAGGCGCCTGGTGTTGTTGGGTGAGGAAACCGGCGGCATCCACGAGGTCCTGCACGTTCGAGGAAAAGTTCGTGTTCGCGAAATCGCCGTCGCTGCTCCCAAGTCCG
>JBCDLR010000026.1:0-19311 GCA_038745205.1 Verrucomicrobiota bacterium
ATGGCGATGAGACTTGGGGTTTTCACGGGTTCTTTTTGCTCTCGTCTGTTTCCAAGCGTGGGAACAAGGGCTTTGCCTTCCCTGTTTCATGTCCAGTTGAGAGCATTCCCCACGTGACGTTTTCCAGCGTGAAGCCCTCCTTGAGTTCAAACCGGAGCTGGTGACGGATCTTCTCCGCTGCGTTTGGGATGACCGGACTGATGTAGATGCTGATGTGGGCGAGCGTTTCTGCGAGATGGTAGAGCACGCTGGCAAGGCGGTCAGCGTTGGCCTCATCCTTTGCCAACGCCCAGGGAGCGCATTGATCAACGTAGGCATTGCAGGCCGAGATGATTTCCCAGACGGCAGCCAAGGCCTTGCTGACCTGAAAGTACTCCATCTCCTTCATGTATTTGTCGGGCAAAGCCTCGACTTGGCTTCGCAAGTTCGAATTCAGCTCGTCTTCGTGGGTAAACCCGCTCAATGCGCCACCCTGGTAGCGCTTGATCATGTTCAACGTTCGATTGAGCAGGTTACCCAGGTCGTTGGCGAGGTCCTGATTGAACCGGAAGAGCAACCGCTCGTCGCTGAAGTCGGAGTCCTGCCCCGTGCTGATGTCGCTCATCAGGTAGTAGCGAAGTCCGTCGGCGCCGACCTTTTCCATGAGTTCGTGCGGATCGACGATATTGCCGAAGGTTTTCGACATCTTCTCGCCCTTGATGTTCCACCATCCGTGAACGAGCAGGCGAGGAATATGTTCGTCGGGAAAGCCAAGTGCGTGGAGCATGCAGAGCCAATAGACCCCGTGAGCCGGAACGAGGATTTCCTTGCCGATGACATGGGCATCGCAGGGCCAGAGTGATTCGAAATCCGGAAGTTCCCCGCTTTCATCGAGATAGCCGGCGAAACTGATGTAGTTCGTGAGGGCGTCGAACCAGACGTAGGTGACGAAATCCGAATCGAAGGGGATTTCGATGCCCCAGGTCAGACGCTCCTTTGGACGGGAGATGCAGAGGTCGCTGCCAGCGGCTGCTTCCACCGCGTTCACGAGTTGCGAGAGCCGGAAGTCGGGGTAAACGCGGTCCGGGTTCGTCTTGAGAAACTCGAGAAGCCAGGGGAGATGCTCGCTGAGTTTGAAATAGTAATTCTCTTCCTCGAGTTCAACGACTTCCCCCCATTTTGCCTCCCAGGTTCCGTCTTCGTTCCGTTCTTTCTCAGTGATGTATTGCTCTTCCTTTACCGAGTAGAAGCCGCTGTAGGTGGCCTTGTGGATCTGTCCGTCATCGTGGAGCTTTCGAAGGATGGCTTTGACGACCCGCTTGTGGACATCGTCGGTCGTTTCGGCCCAGCCATCGTAGTCGAGGTTGAGCGCTTCCCAGAGCGCCTTGAATTTCTTCGTGATCTTTGCGACGTGGGTCGCGGGATTGATCCCGGCGGTCGCGGCCGTTTGCTGAACCTTTTGCCCGTGTTGGTCTACGCCCGTGAGGAAGTAGACCTTCTTTCCACCCAGCCTTTGGTATCGGGCGATGCAATCCGCGAGAACCTTTTCGTAGGCGTGGCCGATGTGCGGAGGCGCGTTCGTGTAGTCGATGGCGGTCGTGATGTAGTACGTGTCCTTCGGCATGTGATGTGAGGATAGGAACCACGAAATGGCGCGAAAGGACACGAAAAGTTTTGTCGTTTGAAGGTGGGACTTGAAACTCCGGCTTTCGCGTGGCAGGGCGCTGATCGTGATCAGCAAAGACGATATCGGAGCCCTTTGGAAAGGAGCCGCCATGGGCGCGGCCAACGTGATTCCCGGCGTCTCCGGAGGGACCATCGCCTTTATCACGGGGATTTACGAGAGGCTGATCAACGCGCTCAAATCCTTCGGCGTGGATGCGGTCAAACTCCTGCTCAAGGGCAAGATCGGGGAGTTCGCGAGATTGACCGATCTGCGCTTCCTCATCGTTCTCGGGATCGGCGCCGTGCTGAGCGTCCTCACCCTCGCCAAGGTGCTCAAGTGGGCCTTTGCCGAGCATGACCTTCTCGTCTGGGCTTTCTTTTTTGGACTGATCGCCGCGTCCGTGCCGGCCGTAGGGCTGATGGTGAAGAGATGGAGCGCCGGGTCCATTGTGGCCTTGTTGGTCGGTCTGGCCCTCGCGACGTCGATGGCCTTCCTTGGCCGCGCCGATCAGAATGAAGGATTCTTCTACCTTATGATTTGCGGAGTGGTCGCGGTTTGCAGCATGATCATACCGGGGCTGAGTGGTTCGTTTGTGTTGCTTTTGCTAGGGAACTACGAGCTCATCATGCTCGATGCGGTGAACAATCTCCGGGAGGACATCGGGGCGGCTTTGAAGATCCTCGTGCCGGTGGGTTTGGGGGCGGTCGCGGGCCTGATCCTGCTCTCCCGCCTCCTGAGTTGGCTCTTCAAGAACTACCATGATCTCGCGGTGTCGCTGATCACGGGCTTCGTCGCCGGGTCGCTCGTCATCATTTGGCCGTGGAAAGACGCGATCGTGGAGACTTTCACCAAGGAAGACGGTGAAGTGAAGGAGAAGATCATCGGGTTCACCAACTGGCGACTGCCGGATGTCACGAGTTCCGGCGATTTGCTCGCCATCGGGATCGCGGTGATTGGATTTCTTGCCGTTTGGCTGATTGAGCGGTCGGGGAGGAAAGCATGAATTCTTGCGCCTCTGGCGTTTCCTTCGTATGGCAAAGCATGAGGAGACGGATCATCGGGGCGCTTTTTCTCGGCGCTCTCCTATCTGGATGCGATCGTGAGCCATCCAACGCGCTCGTCGTCGGCATGGAATTGACCTATCCGCCGTTTGAGACGCGGGACAAGCAGGGTGAGCCGGCGGGAGTCAGCGTCGATTTGGCCGAAGCACTCGCTGCCGACCTCGGAAGGCCTCTCGTCATCCGTGACATGGCCTTCGACGGCCTCATTCCCGCGCTCCAGTCGGGTAAAATCGACATCATTCTTTCGTCGATGACGAAGAATGCGAAACGAGAGCAGTCGATCGATTTCAGTGATCCCTATGTTTCGACCGGGTTGAGCATCCTCGTTCCCAAGGATTCTCCCGTGCAGTCGATCGACGACATCGACAAGGCCGGGAAGAAGCTCGTCGTGAAAATCGGAACCACCGGCGATCTTTATGCTACAGATCACTTGAAGGGGCCTGAAATCATTCGCCATGACTACGCGGTGGCCTGCGTGGAAGAGGTGGCGGCGGGCAAAGCCGACGCGTTTATCTACGATCAGTTGTCCATCTACGAGAATTGGAAGGAGCGTCCGGAAAAGACGCGAGCGATCCTGGAGCCGTTTCAGAACGAAGTGTGGGCCGTGGGCATCAAGAAGGGGAACTCGGAAATGAAGGCGTCGGTCGATGCGTTTCTCGCGAAGTTCCGCGAAGAGGGTGGCTTCGAGAAACTGGCAGAGAAGCATTTGAAGGAACAGCAGGCGGCCTTTGCCGAAATGGGGACAAGCTTTATCTTTTAGCCAATGCGCACACCCCTCTGGCGGCATTGGGCGGCGACCATCGCGGTCACGGTCTTTGTCTCGTTTGCCTGTTTTGTCATTTTCACGAAGCTCGACGCGCGTTGGGGCGTGGCTTGGGAGAATCGCACCCTGTTTGTTCGGGGCTGGCTGACGACTCTGATGATTTCCATCGGGGCGCTGTTCATGAGCGTCATTTTCGGAGTGCTGCTTCTTGCCGGAAGAAAATCGCCTTATCTCGCCCTTCGGTGGTTCTGCACGGCCTATATTGAGTTCATCCGCTCGAGCCCGCTCCTGGTCCAGTTGATCATCGGCTACAACCTTTTCCTTCCTGCGTTCGGGATCGATGACCGTTTTGCTTCCGGCGTCTTGATACTCTCGTCGTTCTGCGGGGCCTATCTCAGCGAGATTTTTCGAGGGGGGATCGAATCGGTTTCCGCATCGCAACGGGAAGCGGCACGGGCGGTGGGGTTTGATCCCTGGCAGACCTATCGCTATGTGATCATTCCGCAGGCGGTGCGCCGGGTCTTGCCGGCGGTGACGGGGCAGTTCGCAAACCTGATCAAGGACTCCTCCCTCCTCTCGGTCATTGGATTGACGGAGTTCACGCGGCAGGGCCAAAGCATTGCCGCACAGTTCGCCGCGGGGTATTCGATCTTCATTCCCATCGCTGTCGGGTATTTGATCCTGACATTGCCACTCTCCGCGATCGCGGCCTGGCTGGAAAGGAGGTTCCGGTATGAATCTTGAGTTGAAAGGAATCGGCAAGCGCTACGGGGAGCAGCATGCCCTGCGCGGGGTGGACTTCGATTCCAAGGACGCGCAAACGCTCGTTCTCATCGGACCTTCCGGGGGTGGAAAATCGACGCTCCTGCGACTGGTGGGCGGACTGGAGACCCCGGACGATGGAGAGATTCGTTTTGGGGGAGAAGCGTTGTCGAGGGACCGGGCAGCCCTTCGCCAAACCCGGGCAAAGAACGGATTTCTCTTCCAAAGCTACAATCTGTTTCCGCACCTGACGGCGCTGGAGAATGTCGCGCTTCCGCTCGAAAAGGTGCACAGGGTCAACCTTGCGGAAGCGAGGGAAATGGCGGCGAGTTGCCTGAAACGCTTTGGTTTGAGCGGCCATGAATCCAAGAATCCAGCGCAACTGTCTGGTGGCCAGCAACAAAGGGTGGGGTTAGCCCGAGCCGTCGCCCATCGGCCGAAGCTGCTGATTCTCGATGAACCGACCTCCGCGCTCGACCCAGAGATGACGGAGGAGGTCTTGGAATTCATCGATGAACTTCGCGGAGAGGGGCAGCGTATTATTCTCTCCACGCATGAAATGGGCTTTGCAAAACAAGTGGCGGATCAAGTGCTGTTCCTTGCCGATGGTGAGTTGGTGGAATGTGGCGCGCCAGCAAAGGTTTTTGATGAACCCAATTCCGAACAGGTAAAGCGATTCATGTCGCGGGTGATGAAATGGTGAAACGAGAGGACAGCAAAAGGTGGATCGGGCTCTCCGAGCGGGATGCATTCCGCGACGCGCGTAGCGCGCAAGAGAGTTCGTTGTCTGGGTGCGCGCTTCGTGCGGCTATTCTGGCATCGCGCCCGGAGGTCACGATCCACCTTCGTGAAGCGACGGTCAATAATGACTGATACAGTGACAACTTATGATGCTGTTGTCGTCGGTTCCGGACCGAATGGCTTGTCCGCGGCCGTGACTTTGGCGCGGGAAGGGGCGTCGGTCCTGGTTTTGGAAGGACATGAAAAGCCCGGCGGCGGGACGCGCACGACGGAACTGACCCTCCCGGGATTCAAGCATGACGTGTGTTCGGCGGTGCATCCCATGGCGATGGCCTCCCCGTTTTTCAAGACGATCGATTGGGCGAAGCACGGCGTGGATTGGAAGCATGCGGACGTGCCGCTCGCCCATCCATTGGAGGGTGGTGATGCCGCGGCGCTCCACCGGTCGGTTGAGAAAACGGCGGCTGGTCTCGGGGAAGACGGCGCGGCCTACCGGCGTATTTTTGAGCCGCTCACCCGCGATGCCGCGAAGCTTTACGAGGACCTCTTGGGGCCGTTCCGGATTCCGCGTCACCCGTTTGCGATGAGTCGCTTCGGGCTGCCCGCGCTGCTTCCGGCGACGCGGTTTGCCAGGCGTTTCAAAACCGAGAAGGCACGGGCGTTGTTCGCAGGGAATGCGGCTCACTCCATCCAGCCCCTCGAAAATCTGACGACATCCGCCATCGGCATCATGCTCATGGTGAGCGGGCATGCTGTCGATTGGCCGGTGCCGGAAGGGGGATCGCAATCGATTGCCCGGGCGCTTCTCGCGGAGTTGGAATCGCTGGGCGGGGAGGTCAAGTGTGGGGTAGATGTTAGGAATTTCTCCGAACTGCCGAAGGCGAAGGCCGTGCTCTTCGACACGTCGCCGTCGGCGATGGCGTCAATTTGCGGCGACAAGTTGCCGGAGGCCTATCGACAACGTCTGGGTCGCTACCGGCACGGGCCGGGTATTTTTAAATTGGACTGGGCTCTGAGCGAGCCCATTCCGTGGAAAGCTGAAGCCTGTCGCCAAGCCTGCACCGTGCATGTAGGCGGGACGTTGGAGGAGATGGCGATTTCGGAACGGGATTGCTGGGAAGAGCGGCATTCCGGGAATCCGTTCGTTCTTGTCGCACAGCAAAGCCTCATGGATTCCACTCGCGCACCCGAAGGAAAACACACGGGATGGGCCTACATGCATGTTCCCGCCGGATCGACACAGGACATGACCGAGGTGATCGAAAAGCAGATCGAGCGCTTCGCGCCGGGTTTCCGCGACTGCATTCTCGAAACCCATTCGATGAACTGCGAGGATTACGAGACCTACAATCCAAACTTCATCGGCGGCGACATCATTTGTGGCGTGCAGGACTGGCGACAGCTCTACACACGGCCCGTAGCGCGGCTGAATCCCTACACAACGCCCGTGAAAGATGTCTTTATCTGCTCCTCGGCGACGCCTCCTGGCGGGGGAGTCCACGGAATGTGCGGGTATTGGGCGGCGAAGGCAGCGATGAGGACGCTTCGCTGAGCCCTCCTAAATCAACGTCAACACAATCGCCACGCACATCAGCAGCGAACCGACCAACCGCTTCTGCATGATTTCGCGGCCGACGGTTTTTCCTTCCTGGTTGCCGAACCAGTGGCCGATGGTCCAGACCATGAGGACGCCGATGAGGCCGCGGGTGGAGTAGACAATGTTGATCTCGGTGGCCTTGCCGAACTGGCCGAGGGCGATGGCGATGAGGACGGCCTGTGCGCCAAAGGCGAGCCCGCCCCAGATGAGGAAAGACCACGCCTTGCGCGGAATGGTGGTCAATGGATCGCCGAAAAACGGCATCACCGCGAAGGAGAAGAATCCGAGGGCCATGGCCATGACGATGAGAAAGGGCGTGGTGCCGAAGCTCTCGTTCCGGTATCCCATGAAGGCATCGGTGAATCCGAAGAAGACGCAGGCGATGGTACAGAGGAGGATCGTTTTTCCGTGTTGGAGTGTTTTCTTCAAGGTCCCGCCACCGACGAGGAAAACGGCCAAGGTCGAAAGGATGGCCGCGGCCCAGAGGGTGAGGCTGATCTCGTCCGTGCCGATGAAGAAAGAGATGATGGCGACGAAGATGACCTTGAGACCCATCAACGGCGACTGCACGGAAACGTCGCCGACCTTGATTGCGAGGGTCACGAACAGCTGACCGATGAAAAAGACGGCGCCGGTGGCAATGGGCCAGGCGACGTGGGACCAATTCGGCGATTCCTCGACAAAGGGTAGCAGGGCGAGAAAGCAGAGTGCCAGAACGACGTTCGAGACAAAAAACGAGCGAAGCACCCCGCCGCCCCTCGCCATTCCCTCCTTCAGCAGGATGCTGCCTAGCGGAAAGACGATGGCCCCGGCGAAGGGGAGGAGGAGATACCAGTGCAAATTCCAGTTTTATCAAGTTACTGGCGCTCGAGAATCTCGACTTCGTAGCCATCGGGGTCGGTGACAAATGCCATTTTCGAATCGCCGCCGCTGAACTTTTCACGCCACTGGTCCGGCCAGATTTCAATGCCCTCGTTTTCCAGTTTGTCGCAGTATTCGATGATGTCGGCTACGCCGACGCAGGTGTGCATGAGGTCCTCGGGGAACTCGACCTTGAAGTTGGGCGAGTAGGTGAGTTCAAGGAAGTGCTCGTTGCCGGGAAGTTCCATGAAGGCGAGTTGGTTGCCGGCGGGGGACTTGTCATTGCGGCGGGTGCACTCAAATCCGAGCTTGGCGTAGAAGGCGATGGATTGCTCGAGATCGCTGACGCGGATGCGCGTGTGGAGAAATTTGATCATGATGGAGCGTGTCTGAGATTGCCCCGGCTTGCAAGGCGAAGCGTCTACAGCTAATCTCGTTCTCGATGAAAGCGCTGACCCTCGAAGCCTACAATGACTTTCAATTTGGAGACGCTCCCGATCCCGAATGCGGCCCGGACGACGTCATCGTGCAGATTCGCGCCTGTGGAATCTGTGGGAGCGACATTCACGGAATGGATGGAAGCAGCGGGCGCCGGATTCCGCCGATCATCATGGGGCACGAGGCCGCTGGAGTCATTGATTCACTCGGAAGCAATGTTTCCGGGTGGAATGAGGGTGACCGCGTGACTTTTGATTCCATGATTTACTGCGAAGGCTGTGATGTTTGTGATGCCGGCCAAACGAACCTTTGCGAGACGCGCATGGTCATCGGCGTTTCCTGTGATGATTATCGTCGGCACGGCTGCTTTGCGGAAAAGGCGACGATTCCCGGTCGTTTGCTCATGAAGATTCCCGACAACGTAACTTTCGAGCAAGCCGCCTTTGTCGAGCCCGTTTCGGTGGCGCTGCACGCGGTGAATTGCGTGCCGTTGAAGGAGGGAGATACGGCATTGGTCGTGGGAACGGGGATGATTGGTTTGCTGGTGGTTCAAGCCCTCAAGGCGAAGGGGGCGAAAACGGTCTACTGTATCGACAAGGATGAGAAGAGATTGAAACTCGCGAAAGAATTGGGCGCTGCAGAGTGCTTTTCTGCCGATGATTCCGCCGCAGTGGAGAAGATTCGTCAACGCACGGACGGGCTGGGCGTCGATGTGGCCATGGAAGTGGTCGGTATCACGCCGACGATCAACGCGGCGATGGATGCCTTGCGTTTGGGTGGTTCGTTAGGGGCCGTGGGAAATATCTCGGCGACGGTGGATTTCCCCCTGCAAAAGCTCGTTACCCGCGAAATCTCTGTCCACGGCAGTGCGGGTTCTTCGGGCGAGTGTTACGAGGCTCTGGACCGCATTGCCGATGGGTCCATTCGCGTCGATCCGCTCATCAGTGCCGCCGCGCCCTTGAGCGAAGGGGCGGACTGGTTCAAGAAGCTCTACGACGGTAGTGATTTGATGAAGGTGATCTTGAAGCCTTCCTGATTGGAGAACCACGCTTGTCCGCCGTGGCTGACAAGGACGCGAAATAGCGCGAAAGTTTTTACTTTCCATTTTTTCGCGGTCCGCCGTGGCGGACTGGTGAATTTCGTGGTTTAGAAACCGCATGTTCCATCTCTCCGGAAAAGTCGCCTTCGTCAGCGGAGCCAGTCGTGGTCTTGGCAAGCAGTTCAGTCTCGCGTTGGCCCGCGCCGGTGCAGATTTGGTTGTGACGAGTCGGACGATGGCGTCGCTGGAGGAGACGAAATCGGAGATCGAGGCGCTGGGTCGCCGCTGTCTGCCCCTGGAACTCGATGTGCGAGAAAAGACGAGCATCGACGCGGTGATTCCGGCGGCGTTGGCGGAATTTGGAAAGCTCGACATTCTCGTGAACAATGCGGGATGCAACCGCCGCAAGCCGGCGATGGACGTGACGTGGGAAGACTGGGACTTGATCCTCGAAACGAATTTGCGTGGCGTCTTCTTCCTCGCGCAGGCCGCGGCCAAACCGATGATTGAAGCGAAGTATGGTCGTATCATCAACATTGGTTCCGTGACGAGCGTCGCCGGCTACGCGGGGCTCGCTCCGTATGGCGCAAGCCGGGGTGGGACGAAGCAGATGACGATGAGTCTGGCCCACGATTGGGGCGAACACGGGATCACGGTGAATTGCCTCGCTCCCGGTTGGTTCCGCACCGAGCAAAACAAGGTGATGTATGAGGACGAAGGCTGGGTCGAATACCTCAGCGAGCGCATTCCTCTCGGTCGACCCGGCAAGCAGGGTGACCTCGACGGCACGCTCCTCTGGTTGGCTTCCGACGCGAGCGAATACGTCACCGGCCAGACGATTCTCGTGGATGGGGGGATTTCTGTGGGCGCCGTGCGGGCGATGCCGGCCAAATAGGCTTGACGGTCGCGGACGTGCGGTGTGTCTTGAATAATCCCCGTCATTTTTCCTCATGAAATCCCTTTGTAATTCCTCAACAGCTCATCTCTCTCCAATGATTGTTGCGTTGTTTGCCATGACGCTGTCCGCGGCGCACGCAGTTACGTTCGTTCTTGATGACAACAATGGTCGCGTCGTCACGATTGCTCCTGGCTTGCAGCTTTCCCAACCGGACTTTGTCACAGGCTCACCAACAAGGGGGGCCGTGAGTATAATCGGAGGCGACCTTGCGCTCGGTGCTCCTGACGTGGCGGATTTTTCGTCCCCGTTCACTATTATTGGCGGTGGAGGTGCGGCGCCCAATCCTTCGTCACTTACGAGTAATGGGACGGTTTTTACCATTCGCGATCTCGGAACGGGAGACCTCTATGAAGGAGTCATGACCTACTACCGGTCTCCTCGTGGTGCCAATGCCGGCGGCGTTGGAACGCCCCCGGTTCCTAACAATGGTGCTTCAGCTGTTTTTGAACTCACTCTGGTGCCGGAACCATCGGCGCTGATTTTTGGATTCTTGGCATTGGGTGCGTTGGGTTTCCGCCGTCGTCGGTGAGTATGGGAGGACTGAGGCCTCTGAGCAAGGGATCGCGGCAAAGGTAGCACAGACGCTCTTGTCTGTGCTCGAAGTCGATTGAGTTCTCTTTGAGTGAAGCGGCTAGAGTCCTTTCAATGCCCGAAGCGAAGGGCTTTAGGGGATTTTCGAGAGAACTCCACGTCACCGTTTTTTACCGAAACCTTCCTCACTGGCGGCAGGAAGGAGCCACCTACTTTGTTACTTTTCGGATGGCAGATGCTTTGCCGCAATCCTGCCTCGATGAATTGACCCGCATCCGGTGTGAATGGGAGCGGCAGAAGCAGGTAGATTCCAGCGCGTTAGAAGAGGCATGGAAAGAAATAGCAAATGCGATCACGGGAAAAGCCGAATCTTATCTCGACTCTGGTCACGGTTCGTGCCTTCTACGAGACAAGGAAAACGCGAATATCGTGGAGGAATTAATGAGGCGTTTCGATGGAGAAAGGTACGATCTCGGAGCGTACGTAGTCATGCCTAACCATGTGCATGCCGTCGTCAAGCCATTGACCGAGGAGTTGTCGAAAACCCTCAAGGCGTGGAAGGGAGTATCTGCGCGAAGAATCAATCAGCAAACTTCCACGAAGTTAAGCCATATTTGGCAGGACGAGAGTTACGACAGGATTATCCGAGATCCTGAGCACTTGTATGAAGTCATTCGATACATTGGGGCAAATCCAAAGTAGGCAGGGCTAAAGAATTGGCCCCATGTCTGGGTGCGGCGGGATTGGGAAAAAGCCGAATACACTTTGGAGTGATCGAGGAGGAGGCGTAGCACGGACACTCTTGTCCGTGCGGTGAGAGGGGAGGAGTCGAGATGACGGAGTTGGGTTTTGGCCGAGAGGAGATGGATAGCGCGCGGTGCACAGACAGGAGTGTCTGTGCCACGATGGGGGGCACTTCTTTATCACTGTGCCGCCCACTTCCGGTGGATTTCGCAATACACGTGGGGTGAAATCTCCGACGGCTTGATTTCACTGCGACCGCCCCAGAACACGTTGGTGTAGTTTACGGGGATGCCCTTGCTTTCGAGGTGGGCGTCGATGGCGGCCTTGTGTTCGAGGACGCGGTCCTTCTCCTGTCCGTGGAGGACGCCCATGATGTTGACGTTGCCGAATTGTGGTCCGCCTTCGCGCCAGTAGCAATGGGTCATGATGTCGTGGCGACCGACTTCGCCGCCGGCTTCCTCCTCTCGGCCGGCGGGAACGGCCCAGTGGAAGAGTCCGTTGAAGCGCGTGACGCGCTTGCCGGAATCAGACGGCTTCATGTGCTCGAGAAAGGTGGAGAATCGGCCGATGACCTTCTTCGCGTCGAGTTGTTCGGCGACTTCGAAAAAGGTGTCGAGGGAGACCCTGGCAAGTTCCGCCCGCTTTGCCCACGGTTGGGGGACGATTTCGTCGGGAGTGAGTTCCTCCTTCATGGCGAGGAGGACTTTCCATTCGAGGTCGTTGAGTTCGACCGTCGCCGTGGTCGTCATCTTCGCGGGCTCGTCGGAACGGGCCCCGGGCTCCATGGATTTGCGGCGCACGTGTCCAACGCCCAGCGCAAAGATTCCCTTGGCCGGCATGAGGAGGTATTCTTCGGCACCGGTGAGGCGTTTCAACACATCGGCATGCTCTTCCAGCGACTCCCCCTGCGGAACCTTGAGCGTGGTCCAGAGTTTGAAGTCCGAACCGGAGACCTCGCGGTCGGTCGAGCGCGTAACGACATGACCGCTGAACGGGTCTTCCTTGAACATAAAGTCGAAAGTGGCGTCGAGCTTGTCGGCGGGAACGCGCCAGGCGGTCAAGGCGCCATGGGCAAGTTTCGTCGCGAGCAGGGTCTGGCGGACGCGACGGATGACCCCCGCTTCGACCATGGCGCGGATGCGTTCGAGGACTGTCTCGAGGGGCACGTCGGATTTCTCCGCAATGACGTGGAAGGGTTCGCGCTGGAACCCGGAAACGAGATCCTCGGAGACGCCGAGAATCTGGGCATTGGTGGTTTCGTCGTGTTCAACGGGGATGGTTTGCATCGGTAAAGTTACGTCTTTGCTGAGGGTGTGTAATGGTTTTTCACCCACCCGAGGGCTTCCTCGCGGGAAGTGAGTGCGCCTTCGAGTTGTTGCGTTTGCACGGCCTTGAGCGCTTCCCCCATCTTGGGCCCGGATGACCAGCCCAGATCGAGGAGGTCTTTGCCGGTAATGAGGGGGGGTGGAATGAGTGGTTCGTTGGCGAATTCCTCGGCTATGGTTTTGAGGAAGTCATAGTTGTCGAGTCCGCCCCAACTCCCGAGGCAGTCGACGCGGTGGAGTTCCATTTCGTCCTCGAAGGTATCGCGGGCCATGAAGCGCTTGAGGCGGGAAGTGCGCATCTGTTGGACGTCCTTGAAGACCATGTGATTGGCCACCATTTCGACCGTGGCGTCGATTTCGGCGTTCGAGTATTTCATCCGGCGGAGGACTCCTTTGGTCATGTCGGCGCCGACCTTTTCGTGGCCATTGAATCGGATGCGATCTGCTTCCTCGTCGTAGGCAAACGTCGCGGGTTTGCCAATGTCGTGAAACAGAACGGAGAGAGCTAACGGCAGGGAGACCGTTTCCGGAAGGAGGGAAAGCATGAGGCGCGTGTGCACGAAGACGTCGCCCTCAGGGTGAAACTGCGGTGGCTGTTCGCAGCCCTGAAGGTCGAGAATTTCGGGAACGACCTCCGCCATCAATCCGCTTTCGACGAGCAGGTCGAAACCGCGCACACGGGAGGGGTGGACGAAGATCTGCGAGAATTCGTCACGAATGCGTTCGGGCGAGATGTTCTTGATCTGCGTGGCGTTGTCCTGCATGGCGGTCCAGGTCTTCGCGTCGATCTCGAAGTCGAACCTCGCCGCAAACCGCACGGCGCGGAGCAGGCGGAGGTGGTCTTCCTCGAAGCGGGCGGCCGGGTTGCCGATGGCGCGGATGACCTTTGCTTCCAGGTCCGCATTGCCATGGACAAAGTCGATCGTTTCTCCCGCGATCGGATCGTGAAAAAGGCCGTTGATTGTGAAGTCGCGGCGTTGTGCGTCTTCTTCGGGCGAAGAAAAAGTGACAGATTCCGGCCGGCGGCCGTCGAGATAGGAACCGTCGGAGCGAAAGGTCGCGATTTCGAAATCGAAGCCGTTCTCGTGGACGAGAATGACGCCAAAGTGCGCCCCCACCGCGCGGGAGTCCCGGAAGAGCGCCTCGACTTCTTCGGGTCTTGCGCTGGTGGCGACGTCGTAATCCTTCGGTTCCACGCCGCGAAGTTGGTCGCGTACGCAACCACCCGCGAAGTAGGCAGTGTGGCCTGCTTCCTGCAGTCTTTCAACGATGCTGATCGCGGTCGTGCGCACGGGAACCGATACGTGAGCTTGTGACGGCGGACAAGTCGGGGTGTAGGCGGTGGTGGCGTAGCACGGACACTCTTGTCCGTGGTTGGGTGGTGGGGTGCGGGGAGAGGGGACCGAGATGACGAAGGGCAGGTTTTGGCCGGGGGGAGTTGGTGAGCGTGCGAGCACAGACAAGAGTGTCTGTGCTACGCGGGGGCTACGAGGAATTTCGCCTGGGACTACTATCGTTCAATCACTCTCTGCCATCTTTGCGAATTCCGTGACCTTTTCGTCCCAGAGCGCCTCCAGCTTCTTCACTTTCGCAGGGTGCACTGAGCTGAGGTTGATCTGCTCGGCGCGGTCGGTTTTCATGTTATAGAGCGCCCAGGGATCGCCCTTGGCGGCGACGAGTTTCCAGTCTCCTTGGCGAATCGCGCGGTGATTATCGTGGTACCACCAGAAGTAATCGTGATTGACGGTGTTATCCTTTTCAAAGACTGGGACGAGGCTTTTTCCATGTGAGGGGGGGACGGGAACGCCGTCAATGGTCTTCGGCGGAGCAGTTCCGGCAATCTCCAGCAAAGTGGGAAGGATATCGACGACATGACCGGGGTTTGCCCGGAATTCGCCCTTGGCGGCGATGCCTTTTGGCCAATGCGCGATGAGCGGCGTGGCGCAACCGCCTTCGTGGGTCCACGTCTTGTGGCGGCGGAAGGGCGTGTTGCAGACCGTGGACCAGCCCGGTCCGAGGCAGAGATACGTCGACGCCGAGCCGGGAGCGGCTTCCGGGTCGTGGCCGTCGGCGCGAACCATGATTTCCGCGCTCGCGCCGTTGTCGGAAAGGAAGAGGACGAGCGTGTTTTCGAATTCGCCCATCTGCCGGATGGTGTCGAGGACGCGTCCGATCTCGCGATCCATACAATCGATCATGGCTGCGTGAATCGCCATTTTCGTCGCCTGGAATTGCTTCTGTCTCTCGGTGAGGTCGCCCCACGGCAGCGGCCTGTTGACCTCCCCGTCACCTAGAATCTCCAAGTGGTCCGGGAAATCGTAGGGTGGCCCCAGTTCGCGCTCAGGGGCGGAGAGGGAACCGGAAAGAAGGCCCTTGTCCTGAATGCGACTCCAGCGGGCATTGCGGTGCGCTTCCCAGCCGTCTAGATACTTGTTCTTGTATCGTTCGATGTCCTCGGGAAGGGCGTGGAGGGGGAAGTGCGGCGCGGCGTAGGCGAGGTAGGTGAAGAAAGGCTCGTCGGCGTGGTTTTTTGCGTGGTCATCGAGGCATTCGATCGCGTGACCGGTGACGTTGATCGTGCCGTAATAACCGGTTCCTTGTTCGACGGGGGGGAGCTTTTCGTCATCAAGGAAGTGAACCTGCGGGCTGAAGAATCGGCTTTGGTCCTTGAGGTGGTAGGAGCGGGCGAAGCCATTGGCCGTGACATCGCCATCGACGTGCCACTTACCCGAGTGGTAGCAGCGGTAGCCCTCGGATTGGAGCAGGGTGGAGACGAGGGGTGCCCACTTCGGGCGTGAGCCGCGGTTGCCATGCTTATCCTGGTCCGGAAGTTTGTCGCGGCGGATGGCTTGCGGGTAGTAGCCGGCAAGGATCGCACTGCGCGTCGGCCAGCAGCGGGCGGTGTTGTAGAATTGGGTGAAGCGGAGGCCGTTGGCCGCGAGAGTATCGAGGTTGGGCGTTTCGATTTCGCCGCCGTAACAACCGAGATCCGAGTAGCCGAGGTCATCGGCCATGATGAGGAGGATGTTCGGCCGATCGACGGCGGGACAGGATCCGGCGATGATGTGGACAAGAGCGAGGAAGAGGGGGATTCGAAGCATCATTGTGGCGAGGGTAACATTCCCGCCTTTGCCGGGGCAAGGGAGCTTTACGAGACGGGGATTCCCGTCCTACACTGCATGATGATTCTAAAATCTTTCGCTGCTACTTTACTTCTGGGAACTTCTGCGCTGGCGCAACAGGCCCCTTCGCAAACTGCTCTGACGGTCGCCATTGGGGAAAAATTGGATGCCATCCTGGAGGAGAAAAAGCTCGCGGGAGCGGTCACGCTCGTGGCGAAGGATGGTGAAATCATTCATCATGAGGCGTACGGTTACGCGGATTTGGAAGGAAAGAAGCCGGTCCAGACGGACACGATATTCCGCGTTCACTCCATGACGAAGGCAGTAACGACAGCTGCTGCCCTGATGCTGTTCGAGGAAGGAAAGTATGCGCTGGACGATCCCGTTGCCAATTGGATCGACGCCTTTGGAGAAAGCGACGCCTTGAAGAAGATCACGGTGGAGAGTCTCATGCTTCACACCTCAGGCCTGTCCTACAACATCCCCGGGGCAGCGTGGGCTGGAAGTCTGGAGGCGTTGGTGGATCACGCGGCGGAGATGGAACTGACCTTTGAGGCCAACGATGGCTGGATCTATGGGATTTCCACCGACGTCCTGGGCCGGCTTGTCGAGACCTGGTCCGGGAAATCGCTGGGCGAATTTTTCGAGGAACGCCTTTTTGCGCCACTGGGGATGGAGGATACCGGCTTCACCCTGCCAATGGAAAAACGGGAGCGATTCGCAAAGCTATACAGCGACAAGGGTGCCGGGCTTGTGGAGTCGGGTGGACGATTTCAAATGACATACACGGAGCCCATCGCGCTTTGCTCGGGAGGAGGGGGATTGGTTTCGACGGCGCAGGATTACTTTCAATTCCTGCAGATGATCCTGGATGGCGGCGAGAGGAGCGGAAAGCGCTACCTAAAGAAGGAGACGGTGGCGATGATGACGACGAATCGATTGCCCGAGGGTGTGAAGAACATCGCCTTCGGCCAGCAGGAGCGGATCGGTGTGGGTTTCGGGTTGGGTTTCAACGTGGTCTTCGAAGAATCCGAGCAGTGGGATACGGATGCCGTGAAGGGCGAATTCGGCTGGGGTGGAGCCGCGAGCTGCCACTATTGGGCGCATCCCGGCGAAAACATCGCCGTGATTACCCTTGAGCAGACCTTGCCTTACAACTGGAACCTGGAGAGGGCGTTGAAAGGGCTGATTTACGAGCACCTTTTGGAAACCTCGTCGTAATTTGTAATCGCTCAGGGCAAACTCCTCTCTAGTATCTAACCATGTTCGAAGTCCAAGTCGGTGACAAAAGAGTCCGTATCGGGCCACCCAGCATCAAGCCAGGCGGCATCCTTGTCGCGGTGGCAGGGCTGTTGCTGGTGAGCGGTGTCCTCACGGCCCTTTACAGTGTGCAGGCAGAGGAAGAGGCGGTGGTAATGCGGTTTGGGAAATTCATCAACACGGAAGGGCCAGGGCTCCATTTCAAGTTGCCGTGGGGAATCGATGCTGTCACGCACGTCGCCGTGCGTCGACAGTTGAAGCAGGAATTCGGATTTGGGACGGCGGGAAACACCAATCGCTACCAGTGGACTGAACAAGACGAGCAATTGCGCGAGAAACAGATGGTGACTGGCGACCTCAATGCGGCGCTGGTTGAATTCGTCGTGCAGTATCGGATTGACCAACCTGACGAGTATTTGTTCAACGTAAGGAATGCAGACGAGACTCTGCGTGATGCTTCGGAATCGATCATGCGCGAGGTTGTGGGCGATCGCACGGTGGACGAAGTCATCACGATTGGTCGGACGGAGATTGAATCCGAATGCCTGCGGAAGCTGCAGGATCTGGTGAACAAGTATGAGATGGGACTGAGTATCGACCAGGTTCAGCTCATCAATGTGAACCCGCCACAGCCGGTGCAAGCGTCGTTCAACGAGGTGAACCAAGCACAGCAGGAGAAGGAAAAGATGATCAACGTCGCCAACGGCGAATACAACCGCAATGTTCCGAAGGCGAGCGGCGAGGCGGAGCAAAAAATCTCCGAGGCCGAGGGCTACGCTTCCCAGCGGGTCAATGAAGCTGAGGGTGACACGGCAAAATTCACCGCGCTCTTCCGCGAATACCAGAAAGCGCCCGAAGTGACAAGGCGGCGGATCTATCTCGAGACGATGCAGAGTGTTCTCCCGGAACTGGGAGAGGTCATCGTCATCGACGAGGAAGCGAGCCAGGTCTTACCCCTCTTGAACCTCGGGAAGGGGGTGACGCCATGACCGCCAAACTCGGAAGCGCTGCCGGCATCGCCGCCATTTTAGCCGTCATTGTTGTCGCGACCGCGTCGCTTTACACGGTGAAGGAAACGGAGCAAGTCATCATCACGCAGTTTGGCGAGCCTCAGGGTGAGCCCGTGACGGCGGCAGGACTGAAATTCAAGCTGCCTTTCATTCAGAAAGTAAACCGCATCGAGAAGCGAATCCTCGAATGGGACGGGCGGGCGAGCGAAATGCCGACGAAGGCGAAGGATTACATCATCGTCGACACTTATGCGCGTTGGCAGATTACCGATCCGCTGAGTTATTTCCAGCGTCTGCGGGATGAGCGGAGTGCTCTCTCCCGCCTCGATGATATTCTTGGGTCAGAGACCCGGAACACGATCGCCAAACACGACTTGATCGAGGTCGTGCGTTCGACCAAGGATCGCGTTCCCGCACAGTCCGAGGAATTGATGGAAGCCGACCGCACGGGAACGGTGGGGTCGATGAAGCCGATCAGTCGCGGGCGCGTGAAATTGGAAGAGGAGATCTTCGAGAAGAGCCGTGGCAAGCTCCAGGAATTCGGCATCGAGTTGCTTGACGTTCGTTTCAAACGGATCAACTACAACCAGAGCGTCCGCGAGCGCATCTACGAGCGGATGGTGTCCGAGCGGCAGCAGATCGCCAATCGCTTCCGTTCTGAAGGGGACGGGGAGGCGGCGAAGATTCTCGGCAACATGCAGCGTGACCTTCGCGTGATCGAGTCCGAGGCCTACAAGAAGGTCGAGACGATCAAGGGTGAAGCCGATGCGGAGGCGGCAGCCATCTACGCGGAAGCATTTAATGAGAGCTCCCAGTCTGCCGAGTTTTATGAGTTTGTCAGGACCATGGAACTCTATTCGGGCATGCTTTCGAAAGAGGGCACAGTGGTCCTTTCAACGGACAGCGAGATCTACAAGTACTTGAAATCGATCGAGGGCGATTCGGACGTTCTTGAGTAGAATTAGGGTTCATCCACCTCAGATCCCGTCTCCGTGAGCCACGCATTAGCGGCCGCCCTGTCTTTCTGGCGCCACTGTGCGATCGCTCTGCTTAACGAGTTTTTTCGAATTACCGGGTCGGAAATCTGTGCGGACCATATGGCGGCCCCTTCGGGATCGACGGGTGCGACCGTTCTGGAGAAGACCTCGATGGATCTGTCCTTTGTGAAAGATGACTCCATTTCTCCGAGCCACTTGCCGGCTGCATTGTAATCATTCCTTGCCCAGGAACTAATCAAATTGGGAATTTCGGAGGACTGGAGTTCGATGTCATAGATCTCCATGGCCCATTCGAGAGTCGCTTCAGGTTCTGATCCCATCGCGGCCGAAAAATTGGCGGACAGAGGGGCAAGCAGGGAAGGATCGGAAAGGTCGAATCCTTCGAAATGTGTTTTCACTTCCTCGATACCCCCTTGGAGCAAGGAAGAATTGAAAATCATCTTGAAAAGCGGTTTC
>JBCDLR010000027.1:0-18930 GCA_038745205.1 Verrucomicrobiota bacterium
TTCAATCGGGCGCATGTGAATACCGCCATCTGCGCGCCCTGCCGCGCTATCATTGCCACCGGTCGCTACGGGCATCGTTCCGGAGCGATGGGTTTCATGCCGGCGCGAGAGGAGGTGCCGGATTTGGTAACAACGCTCAATGAGGCCGGCTATCACACGGGCATTCTTGGCAAGCAGGAGCACTCCACGCCGAAGAAAACGATAAAGTGGGACTACGCATTCGATCAAAAAGACCTCGGAAACGGCCGCAGTCCAAAACTCTACTACGAGCGTTCCGTCACCTTCCTGAAGCAGGCGAAAGAAGCAGGTAAGCCGTTTTACTTCATGGTCAATTCTCATGACCCACATCGCCCCTACTGCAATCCTGACAAGTTGACCAAGGGCGCGGAGATGCCCTCAAAGATTTACCGGGCGGAGGAGGTGACGGTTCCAGGCTTTCTACCTAACCTGCCTGGCGTGCGAAGAGAGTTCGCGAGCTATCTGAACTCGACCCGCCGCCTCGACGATACCTTTGGCCGAGTCATGGATGCAATTGAGGAAACCGGCTTCGCCGATAGTACCCTGGTTCTTTTCATCACTGACAACGGGCTCGCGATGCCTTTCGCAAAGTGCAATACCTGGTATCACGCCACGCGCACGCCCTTGCTGGTGCGATGGCCGGGAGTGGTGAAGCCGGGAACTCCTGATGATGAGAACTTTGTGTCTGTGATCGATTTCTTTCCCACCTTCATGGAGGCGACTCAAGTGGAGGCACCGGCCGGGCTCGACGGGCAATCATTCCTGCCGCTCCTGAAACGGGAGCAGCAAAAGGGTCGTAGTATGGTTTTCACCACGATCGACTCCAAGGCCGGAGGGGACTACGTGCCGATGCGGGCGGTCCAGAATGCCAAGTTCGGCTATATCTACAACCCCTTCTCAGATGACCGGTTCTGGTATCGGAACAACAACGAAGGACTCGCGATGAAAGCGATGAATGAAGCTGCCGAGAGCGATCCCGCCATCAAAGCTCGTGTCGATCTGTTTCGTTATCGCGTGCCGGAAGAATTCTACGACCTCGAAGAGGATCCTGATTGCCTCAATAACCTGATTCATAATCCCGAGTACAATGACGTCATCGCAGAGATGCAGGCGGAGCTTATGAAGGAAATGGAACGGACCGAAGACCCTATGCTTGAGGCGTTTCAGAACAAGGATGATCGTGCAAAGGTGGATGCGGTGATGGAGGCGACCTACGGCAAGCGTGGAAAAGGGAAGCAGAAAAAGAGCCGGGGCTACGATCCACGGGCATAGCAACTTTCTTGAGCAGGTAGCAATGAAGACCGAAATCGTACGGATCCTACTGGCAACAAGCCTTTGCTACCTCATCAATGTCTCTTGGGCAAAGCCAACCGATTCCATGCCCAACATCATTCTTTTGATGTCGGATGATCAAGGCTGGTCGGAAACTGGATACAACGGGCATCCATACGTAAAGACGCCCGTATTGGACGAGATGGCTAGAGGCGGCGTTCGCTTCAACTCCTTCTACGCCGCCTCCCCCGTCTGCACACCCACGAGAGCAAGCGTTATCACTGGACGAAATTCGAATCGGTGCGGCGCTCTAACATATAGCTACTCGCTTCGTCCCGAAGAGATTTCCATCGCCCATCTGGTGAGAAAGAAAGGCTACGTTACCAGCCTATTCGGGAAATGGCACCTTGGTCCATCCAAAGCTGTATCCCCAGTGAACCCTGGAGCGATGGGTTTCGACTACTGGCTCTCTCATGACAACTTCTTCGGAGTCAACCCAATGCTCTCAAGAAACGGATCGTCACCAGAACAATTCCATGGGGAGGGATCGGAGATCATCGTAAGCGAATCAATCTCCTGGATACAGGATCAACAAAAGAGTGGGCAGCCTTTCTTCACGGTCATTTGGTTCGGATCCCCACACGGTCCCTATGCCTCTGCTGACCACGACTTTCGCCACTATGAATTTCTCCGTCACAAGATGGGTAGCGAAGTGATCCCTCATCGCTACGCTGAAATAACAGCGATGGATCGATCCATCGGGCACCTACAGGATTATCTGAAAGAGCAAGGACTCTTCGAGAACACAATTATCTGGTTCTGTAGCGACAACGGGCTCCCCAAGGAAGCCCTCACCGACCACGAAACGCTTAGAGGACGCAAAGGCCTGGTATACGAAAACGGGATACGCGTGCCGTCCGTCCTGCAATGGCCAGCAAAATTCAGCTCGCCGAAAGAAGTCGATGCGCCATGCGTGACGAGCGATATTCTCCCGACTCTTTGCGACTTTCTAGACATCGACCTCCCCCAACGCCCCTTGGATGGTATCAGTATAGAAAACATACTGAACAAGAATCTGACTGAGCGCCCCTCGCCCATTTGCTTCTGGTACTACGACTTCAAGCAAGTCGAAACGGAAAAACTAGAATGGTACATGGAGCCGGAACTTCTTATGGGCGACATTCCGACTTCAAAAATCGAAAGCATTCAATTTCAGAATTTTGTGCATCCAGTCGCGCAAAGCACAAACTTCGGTGGGATCTCAGCCGTTCGCGGCAACCAGTACAAGCTCGTCCAACCCAAGCCGGGGGTATTCGAATTGTATGACATGGATAACGACCTGACCGAATCTACAAATTTGGTGATGCAACACCCCGAGATCGCCGAACCACTCAGAAAGAAACTCCTCGACTGGCAAAGAAGCGTAGAACGGAGTCACACCGGCTCGGACTACAGTAACCAATGAAATAATACGAAGATGGACCCTGTCGCAGGAAGGCATCTCGACGGCTCTGTGAAAACTGAGCAGTGATCGAAGGCAGCTCAACCCGTCTCGAGACCTTGCATATCCGTGGAGGTGGTCGCGAAACTGTCGATGTCCAATCCGAGCCGGTGCAGGGCGCTCAGGTATAGGTTGGGCAGGGGATAGTTGTTCTTCTGATCGAAGGCAAGGTGCTGTCCGTGCTGGAAGCCGCCTCCGCCAAACAGAACGGGCAGGTTGTCGTTGCGGTGTGCGGAGGCATTGCCGAGATTGGAGGTCATAAGGACCATGGTCTCGTCCAGCAGTTGATCTTGTTTCAGTTTTCGCAGAAAGGCTCCCCATGCGTCGATCATGCCTTGCTCGACGACGCTGAGTTGGCGGATTTTTTCCTCGTTGAGGCCGTGGTGGCTGAGGTTGTGGTAACCGTCGTCGACGCCCTCGATGTCGGAGACGCCGTTGCCCGTGGTGTGCAGGGTAACAAAGCGCGTGGAGTCAGTCGCCAAGGCCATGTGCACAATATCGAGAAAGATCTTTTCGACGGCGACCTCGTTGTTCCGCGGCACGTTCACGGGTGGCTCAAGCGACACCTTGGGTTTGGGTCGTCGGATCCATTCTTCGTTGGCAACAAGGCGGCCTTCCAATTCGCGCACACTGGTGAACCAGGCGTCCAACTTGTCGCGGTCGCCGGCCCCCAGTTCGCGCTGCAGGGTTTTGGCTTCGGCGCCGACGACGTCCATGATGCTGCGACCGCGGCGGATGAGCTGGGATTGGCGATCCTGCTCGGCAGGCGTGTCGTCGACGAAGAGCTTGGTGAAGAGCCGCATGGCCCGGTTTTCGGCCGGGATCATCGCCCCGTTTTCTGTGTAGGAAGGGCTGTTCTGTCCGGAAGTGTTGAGCACCATGGAGGGGAAACGCGTCTCATGACCGAGATGCTTGGCCATGAGCTGGTCCAACGAAATGGTGTTGCGTGACGCAGAACCGCCTTGGTTCGGGCAGGCGGAAAAGATGCTGCCTTCCGCCGAGTGGCCTCCGCTGACGCCGGGGTGTGACGATCCTGAAACGATGGTGAAATCGTTTCGAATATCCTGCAAGGATTGGAGATAGCGAGAGGCCTGATAGCTCTTTCCGGCCGTCTCGGGTACCAAGTGCGGATAGTGAAGGCCGAGAGAGAGACTGACGCCGACGAAGCGTTTCGCATGTTCCGCTTCCTGCGTCCTCGCAAACGCTGGAGTCATGGCGTCGAGGACGGGAAGTGCCAGGGAAACGCCGCCTGCGCGGAGCAGCGTTCTCCGGGACATCCTGGTGCCGAAATTGACGTTTACGTTTTTCATGGGAGTGGTTTTCAATTCGGAATTTTTGAATTGGTTTTTTGGTTGGCGCGGGGTCGAGGCTCAACCTTGAATCGACAAAAGTGCTTCCTTCAGTTTCTGTGCGAGATCAGGGTTGGTAACGCCTTGGTTTGGATCAAAGTTCTCTTGAAACGAGGGCAGGCTGAAAGTTGCTCGAACGTCGGCTCCCAAATGCGGGTAGGTCAATTTGGCTGACTCCATCACGGCAGCTCCTCCCCGTGCACCAGGGGAGGTGGAGAGCAGCAGCATCGGTTTGTTCGACCAGAGTTTCATCTCGATCCGGGAAGTCCAGTCGTGGAGATTCTTGAAGGCTGACGTGTAGGAGCCGTTATGCTCTGCCAGTGAAATGACGAGAGCATTGTGAGACTGAATCAACTCGAGGAACCGATGAGCATCTGCCGGGATACCGTTCGACTCTTCCTCGTCGACGCTATAAAGCGGCAAATCGAACGAACGCAGATCGAGATCGGTGACCTGTGATCCAGCAATTTGACCGGCAACGTAATTGGCCAGTTGCCGATTGATTGACTTAGAGCTGGTGGAGGCGCCAAAGGCGAGGATTTTCATGATCGAAGTTAGCGTTCTAGTCAGACAAGTTGCGAACTTTACGAAAATTCCTGCCGCTAGAGTTGATGTTTACGCCTTTGATGGGAGTGAATTTCCAATGGGAGGTTATTTGTGCGTGAAAATCGGGCTGGCCAGTGAGGCCTTCATAAGGGTCTGCAAGCCGTAGTCAGAGGACGTTGAATCCTCCACAATCTCGTCGACCGCCGCGTGATCGCTGAAGCGGATGGAGGCGCCGGTCGCATAAGTGAGGAATTGCTTGGTGAAGGCGCGAGCGAGTTGCTCGTCGCGCTGGGCGTAGATCTTTTTCCAGGCGAGGATATCGGCAAAGGGGTCGCCTTCCGGTGTGGCACCCGCGGGGTCGACCGCTGCGCCGCGACCGCCGCCGTAGCGTGTGCGCCATCTCCCGACCGGATCGAAATTTTCAAGGGCCAGTCCAGGCGGATCGATGGTTTTGTGGCAAGAGAAGCAAGTCTGACTGGAACTGTGTTTGTCCAGTTGGTCGCGAATAGATACTGCGCCGCGGATGTCGGGCTCAATCGCCGGAATGCCCGGCGGCGGCGGAGCGAGGTGTTTGCCCAAGATGCGCTCATTGACGAAAACTCCGCGAATGATGGGGGAGGTGACCGAGCCGTCGGCGGTCACCTTCAAAATCGCCCCCTGCGTTAAGAGCCCGCCGCGCACGTTCTTCTCTTGCAGCGAGACCTTCTGCAACCCTTGGCCGGGCTCGAGTTTTGCGTCGACTTCGTAGTGCCGCGCGAGACGATCATTCCAGAAGACGAAATCGGCATCGACGAGATCGGCGGCGCGGCGGTCGGACTGAATCATCTCGCGAAGGAAAGCGCGGGTCTCTTGAAGCATGGATTCCTGAACGACCGGGTCAAAGGTGCGGAAGCGGCGCCGATCCGGGTTGGTGAAGCCAATCTCGTTTAGCTTGAGCCATTGGTCGCTGTAGCTGTTGATGAAGCGTTCGAACTTGGCATCGGAAAGCATTCGGTTGATGTGAGCGTCGAGGGCCTTGGGATTACGGAGCGCACCTTCGCTTGCGGCCTGCATGAGTTTCCCGTCCGGCATGCTCACCCACAAGGCGTAGCTGAGCCGCGAGGCGAGGGCATAGTCATCGAGTTGTCCCGTCTTCTCGGTGAAGGTGAGGAATCGCGGAGAGCAGAGGATTGCGATGTAGGCGCCGCGGAGCGCTTCTTCGAACGATTCGCCTTCGGCGAGGGCGGCCTCCGCAATGTCCCGGTATGGCGCCACTTGCGCTTCAATGGCGGGACGCCGGAACGCCCGGTGGGCGAAGCGCGTGATCATTTGGTTGAGGGCGGCTTTCGGATCGTTCTTTGCCGCCTCCAGGTTCAGGTCGCCGAGTAGGCGCTGGCGCACCTCTGCGCTCTCGCCGCTAGGGTGGATGCGCTCGATGCGGATACCACGATGCGCGATGCCTGAATACCCCTGCTCTTCATATCGCCGTTGGTAGGTGGCCGTGTCCGGTCGCCCGCTCTGCGTGCGGGGCATGCGGAGGGTTCGGTCGTTTGGCGTCAGGATCAGGGTATGCCGTTGCCGAAGCCAGGCATCGTAGTGCAGATCCTGAGGAGTCTCGGTCGCTTCGACGATCCCGATGTCATAGAGCATCGGGTCGGCAGAGGCTCCAGCCCCCGATTGCAAGGTTCCCCAGACAGTCCCTCTCGTCACCGGATTGACGGCACGCACATCACGAAGCGTGATTCGATACCAGCCGTCCTCCGGTACCCGGATGGAACGCATTCGTCCGTAGAACTGCACATAAAAGAGCGGCCATGAAATACTCTCGCCATCGCGAGTCTCGGGGCCCCGGTAATTGCGTCTCCCACTTCCCCGCGACAATTGCGACGGTGCGTATTCCGCTTCGTAGGTGTCGTCCCCGTGAAGAGCACGATCAAAGGCTTCGGACAACGCCTGGTCGGCGACATCCAGGTAGCGGGCCAACTGGTAGTGGGAGAGTTGCTGCACGTCCGCGACGGTTTCGAAGCCATGGGACGCGGGATCCTCGGGCAGGAGATCCTTGACCGGCAGGTCGATGCCAAGGAGGTCATGCAAGGTGTGTTCGTACTCCTGGCGGGTGAGACGGCGACTGCGCACGCGGCCCTTCTCTTCAACGTCGATTTTGTCTGCGGCCAGTAGTGGGTCCTTGAGGGCGGGAAGAAGCTCGGCCAGTTCGTTGGCGTCAGGACGCTTCTTGTTGGCGGGAGGCATTTCGCCGTCGCGCACTCGCTCAAAAACACGCTGCCAAGTCTTAAACTTGGCCCTGTCATTCAGATCAAACTCCAAATCCGCCAGGTTGAGATCGGCCTTGCTGACTTCGCCGTCATGGCAGTCGAGGCAATGCCGGTCGAGAAAGACGTCAAGCGACCTGGGCGGTGCGGCGAAGCCGAGCCCGACCGATGTCAGCAGGACAGACGACAACAGCATACCAAGTCGCGTTTCTCGAAGGTGGCGCATTCAATTCCAGAGTAGACGAATGCGAATCTGTCGCAATGACGTGATCTTGCCAAAGGAGCTCCCATGGACCTCGGTGCCACCTAGTTCGCCGCTCGCTTCATGGTCCCAGCAGCTTCCTTGCCCAGCGCCGCGACTTCCTCCGCCGTGTAGTCCCGGGTCCTGAGATCGTAGACTTCGGCGTTGATTTTCCCGAGGTGGGATGTGAAGGCCGTCTTGTCGATCAGCCGGGTATTGAAGAGACCTTTGTTTCCCCCGTGGCTTCCATTGATTTCGGGGTTGTCAAAGAAGGTGGCGCAGCCGGAGAAGCCGACGATTTCGGAGGAGGCCAACACACTCTTCATAACGGACCCGTAAACCTGGCCACGATGCTCCTGCGAGGGAAAAAAGGATAGCGGCTTCGGTTGCCGCGAAGCCTTTGCGCTGTCATCCCTGGGACTACTTTGCCGAGCCATTGATCGCCATGATAGATCGGCTTGCCGGTGCGCAGGGTAATGTCGGCGGCATTGATGATGCTGGCGTCGGAATTGAAGGTTCCGTCCTGGTGATACTCGGAGACCACGTGATGTTGGGGTGACAGGACATCGACGAAGGGGGCGATTGCTTGGTAGAGGCCGAGGTTGGCGTTGTAAGGCTTGAAGTAGAAGCCAAGGATGAGGTGGTTCGGATCGTTTTTGCGAACATGGCGATGGGCGACCTCGTGCACCTTGGCGATGACGGTGTAGACGAGTTGATCGAAATCACGTTTCAAAGGCCGGTCTATGCTCTCGCCTGGCCAGGGATTCAGCGATTCCTCGTAAGCGATGTCGGTGCTGGCAAGAATGTCTTCAAATCCGGAGAAGTCCTTTCCATAGGCCGCGTTGAAAGCCGCGATGTCTCCGGAATAGACTTCCTTGTAAACGTCGACGAGGGCGACTTTGCCCGGGCTGGTCGTTCCCTGCGAAAGGAGATGATTGATCCACTTGTGCGGGATTTGAAAAGGATTGAACCCATAGCTGTAGCCAAGCAGGAAGGGGTCATCCTTTTTCATGGCGCAGGCTTTCTTCACGCTGGCTTCCACCTTGGTTTCGTACTCCGGGGAAAATGGATCGACCCGGTAGTAATGGGGCGACTTGTAGGTGGAGCCGTGAGGAATCCCGAGGTTAATCGTGTGCGTGTAGGCAATCCGGTTTTGCTGGGCGATCTTTTGGGCTGGTCCGCTGAGGACACTTAATGAGTTGAAGCCGAAGCCCTTCATTCTCTCAAACGCGGCATTATAGTAAGCGTCGGAGGAAGGGAACTGCTTCACAATCCCGGGGAAGGGCTGGGAATGCGTGATACCCGTCGGGAAAAAGGCGTAGCCGTTGGCATCGATAAACCACCACTTGCCGTCGATTTCTTTGACGTCAATGAAGCCGGTCGCTTCCGTCTTGATGTCGTCGAAATCACCGAAAAAAGGGCCGTCTGATTTCGTGGCACCGGTCGACCGGGCCGCCTTGTCACGATTCTCCTTCGCTGTTGGCTCGCCGTTCCGTCCTTCCCAATTCGCGAAGCATTCGAGGACTTCGTGGTTGGTCTCCGTCACGAGCGTCACAAGCTTTTCATGGGGGTTCCCGTCGGCCTTGATCAGGCCTTGCTTGAGAACGCCCAAGTGGGCCTGAAAGCGATCAATGAACTGACAGCGGTGGTAGCCAAGAATGTAAGGCTTGGAGAGGGCATCGTTGACGTATTGAGCATGGGTCTGAGCGACTTCCTCGATTGTCGGCAGTTGCGTCCACATCGTCTTCGGGTGCTCTTTCGTGGGGAAGCTGATGTTGTGATCGCAGATGATGATTCCCTTGCCGCCGGAGGCGCGATGAATGCGATCGAAGTCAGCGACATTGAATGTGTTTCCATAGGGCTGCACGGCCACGGCGTCGATCCAGGGCGCCGCTTCCTCGATCACCAAGCTGGGCGTCATATTCGGACCATAGCGCTCTCCGAAAATGATGCTGTCCGGCGCCAGTCGACGGGTCTCCTCTCCGAGCACCTTGTAGTAAGTGCGTGCAATGAGGCGCAAGAACTCCTCGTCAGTGGCCTCGTCTCCTCGCTCGGCCACAAACTCCTCGTAGCGCTGCCGGCCGGGCGCCTCTTCCGGGAGTGTTTTCATGGCCTCGACCCAATTGGTCTTTCCGGAACGCTGGCCATACTTGAGATCCCACAAGGGCATGTCCGTCCAATAGATTCCCATCAGGTTCGGGTTGTCCCTGTGGGGCTCAATTTTCCTCCGCAGGGTCTGTTTGACCTTGTCCTGCCAGGCCGGGTCAAATACGTCCGGGTAGGAAAACTGCTTGTTCCCAAAATACATCGAGGTGTCTGCCGTATGGACTCCTTCGGCGTAGGGAATCAACTCTCCAAGCGGACGGGGCGTGCCATAGCCGGTCGAGTTGTATCCCCAGGCGCGAAGATTCTCGTTCACCTTCTGCGCCATCACGGACCAATCACCACCGAAGCGATCGGCCATGACATTCGGCTCTCCTCCGGTGGGTGCTCCTATCGCGACAATGTGGGTGACCCCGAGGGAGAAGAAAGGCTGTCCGTCCGGGTTGACCAAGGTGACGCGCCCGTTCCTCTTCGCGACCTGGAACCGTCCATTCGCTTTTTCAAAGTCTGGTGCATCGAGAGGAATGGCCGGTTGAGGAGATTCTGGATTCTCTTGTGGTGTTGGTTCGTTGTTTGGACGGCTAAAGTGGGCAGTCCAGTAGTCATCCCATTTTTTACACTGCTCGTCGGTGAACAGCTCCTGAAGCGCTGCCTTTCGCTTTGCCTGAAAGGCTTCAGCCGCGGCCCGGCGCTTCTCGCCCTCCAGTTGCTGGAGCGTGGCTTGAGACTCTTTGCGAAGCGTTTCCTGCTCCTGAAAAGCCAGTTTCTGCGCCTCGGTCATCTTCAAGGAATCGATCAGTTTCATGACCGAATCAGGGCCAGCATCCTCAGCGCGAATATCTTCCTTCAGTGCGACATACCCCAGGAGCAGGCAGAGCATGGCGGCGCTCATCAAAGGGGCAATTCGGGCGAGGGGAGCGGATCGCATCATGGAACCCTGCTATAGACTGCCGGGGGGCAGCAATGACAAGATGTTGTCACACCAGCCCCTCGCGGATGGCCTTGGCCACCGCCCCCGTGTTCGTATTCACATGAAGCTTGGCGTAGATGCTCCGGAGGTGATTGACGACCGTGTGGGGGCTGATGTCGAGGACGTCGGCGATCTCCTTGTTCACGAGGCCTTTTGCCATTTGTTCGAGGATCTCCTTTTCACGGTCGCTCAGGCCGTAGTCCTCTGCTTGCGTAGGTTTGGTTTCGGCGAGCTGATTGAAAAGAGTGAGGACGCGCCCGGCGACGTCGGGATCCATGGGAGCGCCACCGGCGGCGGCCTGTCGAACGGCGGAGAGGACCTGGTTGGTGGAGGCGGTCTTGAGGAGATAGCCGTTGGCTCCCGCGCAAACGGCATTGAAGATCTTGTCGGTGTCGTTGAAAACCGTGAGCAGGACAATGCGGGTTTCCGGAATCAATTTCGAGAACCGTTTGAGGGCGCTGAGACCGTCCATGCCGGGGAGGCCGACGTCGAGGAGAATGACATCGGGCGGCGAGTCGGATTCGATTTTGGCGAGTGCAGACTCGGCGTCCGCGTAGGCCTCCGGGCAGCTCAAGCCGTCGGCGGAGTCGATGGCGCGTGAAAGGCCGCGTCGATAGACTTCGTTATCTTCCACAAGCCAGACGGAGATGGATTCAGGGTTGTCGCTCATGCAAGTCGGTGTTGTTTGATTCGACGGTAGGGCGCCTTGAACCTGACGACCGTGCCGGTTCCTGGAGTGCTTTCAATGTGTGTTTTGCCCTTCAAGGTGTCGGCGCGTTTGTGCAGGTTATTCAGACCCAGACCTCTCTTGACTGAGGCTTCGTCGAAACCGCGTCCCCAATCTTCGACTTCGAAAGAGAAATTCTCCGTATCGCCGCCGATGCGGCATTCCACGCGATCGCTTCCAGAGTGCCGAACGGCGTTGTTAAGCGCTTCGCGGAAGGCGAGAACGACCTGCCGGCGAAACTCAAAATCGACCTCGGCGTCCGGAGCGCCGTCGATATGGAATTCCCAGGGCATCGAACCGACAATGGAAGGGATCAGGCGCTTCATTTGCTGCCGCAGTTTCTCGAGGGAGCGTTCACGGGTATCGAGGAGCCAGACGATGTCCCGCATGGCGTCGGTCGCTTCGCCGCTCGACTGGCGCAGCAGATCAAGGTCGCCTCGCAATTCCTCGGGAAGTTCTTCGGCGCCGAGGAGGCCCTCGCTGAGAAGGCGCATTCCGCCGAGCCGGCTACCGAGGTCGTCGTGGAGGTCGCGGGCGATGCGGGCTCGGAGTTCTTCCTGTTGCTGCTCAAGGGACTGCTTGCGGCGCACGATGAGCAGTCCAATGACGCCCATGGAAGAGAGAGCGAACAGGCTTGCCCCGCCTAGCACCCAACTCAAGGTGTGTTGGGTGCGCGTTTCGATTTGATTTTCCAAGCCTGCGATCTGAGTCTCGACTTCCCGGCGTTCATCCAGACCGTCGAGCCAATCCTCCAAACGGATGAGGCGATTCTGGCTGCTGTAGCCATCGACGAGGTATTCGGGGCGCCAAACATCGAGGAATCGCTCGACGTCGAAGACGTCGCTTGCGGTCACCTTCGCGCCGAGAGCGACATTCTCCCCATCCTCGAAGACCTGCATTTCGGCGAGCGAGATACTGCTCCTTTCCAAATTGATGCGCGACAATTCACTGACTTCCAGTCGCACAAAACGGGTGGGATGCCTCTCGCCTGCGAACACCGCCGGGTTGTCTCCCGGGTTCGGGAAAACCCATTCCTCGGATTCATAAAGGGTCTGGGCGTTGGCGAAATCAGCGTCCTCTGAGAGCATTAGCCGGAACCTTCGGGGGAATCCGTGTCCGAACTGGTCCGGGGCGTCCACGGGCTGCGCCGGAATAAGCGTCACGTCGTCCACTTCGACGACTCGAGGCAATTCCAGTTGAATCCAGCGTTTGGCCAATTGGTCCCTGGACCCCTGGGTCAGGAAGCCATTTGTCTGGCTCGGCTCCGAGCTCACCGGCAGTCCCAAGTCAGTCTGGCCGTCCACGATGAAGGCATGGTGCCAGTCGGGAAAGCTGGTAAAGGACACGGCATCCACCTTGGCCCTGAGGGCGACGTTGCGGTTGTTTGCAAGCACCATCAGCTCGCCAAAGGCGCTGAGATATCGCCCATCTTCACGGGTCCAGTGTTCGAGGACACGGAGTCGCAGAAATCGTGCTTCGATCGGTTCTTCGAGAACAAACTGTGTGGGGAAATCCGGGCGGGGCGGGAGGGGAACGGATTGGGAATCGACGGAATGAACCAGCTCGGAGAAATCGGCATCGATGGCGAGTTCAAGAACGAAGTGCGGTGAGAATCCATAACCGCCAACGCGAGTTCCGCGAAACGTGCCCCGCACGGGAAAGACAACGATTCGCTCCACGGGATGGTAACTCCCGAGATCGATCGTGATATCCAAACGGGTATCCCGTCTTGGCTGAAAGCGGCTGTGGAGCCCGATGTTCCTCCCGCTGTGGCCGGGCGAGAGTGGCGGCAGTTCCGCAAGGCGCTCGCGGAAGCGAGCAAGAGAGTCCTTGTCCTCCCGCACTGACGGGCGCAACCATTTGGCGAGTCGCTGCGCGAACGGGGAGGATTCCTTCGTCGGCGACTCGGCGGACGCGCTGGATGGCAAGGTGAGCAGGAGGGCCATCGCCCCGCGGCTCAGGCTCCTCACAAATGCGCGATTACTCCGTCCCATTGAGAATATAGGCCAGCAAATCACGGATCTCGCTCGCCGACAACGGAAGAAGCAACCCGGGGGGCATAAGGGAAATGGGCATTTCCTGCCGGGAAACGACGTCTTTCTTGAGGATCGAGAATGTCTGCCCGTCAGGTCCGATGTATCCCTGTGCTGCGCCTTCCTTGCCGAGGATGAATCCCATCCGCGTCTCCCCGTCACGAGTGGTGATCATCTGCGGGCGGAAATACGGGGCGACTTCGGCGTTGGGATCAAGGATGTGGGTGAGGAGCCAGGTGAGTCCGCCACCGGCCTGCTCGCCGAGGGTTGTCAAGTCAGGTCCGACCTCCAGGCCGCGACCATTCATCGCATGGCAATTCGCGCAGGTTGCGAGCCGCTGATGGAAGAAAAGGCGGCGTCCGAGTTCGAGATCGGGTTCGCCGGGGAGGTTTCCGAGTAGCGCCTCCCAGCCGGCAATGTCATTCATCATTGGTTTTTGTTCCAACTGGCGTGGCGTCAGCCCGGCGGCCGCGAGGGTGCGGGTTGCCTCTGCAGCAATGGGTTCGGCCTTGTCTTTCGAGAGCTGTTTCAGGAGCGATTGCTTTTCCTCTGCGAAGATGGCGAGTCCAGCGATGGCATCGGCGCGGGTGTTGGCGTCCAGGTTCGGGTTCCTCGCGGCTTGCGTGAGTCCGTTGACCCTCAATGGATCGCGGTGACTGGCCAATGCACGCACTGCTTCTCGTTGCACGGAGGGGTGCTGCGAACGGGCCAACTGGCTGAGCGCGGGAGCGGTGAGTTTCGGCAGGTTCACGGGCACTCCGTGCAGAGCAAGGGCCCGAAGCGAAGCCGGCTTTGTCTTGTCCTGCGCAATGGCCAACAGCGCCTCACCCGGCGAAAACTCCTTTTTCATATCGCCGCTCACTTCCGCCAATGCAGCAACGACGGCGAGGAGGTCGCGCCGCTTCAAGTCATCACGATCGAGTTGCGCCAAAAGCAAGGACCGGTAATCAGAGAGCCCCTCGTCCGCGATCCACTTGATGCCGACATAGCGAACATCGGAATCGGGATCCGCGAGCAAATCTGGAATGATCTTCGCCTCACCGCGAGGATCGAGGCGCTTCAGCGTGATCGCATAATGGGCACGGGCAACCGGGTTGGAATCCGATCTCCAGTCAAATCCCCGGAGCGCCTCCGGCTGTTGCCTCAAACTATCCATGACCGCCGTGCGGACATAGGGATCCGGACTTCCGAGCCCTTGCAGCGCTTCTTCCGGCGCGAACTTTTTCGCGTCTTTCCGCGGTCGCGGGGTGAGATCGATGGGCTTCTTCAGCGAGATCTTCCAGATTCTCCCTTTGCCGTGCACGGGATAGGAAAGGTCGACCCAATCGGTGAAATAGATCGCCTTCCGGTCCGGCGAATAGTCGAAGTGAACGGGGCGGAAGTCGTCGGGACCGGTGACGAAGGGTTCGCGATCAGCGGTGAAAGAGGCTCCTTGAACCTGGAGAGGGTGAAGATCAATGCGATTGTCTGTCCATGAGGCGGAGAGGAGTTGGCGAGGACCGTAGGTAATCACGCCGCTCGCCGCTTCGCCGAGGGCGCCGATCATGCCGAGAGTTCCGGGGTTCTGTCCGTACCAGTCGACCAGTGGATGTCTACCAGACCGGCCGTAACGATATTCAAAACCAAAGTCGGCGCCGGGAATGATGTGAAGGAGTCGATTCGGTGGCGTGCTGTTCGGATCGTTGTCGGTCGAAAACAGGTTTCCCTCCAAGTCGTAGGCCATGCCGAACGCGTTCCAATGTCCGGTGGAAATGCGTTTTAACCCGGTGCCATCCGTTTGGCACTGGTAGGTTGTTCCGCCTTCGCCGCCACCGGAGAGTTTCACGCCATCGGAACCGACGAAGGTGTAATCCGCGCCCAGGTTCTCACCAAACCCGAAGGCAAGCGTTTCCGGATTGGCGGGATCGATGGCAAGCCCGCCGACGCCGTTGTGCGGGTAGTCGCCGTCGGTCTCGCAGCGAATGATGACTTCGGGATCTCCCGTCGCCTTCTTTAAAGTGGCCGCGTCGGGAAAGCGTCCGATGAACCAGCGCGTGGCCACGTAGAGATGCCCATCGGGACCGAATAAAAGATCGGTCGTGAAGACGAGTCCTTCGTGAAAGACAGACCGCTTGTCCGCCACGCCGTCTCCATCGGTATCCTCGAAGACAAGAATGCGGTCCTTCTCAGGTCCCGCGTAATCCTTGGCGCGTTTGTGCGTGTGGTTTTCCTGCACGAAGACGCGCCCGTCCGGCGCAACGGCGACTCCAATCGGCGTGACGATATCCGGAGCCGACGAAAAGAGAGTGACTTCATCGATGTTCGGATGGTGGGCGACAAGCTTCGGAGTGTCGCTTGGTGGCGCTGGATTTCCCAGGACGGTTGCGGTGAGCACACAGAAAGAGCCACAAAGGAGAGCGGGGATTTTTTTCATTCAGATATATGACACGGTGCCAAGCCGGGAACCTCCGAGCAATGACGAAATCGTGTCAGGGGAAGCGCCGCGTTTCTTGGGGAAACACGAAAGGACGCGAAAAGGGTTTTGTGCCTTTTCGTGGAGCACCGCCTTTCTCTTGCTCGCGAACATCACTCTCATTAACATCACCGACATGCCTCGACCGCGCCTCGTCCTGCATTTTTCCCTAATCCTCCTCTGCATCTCTGCGTCTTTATCCTGCCTGCGGCAGGCTCTGCGAAATGGCTTCGCTGTTCTTATATGCTCGCTTTGCTCGCTCGGGGCAGTGCGCGACACCTATTCATCGGAGTCACGGACCGCCACCGCCGACCGCCCAAACGTCGTCATCTTCCTCACCGACGATCAGGGCTGGGGTGACTTGAGCGTGCATGGGAACACGAACCTCAGCACGCCGCATCTCGACTCGCTGGCGCGCGACGGGGCGTCGTTGGAGAACTTTTATGTCTGCGCGGTCTGCGCGCCGACGCGGGCTGAGTTCCTCACGGGGCGCTACCATCCGCGCACGGGGGTGAGTGGGGTGAGCGAAGGGCAGGGGCGATTGAATCCGGACGAAACGACCATTGCTGATCTCTTCAAGGCGGCGGGATACGCGACGGGGATCTTTGGCAAATGGCACAACGGGACGCAGTCGCCTTACCATCCCCTGGACCGCGGGTTTGACGAATTCTATGGTTTCACCTCCGGCCATTGGGGGCACTACTTCAGTCCGCCGATCGATCACAATCGCGAGCGTGTGAGAGGAGAGGGCTACCTGACCGATGACCTGACCAATCACGCCCTGGCCTTTATCGAGGAGAACCACGACGAATCGTTCTTTTGCTATGTTCCCTACAACACGCCGCACTCGCCGTTCTACATCGACGATGATTTCTATGAGAAGTTTGCCGATATGGATCCAGCCATGCGGCATCGCGATCCGAAGAAGGAAGACTTGCCCGCGACGCGTGCGGCGTTGGCGATGTGCGAGAACATCGATTGGAACGTCGGACGCGTTCTCGAAAAGCTCGATGAATTGGAACTCGCTTCCGACACCATCGTCGCCTTGTTCTGCGACAATGGTCCCAATTCCTGGCGATGGAATGGTGGGATGAAAGGGAAGAAAGGCTCGATTGACGAAGGCGGGCTGCGTTCGCCTTTCTTTCTTCGGTGGCCGGAGAAGGTCCCGGCTGGATTGCAGGTTCCCCAAGTCACCGGCGCCATCGACCTCCTGCCGACCATCACCGAACTCGCTGGAATCTCTTCAAAAACGGACAAGCCGCAGGACGGGCGAAGTTTTGCTGGTCTGCTTTCGGCTGACCCTGATTCGAGCGTGTGGCCGGACCGCCAACTCTTTAGCATCTGGCGAGGACGGGGGACCGTGCGCACGGAACGATTTCGCCTCGACAATGATGGTGCGCTTTTTGATATCGCCAATGACCGGGGGCAAAACGACGACGTCTCCGTCAAACATCCGGAAATCGCCGAAGAACTCCGTGTTGTCCTAAAGGCCCATCGCGAGGAGATGGTGGCGCTCGTCGCCACGAACGACGACCGTCCGTTCACCGTCGGTTTCCACGAGACCACGACTCTCCCCGCTCGCGACGGTATTCCGCACGGGACGATCCAACGAAGCTCCAAGGCGCCGAACAATTCCTTCTTCAAAAACTGGACCAGTCCCGACGACGCCATCACCTGGGATATCGAAGTCGGCCAAGCCGGTAAATACAGAGCAACCCTCTACTACACCTGCCCTCCTGAAAACGTCGGCGCGCTGGTTCGCCTTTCCCTCAAAGATTCTACCACTGAAAAGTCTGTCACAGAAGCCTTCGATCCGCCGCTCTGGGACAAGTCGAAGGAACGTGTCGCTGAGTCGCACTACTTCGTGAAGGACTTCAAGCCGCTGGATCTCGGAGTGATCGATTTGGAAAAGGGTCGGGGACTTCTGCGCCTGACTTGCCCAGAACTTGTTGGTGGTCACGGAGTGGACGTCTATTCGATAGTCATCGATCGCGCTCGTTAGCTTGAGCTTGGCGCTCTTCCGTAGAATCATGATTGTCAATGAATTGGAAGTCGGAGACTAATTGTATCCAACGAATATTGAAGTAGACTATTGGGCTGTGGTGGTCTGTCGATTTTCCACGCGGGTGATTAGTGATCGAAAGAAAATATGCCATGCCAGTAGATCTGTCGGAACAGATAGTTTTGGGAATTTCGTCTAGTGCGCTCTTTGATACGAAGAGGGAGCATGAGATCTACGAATCTCAAGGAAGGGAAGCATATGTGCGCCACCAAGTTGAAAACGAGGAGAAGCCCTTCCCCCGTGGCCCTGCGTTTCCTCTCGTTCGGGCGATGCTTCGGTTGAATGATAATTTCGATCTGAGCCGAAGAATTGAGGTTGTTGTCATGTCACAGAACCAGCCGGAAGCCGGCTTAAGGGTGATGAATTCGATTCGAGAGTACGGATTGGAGAATCTTGGCATCTCGCGAGGTTGCTTCACCGGTGGCACTCCGGTATCGAAATATCTGTCGGCATATAACGTTTCCTTGTTCCTTTCACGACATCGGGAAGATGTCCAAGAGGCTATTGAGAATGGTTTTGCGGCTGCCGTCTTGTATGACTCTCCCGATTCGGCTGATATCGTGCCTAATCAGGTTCGCTTGGCGTTTGATGGGGATGCCGTCATTTTTTCCGGTGAGTCTGAAAAAATATACCAAGCGGAAGGTATTGAAGTGTTTCATGAAAATGAACGAAGGAACGCGAAGGTTCCTATGCAAAAGGGGCCGTTTGCCGAATTCCTGAAATTGATCAATGAAGTTCAGCAAGGGATTGAAGATGAAGAGAACTTTCCGATTCGGACCGCAATAGTGACGGGGCGAAGCGGTCCGGCCGATCGACGCGTGATTCACACTCTTCGTGATTACGGTATAAAAGTTGACGAATTGTTTTTCATGGGTGGCGTCGAGAAGAAAGCGGTGCTGAAGGCGTTTAGACCTCATATCTTCTTTGATGATCAGCCGGCTCATGCCGAACCGGCCTCGGCAGTCGTCCAGTCTGGACTTGTTCCCTATGGTTCGGATGAAAAAGATCAACCCCTGAACAGGGCAAATGAGATTTCAGTGGTTTATCGAGGGATGAATCAGGAGCAGTTTCGAGCTGAATGCCGATCTGTACTGCTGCCTTATCTTTCTCATGGAACAAGTCGGCTCCCGAAGGAATGGTCTCAGTTCATAAAGCGGAATCAAGGGAAGGATGCGGTGAAGCGGGCAAAGATCGTTGAGAGCTTGAAGCGCTACGATCTTTCCGATCTTGGATTGAAAGATATTTCCCTCAATCGGCAAGGTATTGTCGACGTCGAGCGAAAGCTTCGAAAAATCGAAGGAGATGCTGACTAGATCTCAGCTGAAAAAGTTGGCCGCTGTCTGCCTGAGTTACTCAAAATCAGCCTACTCACCGAATGGGGCTGTTGATATTCGGCGTCTCTGTGAA
>JBCDLR010000028.1:0-18756 GCA_038745205.1 Verrucomicrobiota bacterium
AAACACATGTCGGGGATACTTCATGGCAGGCAGGCAACCAACAGGGCCAGCTACCTTCCCGCGGTGCCCTGCGATACCTCAACCGAGTTGGGAATGATTGGAAAGCAACCGGAGTTTCGGAGCAGCTAACGATCCACATCCTGACAAAACCGGAATTTTCCTCACAACTCAAACGCAAAGAACAACTTCCGAGCGGCAATAGTTGTTTCTCATAGAGCAATAAACGTCAGCTGTGGGCCGACTCGGCAAACTCGACTAACGCTTTGACCACCTCTTTCCGGTCGTCCACGAGGTGGACATGCCGGGCGTATTCCCGACCCGCCGCCAACTGCGCAAGCAGCGGGTAAACCGGCTTTCTTGTCTGCCAGTATTCCTCGCCGAACAAGATCATCGGACTTATCACCTCGAAGCTCACGTAGTGGTTCTGGGTTGCGTCCTGGAATATCTCCTGGATGGTCCCGGCACTCCCCGGGGAAAAGACTACCCCGTGCTTCGCGATTGCGAGCAATCCTTCTTCCCGCACCGAATTGGCAAAATACTTGGCGATGTGGCTGGCAAAAATCGCGGGCGGCTCGTGACCGTAGAGCCAGGTTGGAATCCCAAGGCTGTCCGCACCGTTCCCGCGCCCGCGGTCAAAAAATTCAGCCCAGACGCGGATACCCGCATCGAGCCACATCCTGTCCTTGTAACTCGGCGCTTCGGCGAGGATTTCCAGCGCCGCGTCCACCCTTTCATGGTCTTTTTCCCCGGCAAAGGAAGCTCCCAAATGCGACGCTTCCATCGCCCCCGGACCGCCCCCGCTTGTCACGAGGAAACCGAGTTCAGCCAGTTCTTTCGCCAGCAACACCACTTCGCGATACTCCTCCGCATCCCTGCCAATGGAGTGTCCTCCCATGATGGCGACGACCTTTTTGCCGTGGATGAATTCCATCATCGCATCCGTGATCGCGTGATCATGCAGTCGCCGCGCCAGCATTTCCACAATGCTCTGGGCCTCGTCCCGTCCGTGGTTGTCGAAGTGGTTGTAGACGCGCTTGTCGAGGGTCTCCTCGTAACTCTCCGGCTCTCCGGGACGATAGCCTTCAGCCAGCAATTCCCCCGGGCCATAGAGACGGCTCCGGTAAGGGTGAAAGGGAATGCCTCCCAATTCTGGAAAAACAAGCGCCCCCTCCCCGAGCGCGTATCGCGTCGCTTCGCCAGTCATTCGGCAACCGAGGAAAACACTGTGTCGCAGCGAACCGGAAACCAGCGCTCCCGACCAGTCCTCCAGATCAAGCCCTTGAAAAACGCAATGGGAAAGCCCCTTCCCCGCCTCAATCCGGGCTCTCAACTCGTCGAGGGATTCAATCTCGGTGTGATGCATGGCTCGACTCTATCCACGACTCAAGGCTTCTCTGCCAATTCTTTGCCCGCCAAAACTCCCGGACGGACAAGAAGAATTCAACCGTGGGAAAGGTCTGGAAAATTATTTAACTTTCGCGTAATTTACTTGATCCTCTCCCCGTTTCATGGATACTGTTCAAATGAACAAAATCCGCCGTTGGCCGGACCCCATTCTCCTCGCTCTACGCCATATCCCGCGTCTTTTCGGTCGTCGAATCTCGCGGCTTCTTCGAGGATCGGGGAGCGTGCCACTCCCGGCGGAAACCCAGCTGGAACTTCCGATGAGAGTTCCACGGAGGAGCCGTTCGACCCACCGGGGCCGATTCTGAGGTTGCAAAGCTGTCGGGGACTCATTAAGGCCTAGCTTCGCGTCGCATTTGGCGCTTTAATTGGGCTTCCCCTAAATGTTCAACCCTTCACACTGCGTCGGCGGCCGCAAACGTGCCGCTCGGCTCCTCATGCTCGTCGCCGGATTTGTCGGCGGTTCTGGAGTGATGATCGGGCTCGCCGGGCCGCAGGGAGGAGCATCTTCAGCCGGCCTGATCGGGTCTGCCATTGAACAGCTTCAGGCCAACACCGCGGAAGCGGAAGCCCTTGTCCTCGAAGCGGATCTTCTCATGCAGGAGCGAAAGTTCGGCGAAGCCAGCGCAAACTATCAGCGCGCCTACGGGCTTCTCCCGGACGCGCCCGTCACCGCAAGACTCCGGGAGGAAGCGAGAGACAAATGGGCGGAATCCGCCTGCGACTATGCCAAGGACCTGGCACGCGGCGGTCGGCTTGAGGAAGCGAGGGGCGTCCTTGATGCCGTCCTCGACGATAACGTTCACCCGACGCACGCCGGCACCAAGCGGTGGCGCAAGCGCCTTGACGATCCCGAGTGGTTCAACCCTGCCGTAACTCCCCGACACCTCGAGAACGTCAGCAATGTCGAAGAACACTTCCGGCTCGCAAAGGGATTCTATGACCTCGCGAATTTCGACAAGGCCCATGAACACTTTGACGAAATCCTGCGCATCGACCCCACGAACAAGGCGGCGCAGCGCGGCATCGAGCAGGTGGAAAATGCACGCAACCAGTACTTCGCCAGCGCCCGTGACCGGACACGCGCCAGCATGCTCTCCGACGTCAACGCCCTTTGGGAAACCCAAGTCCCTCCCGCCGATGCCGAGTTACAGAGAATCTACGCCGACGGGGCGGGCCCGGGAGGAACGGAGAACTTTTCCGACCTGCTGAACACGATCATCTTTCCCTCTATTCTCTTCGAGGCGGCAACCCTTGAAGAGGTCGTGGACTACATGGTCCGGAGAGCCCGCGATATCCGTCCCGGCGTCGCGATGAACGTCGTCATCGACATTTCCGCAGAGGACGCCACCCTCCGCTCCCTCCCGATCACCCTTCAGCTGAAGGAAGTCCCCATGTCCATCCTTCTCGATTACGTGACCGGTCAAACGAAGACACGGTGGCGCACGGACGAGTTCTCAGTGGTCATCGAGCCGCTCACCGCGACGACCCAAAACCTTGTCTTGAGAAATTATGTCATTCCCCCGGGGTTCATCAGCAACGCCTCGCTGGAAGAGGACGGCAGCGATGATCCCTTCGCAAGCGGCAATGACAATGACACGAGCGGCCTCGAGATTCGCAGGCTCTCGCCCCAGGAGTTCCTCTCGAAGGCAGGCGTTTCCTTCCCGGACGGCGCCTTCGCCAACATCGACCAGAATTCCGGACAACTCGTCATCCGGAATACCCCTGACAACCTCAGCGTCGTTGAGTCGCTCATCGCCGCCGTGCGCAAGGGAGGCCCGCGAAATGTCATCATCGAAGTGAAGATGATCGAGGTGAACCACTCGACGCTCGAGGAAAAGGGATTCGACTGGCTCCTCGACGGCTTCAACCTCCCCGGCTCCGATCGAGTCTTCGGATCGGGCGGAACCGTCGGGAATTCCTCCGCGCCCGTTACCGGAGACAACGCCCTCCTCGACTACCCGTTGTTCCTCCCCGGCTCCACCACTCCGCTCGGTCGCAACCCCATCACTTCCGGAAACCGCAGCGGGGCCTTTGCCATCGAAGGAGACGGCATCGATGCTCAAATCCAGCAGTCCAACAACGTGCAGGCGACGCCCGCACGGACCCCGGGAATCTTCGGCGTGCAAGGCGCCTTTACCGATCCCCAGTTTCAAGTGGTTCTACGCGCGCTGGACCAAACCAGCGGCATCGACACCATCACCTCGCCCACCACGATCACACGCCCCGGCCAGCGGGCTTCGGTCGAGGTCGTTCGCGAATTCATTTACCCGACTGAGTATGATCCGCCGGAGATTCCTCAAGACTTCGGCAACGTTCCTTTCGGAAACCTTGTCATCATCGGCCCGAGCGACGGCACCATTCCCGTGACCCCTGCCAATCCCACTGCCTTCGAAATGCGTAGAGTGGGCACCAACCTTGAAGTAGAGGCCAGCATTTTGCCCGATGGCTACAACCTTGAACTGAACCTCACGCCGGAACTTGTCCGCTTCAACGGGTTCATCAACTACGGCACGCCGATCACCAACGGCACCCAGGTCCTCACCGAGAACCGGATCCTTCAGCCCGTCTTCAGCACGATCCGCGAAACGGTCAGCGTTTTCGTCCAGGATGGAAGCACCCTTGTCATCGGCGGTCTGCTCAATGAACTCTCGCAGGATGTCGAAGACCGCACTCCGTTCATCGGCGCTGTTCCCGGACTCGGCCGGCTCTTCAAAACCAACGCCTCCTCCACCCAACAGACGGCCATCATCTTTTTCGTGAAGGCGAGAATCATCGACCCAGGCGGGCGCCCGATCAACACGATCGGGAACCAGTAACCTGGACCCTTGCCGCATTTTGATGCCTCGAAACCGTGCACTCTTCTTTGCCTTGAAGCGCTGGTCGGTCTAGTCTCCCGCGCGTTGTCCATGTCCGATCCCAAAGACAGCTTTAATCGAAAGGTTCCCGTCGATGAAATGGTGGAACGGTTGCGTAATCACCGCTCGACGAGCGGCGAATCCCAGCCAGTAGGGTTCGAAGTGGTTGGAGAAGGAGAGGACCAGACGGTCGTTGAAGTCCGGCGGAGGCGCGTCCGACGTTCGAAACAACCGAAGCGCGCCAAGGAAAAACGCCAGAAATTCACCCGCTTCGTCCTGAGCATCGGCATCATTCCGGTCGGGATCCTGATCGCCGTGATTTATTTCTCCGCCATCGCGCATTATCAAAGCGCCGGATTCAGGGAAGACCTGACATCCCGCCTGTCCGATAAGTTCGAGAGCGACTTTCAATTCCGCTCGCTTGTCATCAAGGGGACCGCCATCACGTGCCCCCACCTCTCCATCACTCCGCTTGAGGGCGATATCGTTCGAAACGCCCAATTCTACCTGATGAAGGCGGACATGGATTCTGAATCCTTCTTCTCCAAGGACTGGCACATCACCGCACTGGCCTCCGAGCAACTCGACTTGCATCTGCATCCCCCAATTGGAGGACGAACCCTTGGAGGGTGGCCGTCACCCGATTCCGCCAAAGCGATGCGCATGGCCGGGTTCGGCCTGACCAGCAAACCGGAAAAGTTCTTACTGGGTGCCTCGCACATCGAGCAGACCAACATCTATTGGCCCGCCGCAGCGGAAGAGGCGGAGGAAGGTTCCGAGGACAAGATCTTCGAGGGTGTTTCCATCACCACCAACTCCATTGGCGACTCGTCCGCCACTCTGGAACTCTCGAAAGGCCTTTTTTCCATACCACGCTGGCCCAGCCTCGAGCTCACACGTGCCGAGGTCGAACTCGCCCCCGACGGCATTGAGATCATCTCCTCCCGCTTCGGCCGGGCCTTCGAGGGAGACGACTCCGGTCGCGCTTCGATCACCGGGACGATCGGCCTGAGCGGGGATCACGCGGTGGCCCTGGAGGCGCGAGTCGAACACATGGACATCAGCGGACTCATGATCCCGACCTGGAAAGACCGGATTCGCGGCTCCGTCACCGCCGATGCCAAAATCACCGTCCAACTCTCAAAATACCAGTCTGAGTTGCTCGAAGGTTCCCTCACGATCCGAAACGCCGCCCTTGCAAACATCCCTAACATTACAGCCCTTTCCACCTTCGCCGAGGAAGTAAAGCTGCAGCGCCTTGAATTCGAGACCCTCAAGGCGTCTTTCCGTCGAACGTCCAGCTACCTCGAGATTTACAACATCGATGGCGACGTCACGGACCTTTTCGCGATTCGCGGTCAACTCCGCATTGACCGGGACGACAAGCTCTCGGGAAAACTTGAGATCGGACTGGGAGAACGCGTCCTTGAGTCGAGGGAATACGGGCGCCCCGCCTTTTTCAGCGCCCCCGACGAAAATGGCTACTGCTGGACCCCGGTCGAACTCGGCGGAAAACTGCGGGACATCGATGACGACCTCTCGGATCGGTTCATGCAGGAAAGGGACTTGATGAAGAGCAAGAGCCGGGCGCGGTTCCCGACCTTCACACCCAACGCCACAAGCTTCGGAAACCTCCCGCTCTCCGGGGATTGATCCAAGGGCGGACTAGCCCCGCAGAAGGTTTTCCAGCCGGAGACGGCACTCTTCGAAATCCCTTTCGCCCAACTCCCGGGGCACCCTTTCCAGCGGGCAAAACCTGATCGTCACCCTCGAGAAGGGCCATGGAATCGCAAAGTCATCCCACGTTCGCAGGCACCAGGACCGCGTGTATCGAACGTGAATGGGAAAAACGGGGACTCCCGTCAACTGGGCGAGTTTCACCACCCCGGGGGCGAGCACTTCCTTCGGGCCGCGCGGGCCGTCCGGAGTGATGACCACGTCGTCCCGGTTCCCACTCGACAGGAACTTCGCCATCTCACGAAGGGAAGCGACCTGGCGCTTGTTGCTGGAGCCACGAATGCTGTCGACGCCAAATCGCTTCAATACCCGCGCGATGAACTCACCGTCCCCGCTCGGGCTTGTCAGGACCGCCCCATGGCGACTCTTCATGTATTTGCGGTAAATGACTGGCATCGTGAAGATGCGGTTGTGCCAGAAAATCCAGACGAGCGGCTCGTCAAATTCGCGGCCGGTGAGTCCAGCTTCATCCTGCAGATCGACACGCAACGTCGACCCCACGAGGCGAATGAACCCCGCCAATGCCCCACTTGCCACGCGGGCTTTCCAACGGTCTTTCTTCGATAACCCGGACGGACTCACTCCCGCACACGAAAACGGATTAACGGTCCCGTCAAGGCCACAACTTCACCGGCGACCACCGAGCAGCCGCCCTAACAACAATCCAAGGCAGCCTGAGGACTGATTCCGGCCGCCTCTCCCCGCCGCCTGCTCGAAGAGCAGGCCGCCAACATCATCGAGGATGCTGCCGTCGCCGTCCCGGTCAATCAACGCCCCCAATCCACCGAGGCTTCCTCCGCCGCCTGAACCACCCGCGCTCCCGCCCTTCGCCTTGGAGGCGAGCATCCCGAGAATGAGAGGCGCGAGAACAGGGATCAATTTCGCCCCGAGTCCCGGAAGGAGTTCCAGTTGCTTGTCAAGTTGCGAAGCCGCCTCGTGTCCGGAATCACCCAGCAAGCCTCCCAACGCGGGGTCTGTCGACTCATGCGTCTGGGCGCGTTCGGAAAAATACTGGTCGATTTGACTCACCCCATCCCGGTCCCCGTACTTGGTCACGATATGCTCAAGACGATCCTCCCCGCCATGGTCCTGCATCTGACGCTTCAAGCCGCCAAAGATCAGGGGCCCGATCTTGTCGAGTGCCGCTCGGGATTGCTCGGGAGAAAGTTGGTATTTCCCGCCCAGTTCACGCTGCACGTCGGCTCCGATGGAGCGGTGGAGGTCGTCGAGGAGGTCAGACATGGAAAGGCGAGATAGTTCCCCTCGATGCTCCTCGATTGTCCCTCGAAAGGCAAAAATAATCGGCGTGGTTGAAGGAAATTGCCGACCCCGCCCACCGATTGCAAAGAAATTGTAACAATTCCGGTCTGCTTCGCTTCGAGCCTGCGCTTGCAATTCCGTTGAGGTTCGCCATCATCGAGGCTCATCACTTTTCCGATCCCAAATGCGCATCAACCGCCTCCTCATTCTTGCGTTCCTCGCCGCTCTCCTCGCCGGGTGCACGCAGACTTACGTCACCCCCATGGCCGTGGCCCAACCGCGACGGGCCGATTTCTCGGACGACCAGTCCGCGATTCCTCCGCAGAAGAGTTTCTTCCTTCCCGGCGATTGGCAATACAATAACTGGGTGATGAAGAAAGGGACGAAGATCACGTTTTATGCAGACGGCTTCGGGGAGTTCGAAGGGACTGTCTACAGCCAGATGTCCTCGTCACCCGACGAACTCCACTTCCAGGCCATTCAGTATGGAAAGGACGGAAACCGGCTCTTCACTTTCCCTGCCTCCGACGTGGGACATCCCATCCACATCAGGCATTCCTTCAACGACTACCCGCAAACCGTCCGTTTTGCCTACAACAAGAAGTACTTCGACTCCATCCACGACTGCAAGTTCCACGCGAGAATGCGCCTGAAGGCGGAAAATTTCGAAGGCACCACTCCGTCGTCCCGGCGGACACACTCGATCGGGCACACGACCTTCGACATGCCCATCAACAACAATTGAGTTTCGCCGTGAACGTGAAAATGAAGCTGCCTCTCTACCTCATCCTTGCCGCTATCTTCACCTTCTGCCTCGGGAGTTGCGCCAAACGTCAGGTTTCCGCACCTCTTTATCCGACGACGACCTTTCCCATAGGCAAATAGGATAGCGAAGCAAGACCGATCCGGTCTTGTCACCGGGCGGTATTTCCGCGATAATCCGCCCCCTTCGAACAGGCTTGCGGGCGCCTGTTTTCCTTGTCCAACCATGCCCACCCTCGACACTGCGCCGGTCAGCCTTTGGTTGAGTCTCCAATGCCCGGAGTGCTCCAGGGCCATTCGTGTCCGCCGCGCCATGGCCGAAGACGGACTGGACTGCCCGTTCTGCGACGCGCCGGTCGACGTCTCCTCCGCCGACTTCGAAGCGACGGAAAAACCGGTCAGGGAGCCCAAAAAGTCGAAGCGCGCGAAAACGAAAAAGCAGAAAAAAGCGAAGGAAAAACATACCCTCGCCACCGCCAAGGAAAAACCAGCGAAGCCGTCGCGACGCAAGGAGGACAAGACCAGTCCGCTCGATCGTGAACCGCAACCGGCACCTTCAGAATCCGAGAGCGTGCGTATCCCCGTCGAGAACCGTAACTCGGGCGCTTCCACGGAGATCCTGTTCAATCCGCTGAAAACGAAAAAGGCGGTCCTCCCGCCGCCGAAGGCACCGGAAAAATCGACCACCCCGCTTTCCCGCAGACCTCCACCCGCGGCGACTCCCGAACCGCCCCGCGAATCCCTCAAGAACTACCTGAAACCCGTCCCTCGTCAGATCGAGCAGGACGGAAAGTCGGTAAAGCTCAAGCTGAAGGTGGAAGGGGAACGTCCCGCCGCTCGTGGGCCCATCCAACCCGCAGCCCAGCCATCCCCGATCCCCGCGCCAGCACCGGTGAAGCCGGTCAAGGATCAGCCTGAGACTTACACCTTTGAACGGCCGATCCCGCTCCCTGAAGGAAAACCGAAGACTCTTGAACGGGATGTGTTTCGCGGAAAACCGGGGACTCCCAACCTTAGGCGCCCGCGGCTTTTCGATCTTGTCAGTTCTCCCCAAGCGGCGCTCGGCCTCGCCTTTACCCTCACTCTGAGCATTGGAGCCGCCCTGGCCATCATGCTCCTGACCGGTAAAGGCACCGCCAAGGAGGCGTCTCAAGACTCTTCCAAAGTCCGCATAAGCTCCCTCGCTTCCTCTTCGCGCCACTCCAATGTCGACGAGTTGGAGGGCCTTCTCAAGAACTGGGAAGTCGAAAAGACGGCGGAACTTGCGAGGCGCTTCATGCTCACCGACAACATGGAGGAGAGGCTCTTCCTCGTGCGCCATGCGGACCGCGTTCGCCCTCTCATGGAGCAATGGGAGTCCACGAATCCGTTCCAAAAAGCCAACCTCGGAAAAATCCTTCGCTCCAAGGTCATCGAAGAAGACGACGCCCGCTTCATCGTCCTCGCCCTGGCCTCCGGCGATGGGGGGCATCACTTCGTTGCCGGAGAGTCGTTCGACGACACCGTCCTCCTCGACTGGGAATTCTGTGTCCGCTATCAACCGATGACGCTCGAGCAATTCCAACGCGAAAAGCCGCAATACCCGGTTCCCTTTCGCGTCAAACTGAAGGAAGGCGACTACTACAACTACCAGTTTACCGACCAACTCTCCTACCAATCGGTACGCCTTACCTATCCCGGCACGGACTTCCTCCTCTACGGCTTCATCGACCGTACCGCCCCTTTCGCGGACGACCTCATCTCGGAGGTCCTCTTCGAGGAACCCAGCTACATCATCAACCTGCGTTACCCCAAGGACCCGAAGAACGACGAATGCGTGGAAATCACGAGCGTCGACCACCGCTCCTGGTTCCGCTGACCGCATATTGCGGGATTCCCGGTTGGCGAACCGCACCCGTTGCGCTCCATTGGCCGCATCATGAAACTCACCGGAATTGCCGACGAAGCGGGAGACGCCCTCACTCAACAAATCAAGGCCCACCAGCAGTTGGGCTGGGACACGATCGAAGCCCGCTTCGTGCAGGTCGGGGAACATGGGAAGGGCAGTATCCACGAGATCCCTGAGGACGCCTTCGGCCTCGTGGAAAAGGAACTCAGGGAAGCAGAAATGGGCGTCTGCGGCGTCGGTTCCACCATCGGGAATTGGGCCCACAGCATTCTCGACCCCTTCGAAATCACCGAGGGAGAAGTCACCCGGTGCATCGAGCGAATGCAGCGCCTCAACTGCGGCGTGGTCCGCATCATGACCTACGCCATCCTCGAGGACGGCAAGGAAGACGACCTCCCGGAACAGCACAGGGACGAGCGATTCAAGCGCACACGGGACATCAAGAACCGCTTCGACGATGCGGAGATCACCGTTGTCCACGAGAACTGCATGAACTACGGAGGAATGAGTGTCGAGCACGCGAAGGAAACCATGGAAGCCCTCCCCGGCATGAAATGGGTCTTCGACACCGGCAACCCCGTTTTCAATCCCGATCGCTCGAAATCCCGCCCCTATCCCCGCCAGGACGCATGGGAATTCTACGAGGTGGTCAAGGAACACATCGCCCACGTCCACATCAAGGACGGCGTCTGGAACGATGAGAAAAAGGAAATGACGTTCACCCTCCCCGGCGAAGGTGACGGTGACGTCGAGCGCATCCTCCGCGACTTAAAGGACTCCGGATACGACGGCTACATCTCCATCGAGCCGCACACTGCCGCCGTTTTCCATGACACGGAATCGATTACCGACCCCGAGGAAAAACAACGCGAGATGTTTGAGAGCTACATCGTCTACGGCGAACGCATGAAGGAGTTGATGGCGGCCCTCTAGCGGGTCCAAGGAAGGTTCTGTGGAACTGCTGACAACTAGCCCCTCTGTTTCGCGAGGAATCCCGCGACTCCTGCGACCAGCAATACCGCGAGGATGCCCAAGCCGATCTGTCCCGGCAGTCCTTTGTTATAGAGCCCCCACGCCGAGGCGAAGCCGGCGATCAAGGTCGCGGTAGCCATCAGGACATTGAGCATCACAGCCCTCCCCCCCTGGGGCTTGTCCGCGCCGAGCATCTTGGAATTCATGAGGAGGAGGAAGGTCAGGTAGGCGATGGGCAGCATGGCGCCTCCCAGGACCGAGGTTGGCGTGGCGAGGGCCGGCGCGGCCGCCGCCCAGACAAAGGGTCCCACGACTCCCACTGCGGGAATCAAGCTTCCGATACGGAAGACGTTGCTTCGGGGATCCGCCCCCACCGCTTCGCAAGTCGCGAAACCATTGATGAGCATGAGAATGATGATCGTGGAAATGGCCATCCCAAGCACTCCGACCCCAAAAACCTTCTGCGCCCACGCACCCGCAATAGGTTCAAGAGTCAGCGCAAGGTCAGCATTGTCGCGCTCTGCCAGCATGGCGGCGATCTTGCGGTCACCCTCCGCCGACGCGGACTGAAGCTCCCACATCTTGTCTTTCAGTGCCCCCTTTGCTTCGTCAATTGCCAGCATGTCGCCGCTCTCCTCGGCGGCCTTCACGGCCTCTTTCAGCGGGTCCACAACATCCGCATGCAAGCCCGAGTTCAGGCCATCGATAATCTTGGAGTAGCTCTTGACCGCCTTCCCTCCCTTCTCATCCGCGACCATCTGCAACACATCATCACTTGTCGCGTGGAACTGGCTGGCAGCCGCGATCACCACGCACCCCGTCGCCAAGACAAAGGGGACGATCAAGCCAATGGCGAGGTCGAAGATCCCCAACCCCCGGTGTGCTTTCCCCCAGCCCTTGCGAAGCATCGAGTAAGGCAAGAGGAACGTCATGTTGATGCCAACCGCCGTCGCGAAGGCGGTAATGATCTTGTCACGCTGCAGATTAGAGACTTTCTCCGTCCAGTAATCGGCATTGGCTCCCGTCGCCTCAATCGCCGGCAACAGGGTGGGCGCCGGCTTGGACAGGAGCGAGAGGTCGGGAACGAAGCCTCCGAAAACCTGGCCCCAGTCGAGTTGCCCCTGCGTCGTCAGCGCGACAACCACCCCGAAAAAACTCAGGACGACGATGCCGACCATGATCTTGAGAACGAGCTCGAAAAACTTGATGCCCTTGTTCCCGGAATTGTACGACCATACCACGACCACGCCCGCGATCAGGAGGACACCGGCTGCCACCGCCTTGGGAATTCCCGGCATCAGGTTCTGCTGAAGCGCCGCTGTTCCGAGCGCGAACTGCGGCAGGCACCAGATGATGTTTGCCATCATCGTCGCAATCAGCCACGCCCACGCAAGCACGGGACTGACGTGCTCCTTGACGAGACCGAACGGGCGCTCACCCGTCGTGAGGACCACATAACTGATCGCACTCAGCATGATGACGCCAAGGATCATCGCGAAGGGCTGGAGCCACATCATGTGGTATCCCATGATGACACCGAGATAGAGTGCACCCGCAAGAGAACCTCCACCCAGCGTGATCGCGCCCTGTAGCCATCCCGGTCCGGATTTCCTCGTGTAGTAGGCAAGCCGCTTCCCCAGTCCACCACCTTCGGCGGCTTGGAGTTCGGCTATTTCAGTTTCGGCGGGGGCGTTTTCGTGGGCCATGGGAGAGTAGAAGCGATGGCCAGAATGGCGGCGGTGCGTCGCATTGACAAGGGAAAGTGACTCCAGCGGGGCCCGCCCAGGCGCTCCCCTATCCGACCTTGCCATCGCGAAGCCGTTCTGGCAGACTTCCTCACGTGAGCTTCGAGTTTCATCACAGGAGGTGGTTGTTAGGAATCCTTGCCGTTCTCCTTCTGATCCTCGTTACGCTCCTCGGAACGCGGTCTTCAAGGGACGGAACAGCGAAATCGCCTCAGAAAGGGAACGCCTTCAACCGGGTCACTGCCGTCGGGACCGGTGATTCCCGCCCGACGGTGAAACGCTACACAATCAGCAAGAACGTCTACCGGCAGCTCCAGAAGGAGGCCGAGGCGCCGCTGACCCACGAAGACCTGTTCCGGGCCTTCGACGTCGAGTTCGAGGACGATACCTACGCTCGCTATTTTCCCAGCCTCCAGCAGTTCGTCGTCCACCAGACGCCCGCCAATCACTCACAAATCCGTCGGATTCTGAGAAGAGCGGAAGCAGAGGCCCGGCCACCCTATCAGTTTCGCCTCACGGCCTCGATGCTGAGTTTGCCTTCCGGGGCGCTCACCGATGACCGTCTCGTTCCCAACGGCGAAGTTCAAGCATTGCTCAGGCGCCATGGCGCGAACCTGAGTCGCGTCATCGCCGCCCCCGACATGGTTCTCGAAGAGGGACAGGAAGGAGACATCTCCTCCGTCCGTGAATACCACCTTCCCATCTTTCTTCCTGACGGTCGAATCACCTCCGACGTGCGGCTTCACGGATTCTCCATCGAAGCGAGGCCGGAGGTCGTGGACGAGCGTATCAGGATCACGGGAAGTGTCACCGTTCACCCCCTTTCCTCCCAGCGACTCACGGCCGTGACGAAGGCCTTTTCAGAACCCGGGAGGGATGATCTCGATTTCCAGACTGAATTGTTCGAAACCACCGTGGAGTTCGATGTCCAGCCTCGGGACTCCGAATCCGCCCTCATCCTTTGCCGCGACGATCCCACGCAAGGAGAACAGGTTGTCATGCTACTCAGAGCCATTCCGCACACCTTGGACGGAACGCGGGTGACCCTGATCGCCAATCGCTGAGTTGGCCCACCGGGGCGTAGTCATATCAGGGCCGATTTCGCCATCTCAACCGCCGGATTCTCGGCAGAGCGTCACCGCCAGCCGCGATTGGGCAGGAGCAAACTGATGCGCCCAGAGTTACCATGTTCTTCGCACCCTCAGCATCTGAGGATCGATTCCTCCCGCGGAAACTTCGGGACTAAACCCGAGCCCACTCCTCAAAACCCAGCCCCTTCAAAACCCGGTCAACGCCCGCTCTCTCCCCCGCATTCAACTGTTGTGCCGGGAGCCGCCTTGGACCGCAGTCGATTCCATGTCGCCTCATCGCATACTTGATTGCCGCCTCTCCACCGTTCACCAGAAGTCCCCGTATCATGGCCACGGCCACCTGCTGCCAGTCTCTCGCCGTTTCCAAGTCCCCGCCCTCATAGGCTGTGGAGATCCTCCGATAAAGCCCGGGAGCGATATTGAACGTGCTTCCAACCGCCCCTCGCGCTCCCGCTGCCAAACCTGCCAAGAACATCTCATCTCTTCCGAAAAGTACGTCATAGACGCCACCTCCCGCGACCTGACAAGCGTTGAAAACACTCAGATCCTCGTCCGTGAACTTGATCCCGCGCAATGTCGCCAAGCTTTCCCTTCCCTGCTCAAGAAGTGCCACGGGATCCACGGCGACACCCGAAAGGGCCGGGATATGATAGTAGTAGAAAGGTAGCCCGGGAGCGGAAGCCGCCGATTCGGACAGGAACGATACCAAGGTCTCAACGTCCGGTGGCTTGAAGTAATAAGGCGCCACCGAGGAGATTGCATCCGCCCCTATCGAGGCAGCATGCGCACCCAGTTCCCGGCAATCCTTCAAGCAGGTATGTCCAATCTGCACCATCGTCGACAGCTTTCCCTTCGCCGCCGATACATAGGCCTCGGCCACCAACATTCGCTCTTCGACAGTCAATGACGGTGCCTCCCCTGTGCTCCCGCAAATGTAGATCCCGGTCACTTGCTGCCGGGAAAGAAAGTCAACGATGGGAGGGATCTTCCCCACCTCCACCTCCCCAGTCTCGTCGAAAGGCGTGAAAACCGCCGCAACAAGACCTGCGACAGGTGGAGCCTTCGCCGGAACGGCAGAAGCGGCAGAAGCAGTATGAGACATGAGAGAAGCAATTTCAGATCAATCTTTCGGGAAGATCAGCCGTTTTTACGGTTGAGAATATGTTATATCATGTTATTACAAAGCTGTTCCATCCTTTTCCGGAGATTTTCCCGCCCAGAATCCCCCGTGAGCACCATCAGCCACAGCGAGAAAGCCTACGAGCATATCCGACGTCGACTCTTCAGCGGAGAACTGACGCCCGGAACGCGACTCGTGAACCGGACCTTGGCCAGTGAGATTGGGATGAGCCTCATTCCAGTGCGCGAAGCCATCAGTCGGCTCGTGAGCGAGGGACTGGTCGATCATGTCACGGGGGCGGGTGCCTTTGTGCGCAGGGTCGATCGCCAGGAACTCTCGCAGCTCTACGATGTACGTGAACTCTTCGAACCACATGCCGCTGCCCAAGCAGCCCGCCTGCGGACGGATCATGAGCTGGATGAACTGGGAGCCATCCTCGTCGACTGGGAATCCCATGGAAAGAAGATCATCTCCCGCAAACGCGGAGCTACAGCCGCCGATCTCGACCGCTGGCTCGATTTCAACGAGCGTTTTCACGAGGTTCTCATCACCGCATCCCGGAACCGTTTTCTCGTCAAGATCACAAACGATGTACATGTCCTTTCGCAGTGTTTTGCCGCTCATCGCGGATCACCTGCACTGCTTTCAAACCCACTCGTCACGACCACCCTTCAGACCCACCGGGCCCTTCTCGACTCCATCAAGCACGGCGATGCCAACGCCGCCGAAGCGATCACCCGAAAGCAATTGAAGTTCGGCCGTGCGTCCGTCCTTGCCTTTTTCGACAAGCAAAAAAAATCCTGATGCTGCCTCACGATTCCACCTTTTTCCTTCTCTCTGTCACGACTGCGTGGCGTGGCGCAGGAATTCCCTACGCAGACACAAAGACCGCCCCATTCGCTAGTTCAACACTATGACCCGACTGCTTCTCCTCGCCCTCGCGCTGCCGCTTTCCGTCACTGCCACCGACTTCGACGCCGTTCCCGTCTTCAAAGCGGGACAGCGCGGCTACAAGGTCTTTCGCATTCCCGCTCTCATCCGTGCCGCCAATGGCGATCTGCTCGCCTTTTGCGAAGCCCGCCAAGGCGGCGACGCCAGCGAGATCGATCTCGTGCTCAAGCGCTCGAAAGATCACGGAAGAACCTGGGGTAGACTGGAAGTCGTCCAGGAAAGCAACAACTTCCGGGCGCTTTTCGAGGGAAATGTCCCGGAGATCACGGTTGGGAATCCCGCCCCGGTCGTCGATCTCCTCGATCCAAATCATTCCGGGCGCATTTGGCTCCCCTTCACTCTTGAGAACGATCGCGTCTTCGTCATCCACAGCGACGACCACGGTGCGACCTGGTCGAAGCGGCGCGAGATCACCGCGGAAGTGAAGTTGGAAGAATGGGGCTGGTATGCGACGGGACCGGTTCATTCCATCCAAATTCAGAATGGGCCCCACCGTGGACGACTCGTGGTCCCGGCCAATCACCGTCTCAGTGACGCCGGTGTGGATCGCGGGCCCAACGGCGCCCAGGTCGTCATCAGCGAAGACCACGGCAAAACCTGGCGGCTCGGCGCGATTGACGATACCTACGACGACGGACTCAATGCTAACGAGACCACCGTCGTCGAACTTGGCGACGGGAACCTCTACTTCAACACACGCGACCAGAATGGAAGCGCTCCCGGAACACGGGGAGAAACCATGAGCCAAGACGGCGGTGACACCTTTTCACCCAAGAATTCCGATTGGGAGCAATACGCCCCCGCGCCTGCCATTCTCGATCCACCCGTCGTGCAGTGCGCTCTCCTTCGGACCAGCGAAAACCTTATCCTCCTCTCCGGACCGGATGACAACGGTCCAACCGGCAAAGGACGTAGTGACTTGCGAATCCGCTACTCGACCGACGAGGCGAAGACCTGGAAGGATGGCCCACTACTGCACATCGGCCCAGCTGCCTACAGCGACATGACACCTACCAGCGAAGGAAATATCGGTGTCCTTTTCGAGGCCAGCGATCCCGGACACAGGAACGCCTACCAACGCATTGTCTTCGTTTCGGTCGACCCGACGGAAATTGAGTGAAAGCCGGAATGAGGGTATCTCAGGGAAGCCGCCGAGTGAGATCCGTGTGCGGGTTAATCCTCGCAGTCTTCTGCTTGAATCTTGGCGCGCAGGAGGGACCGGTCGCGTGGGAGAAGCTCCAACCACTCCCCGACGAACACGGCTTTGCCGGCCTCTTTGCCGGCATCATCGATCAGCATCTTGTCGTCGCCGGTGGAGCCAATTTCCCCGGGAAGCCTCCATGGGAAAACGGCACCAAAGTCTGGCACGACCGGGTCTTCGTCTTTTCATTTGGTACCGGGAAGTGGACCACCCCCTCCATTCGTTTACCCGAAGCTCTCGCCTACGGTGTTTCTCTCTCACTGCCTGATCGCCAGTCCATCGCCTTTCTCGGCGGGAGCGCCCGGGACAACCATCCCACAACCAGCGCCTTCGAAGTGCGGTTGCAGGAAGGCAGGATCGAAATGACGCCCCTTCCTCCGCTCCCGATTCCTCTCGCCGAATCCAGCGGGGTGGCGCTCAACAATAAACTCTACCTCTTCTCCGGTCGCACCACGGAAAACACCGCGAGAATGGGCTTCCGCCTCGATCTCAACCAGTCTTCTCCCCACTGGGAAATGATTCCGTGGCCTGCCTCTGCCCGGGGCCGCGTGCACTCGGCAGCCGGTGTCTTCGACGGCAAAATCCATGTCGTCGGTGGGCGCGATCGAGTTTCCGAGGGCGATCCCGATCAGGCCACCGACCGCATGGAAACCTATCAACGCGACTTTCTGCGCGACGCGTGGCGACTTGATCCCGAAACGCTCGACTGGACCCGGCTCGCAGACCTCCCCCAAGGGCTTTCCGCCGCACCGCAAGGCATCGTCCCCGCCGGCAGTTCTCACTTCCTCCTTCTCGGCGGCGTGAATGTGAGTTTCCTCGAGGAGCAACTGGCCGCGCGGCCCGAACTGAACGGCCAGGGACACGAACATCCCGGTTTTCCCAAGACTATCTGGGCCTACCACACCATCACCAACACCTGGACGGCTACCGGTGAACTTCCTGCCGATACCTTCGCTCCCGTGACCGTTCCCGTCATTCCGCTGATGCCTCAATCCTTCATCATTCCTTCCGGGGAGATCAAGCCCGGGGTGCGCTCCACGCAAGTCCTCTACGGCAAAATAAAGGCCAATCGCGCGCCCTTCGGCACCCTCAACTGGACCATCGTCGCCCTCTATCTCACGGCTATGGTCGGCGTCGGCTACTGGTTCATGCGCAACGAGGCGGCGGCCTCCACCGATGCCTACTTCCGCGGCGGACAGCGCGTGCCGTGGTGGATTGCCGGTCTCTCCATCTTTGCCACCATGCTCTCGGCCATCACTTTCATGGCCATCCCCGCGAAAGCCTATGCCGAGAATATGAACGCCTGGATCGGGCAATGGTCGATGATTCTCATCGTCCCCCTGGTCGTCGTCTTCTACCTCCCATTCTTCCGTAAACTCGACGTTACTACCGCTTACCAATATCTTGAAGAGCGCTTCAACCTTGCTTCCCGGCTTGTCGCGAGCGCGCTCTTCATCTTTTTCCACCTCGGGCGGGTCGCCATCGTTCTCTACCTTCCTGCCCTCGCTCTCTCAAGCGCGACCGACATCGACATCTTCGTTGCCATCTTCGCCATCGGAGTTCTTTGCATCCTTTACACGGTCATGGGCGGGATCGAAGCCGTCGTCTGGACCGATGCCATTCAAGCTCTCGTTCTCCTCGGCGGGGCGCTGCTCTGCCTGCTCGTCATCATCTCCCGCATCGACGGCGGCTTGGGAACAATTCTCGAGATAGGCGTGACCGACCAAAAATTTCTTCCCGCCGACTGGGGAAGCTTTGACGTGAGCG
>JBCDLR010000029.1:0-18377 GCA_038745205.1 Verrucomicrobiota bacterium
CTCGCTTCGCCAGTGTGCGGAGGGTGTTCGGTTGTAGTCGGTTGCGCCATTAATGAAGAGATAAAAGCCGCCGCTGGGGACGCTTTCCGGGATGTATCCGATGCAGCAAATGACCCCGGCATGATCGAGGAGGGAGGCGTTGTACATGGAGGTCGCGCCGCCGCCGGAGCCACCCGTGAAGTAAACGCGCTCCTCGTCCACGGGAAGTGTGGGGAAGATGTGTTCGAGGCAATCCTTGGTGTGGCGATGATTGCCCGCAAGGCCTCCGGGGTTGGCATTCCGCGATTCCACGCAGGAGGCGACGATCCAACCGCAGAGCTCGGATCCCACTTTCATGAGCTCGATATTGGCGGGTTTTCCGCCGCCCGCATTGGTGAAAAAGAGAAGCGGCGCCTTCCGGCCAGCCTTCAAGGATTTCGGCAAATAGACGTGGTAATGGGAGTCCGAGGTCGCCTCGATATCTCCGACGATTTTCCCCAACGGGTGGGCGAGATCAGCGGCCTGTTCCGACCCGCTGGAGGACGGCTTGTTGAGTTCAAAGTGCTCGGTGAGGAGCGCGCGATCGGCTTCGGCGAGCTTGTCGAGAGGAACCGAGATGCTCCTTCCGTCGGCGGCCTTGAAGGAAACCGCACCTCGCTCGACCCCGATGGCCGATGCCGTCAGCTTGGTTCCAGCCGTGGACGTCCACTCACGCAATTCCGTTGGCTCCGCCGCATTGAAGTGCTGAAAAACCGACGAACATGGACGCCACGATTGCCCGACAGAAACACCGCATTTTCATGGCTTGAGGGAACCAAAACGAGGGCACGATGACAAGCCGCAATACGTCTATCTTTCAAGTGGAGTGAAAAGGTGGGTCGTGACCTCCGGGCACGATGGATTCCGTTGCGCGCGGAGCGCGGAATCCCTTTTCATGGAGAGCATTCCGGGAATCCGGGTGCAGACCGCAGGAGCTGCTCGCTCCGCTCGACGGTTTCGGCATCGCGCCCGGAGGTCACGATCCACCTATCCCCGAGTCGAAATGGATTGGCGACTCCTACCCTCGCAAAATCTGCGCGAGGACGAAGGGGAGGATCCCGCCGGCGCGGTAGTAGTCGATCTCGACGGGGGTGTCGAGGCGCACGATGAGCGGGACTTCGACGGTAGAACCGTCCGCGCCTTTCGCCGTGAGCGTGACCTCGGCGCGGGGGCTGATGGAGTTGTCCAAGCCGGTGATGCTGAAAGAGGCGTCGTGCAGGGAGGAAACCTTGTCGTAGTCGGCGCTGTCCTTGAAATTCAGAGGCAGAACCCCCATGCCGATGAGGTTCGAGCGGTGGATACGCTCGAAGCTCTTCGTCACGACAGCCTTCACGCCGAGAAGGCGCGTGCCCTTGGCCGCCCAGTCGCGGCTGGAACCCATCCCGTAGTCTTCGCCGCCGATAACGATGAGTGGAGTGCCCTCGTTGGCGTAGGCCATGCAGGCGTCGTAGATGTGGGTGGGTGTTCCGTTGTCGGTGCTTTTCGGATTGTCGAGCACGGTTACTTCACCGCTTCCGAAGTAGGTCGTGTAACCACCTTCGGTGCCGGGAACCATGAGGTTCTTGATCCTCACATTACCAAAAGTCCCGCGCGTCATGACGCGGTCGTTGCCGCGGCGGGAGCCGAAGCTGTTGAACTGCGCCTTCTCCACGCCGTTTTCGATAAGGTATTTTCCGGCGGGTGAATCCTCCTTGATCGCGCCCGCGGGAGAGATGTGGTCGGTCGTCACGGAATCGCCGAAGATGCCGAGTGGTCGTGCGTCGAGGACATTGACCACATCACCGGCCTCGCCTGTGTAGCCGTCGAAAAACGGCGGAAGCTGCACGTAGGTGGATTTCTCATCCCACGCATAAGTTGCCCCGGTCGAGCCCTTGATTTCCCCCCACTTGGGGTTGGCATCGTCGACATTCCCGTAGAGTTTTTCGTAGACTTCCGGTTTCAGCGCCGAGTCCAGTTGCTCGCGCACCTCTTCCTGCGTTGGCCAGATATCCTTGAGGAAGACCGGGTTATCGTCGGAATCAAAGCCGAGCGGTTCCGTGGAGAGGTCGAGGTCGACGCGGCCGGCGAGGGCGTAGGCGACGACGAGCGGCGGGGACATGAGGAAGTTGGACTTAATGTTCCCGTGGATGCGGGCCTCGAAGTTCCGGTTGCCGGAGAGGACGGAAGCACAGACGAGATCGCCTTCCTTGACCGCGCTTTCGATGGCGGGGTGCAGCGGACCCGAGTTGCCGATACAGGTCGTGCAGCCGTAGCCCACGGTCTCAAAACCGAGCTGGTCGAGTTCCTTTTGTAGTCCGGTCGCATCGAGGTAATCGGTAACAACGCGGGAACCGGGTCCAAGCGACGTCTTCACGTAGGGCGCGACTTCCAGCCCGCGTTCGTTGGCCTTCTTTGCGAGCAGTCCGGCCGCAAGCATGACGCTCGGGTTGGACGTGTTCGTGCAACTCGTGATGGCGGCGATGAGGACGGAGCCGTGGCGGAGCTGCGTGTCGATGCTCGTGGCGGTGATGGTTTCGCCCTCGATGAGCGGGTTGTCGAACTCGCCTGCCGGGCTGTCGAGGTGAAGCGCGACGGCCTTGTCCCGCGCATCCGGCGCGAGGCCGAAGCCGCCGTCGGCGGGTGTCGCGGTGAAGAGTTCGTTGAAGCGGCTTCCGAGATCAGGGACATCGATCCGGTCCTGCGGGCGCTTGGGACCCGAGACGGACGGGACGATGGTGGAGAGATCGAGTTCGAGCAGGTCGGTGTAGTCGCACTCGCCCTTCTCGGGAATGCCGAAGAGGCCCTGGGCCTTGAAGTAGTTCTTGACCGTGGTGCAGAGTTCCTCGGATCTTCCGGTGCCCCGAAGGTAGTTAATCGTCTCACCATCAACGGGAAAGAAGCCCATGGTTGCTCCGTATTCCGGGGCCATGTTCGCGATCGTCGCGCGGTCCGGCAAGGTTAGCGCTTTCGCGCCTGGGCCGTGGAATTCGACAAATTTCCCGACGACGCCATGGGCGCGAAGCATCTCCGTGACGCGCAGGGTCAGGTCGGTCGCGGTCACCCCCTCGGCGAGTTCGCCATGGAGGTAAACGCCCACGACTTCCGGAACGAGGAAGGTCACCGGTTGCCCTAACATGCCCGCCTCGGCTTCAATGCCGCCCACACCCCAGCCAACGACACCGAGGCCGTTGATCATCGTTGTGTGGGAATCGGTTCCGACAAGTGTGTCGGGATAGTAAACGCCATCCTTCTCCAAAACGCCCTTCGCGAGGTATTCGAGGTTCACCTGGTGCACGATGCCGATCCCCGGGGGGACGACGGAAAAGGTTTCAAACGCCTGTTGTCCCCACTTGAGGAATTCGTAGCGTTCCCGATTGCGGATGAATTCAATGGCCATGTTGCGGTCGAGAGCAACCTGCGAGCCGGCGAAGTCCACCTGCACGGAGTGGTCGACGACGAGATCAACGGGAACGAGCGGCTCGACCGCCTCCGCCTTGGCGCCCTGGGCCACGGCCGCGTCGCGCATGGCGGCAACGTCGACCAACAGAGGCACACCGGTGAAGTCCTGGAGGACGATGCGCGCGACCGTGAAGGGAATCTCGTAGTCGCCCGGCGCCTCGGCCTTCCATGCGGCGAGATTGGTCACGTCCTCGGGCGTCACCTTGCGCCCGTCGCAATTGCGCAGGACGGACTCAAGGACGATGCGGATGGAAACGGGCAAGCGTGAGAGGTTCTCGAATCCCTGCTCGGCGAGGGCCGGGAGTGAAAAAAGCGTCGCTTCTTCACCGGAGCCGGTCGTGAAATGGCGGATGGTATCGGACGGATTCATGGAAATTGGCAAACGGGCGCGCACGCTAGCACTGACTGGATTTCAAGCAATCGGCGAGCCATCCGGAGGCTCGGGTGCGCTGATTTTCAGAGAGGAAATCCCTCATGCCGCTCCAGCCCGGCGAGGGTGGCTGCTCCGTTCTCGGGTCAACTATACGCGACGCAACGGGGCCTGCCTGTGGTTTCGGTCACGAAAACTCGGGATTTTCCGGCCCTATGACCTCGATCGTTCAGGCTTCTCGCTCGAATTTCCAGGATGCATCCGATTTGTTTTCACTCCACAATGCGCGCCCACGGATGACGCCGCTGTTCCCCTCCACCCAGTCGCCCCGCCACCGAAAGATGCCCTGGACCCGGATGTTCTTTGGCATTGGCTTGCTCGTTTTTGCCTGCCTCGCCGGCTGCGAAAAGAAGCCATACTTCAATGAAGCACAAACGGTCGAATCAGCGGAGGACTCCGAAACAGCCGCTGCTCTTTTTCGGCGTTCCGATGTCGCCGTCAATTACGTGCAAGCGCTCCATGCGGCGCTCGCTGAACGCGAAGTCGAACTTGTCGTCGTGGCCATGCCCTACTGGGCGAACCTCTATCCGCACCCGGAGGCGGATTACAAGGAAGTCCGCGAGACCCCCGACCTCATTTCCCTTTCAGCGTGGACGGCCTTGCACCGGTTGGAACTCGCGGGAATCCGCACGCTCGATCTTTATTCCGACTTCCACGCGATGTCCGCGAACCAGAACCTTTGGGAAGAGGACCGCTGGCATTTGTCCAATGATGGCGCATGGTCGCTCGGCGAAGAAGTCGCAAAGGACATCGCGGCGGCCGGATTCTTCGACGCGGAAGACAAGGGCAAGATCGTCATGATGGGCGAGTGCTTTGCGCTGCAGTTTGGCAAGGTCGCCAAGGCCCGGAAGATGGTGAACGGGCGGCTCGAGATCCTGCGCGCCTATGGTGACCGCGGACGGGTCCCGAACCTGCTCTTTACGTTTGCCGACACCTATATTGAGGATGTGCGGCGTGTGGTCTGGCTCTTGCCCTACGAACTCTTGTCGCAGGAGGCCTTCCCGCCCTTGGAAACATCACCGGTGGAAAAGGTGACAGGCGAAGGCGCGGACCTTTTTGTGCAAGTGGAGGAAGGCATGGGAATCTCGAACACGAAGTTCCACCAGATGGTCAAGGACTTGCCCTATCAAAACACCGTTTCAGAACTGCGGTGCCGCGTTCTCGGGGGCCTTGACGACCTCATCGACAAGGACATCACGCTCGTCGGCTATACTTCCATGGCGAAGGAGCGCCTCGGGCTCGAACATGCCGTCGAGCGTACCGTCTTGCGGGTGCGCGCCGTCGATTACGATGCGGCCTTGCAGGAAAATGCGGACATCGGGCAGGAGTATTCGGTGAAGACCATCGAGGATTTCACGTTGCCTCGATTCTGGATCAAGGAGTGGTCGCTGCTTCCGACGCCCCGCAGCACTCTCAGTCGGGAGATGCGGGATCGGATGGCCGAGTAGTGGCGGCAAGCGCTCAACCGAAGTCGCACAAGCTTTCGACCACCGCCTTCGATCCGTCGCGCAGCCATCCGTCGAGTTGGGCTTGTTCCTTGAGTTGCTGGCCGCGGGAGCGGGGGACTACAACGAAGCCGCAGTTCACGCCGGGGACGGCGGTCATGTCACCCCACAGCTTTTCGAATTGCGCGACGGGGAAGACGTCTTCCTGGCCATGACCCCATCGTTTCTTCACTTCCTTGATTGTGATGTAGGTTGGAAGCTTCACCCCGAATTCGCGGACCGCCCGGCTGACTTTCTCCATGTCACCAAGGTCGCTGCGGGTGAGTCCGAAGTTGGCGAGCATTCGATCGAGATCGATCCAGGACGTGAGCGTGTTGTAAAACGAGAGTTTGAACTCGTCGCTCTCACGAGGCATGGCAAGACCCTCGATGAGACGTGTCTGCCCATTGATGCGGGCAAGTCCACCGCCGCGGTCCTCGAGTCGGCGTGTGATGACCTCGTAGGTGATGCAGTCGCCATTGCGCCGGTGCAGCCCCAGCAAACCGGCATCGAGGTCGGCGCCGAGCGTGTCGATGTTGTGGAGCATCAGGGTTCGCAGATACGGACTCTCGGCGAGGAGTCCGGCGAGTGTTCCATTGAGAAGCAGGTTGGGGACTTCAAACCAATGGCCCACAGGATGAAGGCATTGCAGGGGAAGGTTGTCGCGGTAGTCGCGGCCTTCGCCCTCCGACTTTGCCCAGCTGATCAACGCCGAACGAACGCTCTCCCGCATCTTCTGGGCGCGTTCGTCGAGCACCTGCTGCGGCATCTCCTCCCAGAGGAATCGGAGGTCTCGTTTCATCGGGATCATGCGCAGACCGATGGAGCGCCCGAGCGACAGTCTCAGGCTTCCTTCATATCCGAGGCCGTCTCGCACCTCGAGAAAATCCGCAATCGGTTCGTGCGTCATGTAACTCGTGGTGATGAGGTGGGCTGGCCACGCCCCGCTGGCTCGGCCAATGCGGCGAGTCTTCCCCAAGTGGACCTCGAGGAAGCTGCGATGCCTTTCGGCAAACTTGCAGAAGGGGTGAAGGGCCTTGACGACGCCAGCGCCTTCAGTCCAGCGGCTCGCCGCGCCGGCCGCCAGGGTGACAACCGCCACCTCTCCATTGGCGAGGGCGGCTTTTCCGTTCGCGATGTCATCCTCGGTGACGTCGTTCTCCCTCGTCGCCACGTCGCCCGGCCGGACGTCCTCGATCTGGCTGCTGAGCGAAAGGCGGTTCTTCGAGAGGCCGAGCAGGCCCTGTTGCATATCTTCACGGATCTGCTGGTGCTGCAACGGATCGAACCCGTGAAGGTCGAGGAGGTCGTCGAGACCGGCCTCGCTCTCCCGTAATTCCCCGTTGCTGGAGAACAAGTTGGAGAGGAGCTTGCTTGTTGTGCCCTTGAATTCCTTCCCGGCCTTGCGCCTCCGGGCAAAGAGGTCCATCTCCGCCTTCATGCCGGCCGAGAGCGTACGGGAGTCGCGCTTGATGAGTTCCGGCATGACCATGGCGTAGTAGCCGGGCGGCATCATCGCCTCGTCTCCTCTTTTCAACTTTGACGCGGACCCGTTTTCGTTGACGAGGAAATCATAAACGACCGGATCCATGGCGAACGGAAGCGCTTTCTGCAGCTGCCGTTTTTGTTCTAACATGATGGCCAAGACACGGTCACTGGCCTTCTCCTTCACCGAGGGGTCGAAGAAGAATCCCATGCCTCCACCGGACATCCCGCCGAGCATGAGGAAGCCCCAGAACTTGTCGCCGAATTCCTCCTGCGCGGAGTCGATGATGCGCTCGGTGAAATAAGTGGTCGCCCACGGAATGATCGTCTGCAGCGGGCCGAAGAAGTGCTGGGTGGTGAGCTCGGCGAGCAGCCGAATATCGCCAGCCTTGAGCGCATCGACGATTTGCTCGAAGAGGGCGATGGATTCCCTGCGCCCCTGCCATTCGTTTTCCGAGCGAAGAAGGTACTTCTCCGTCACCATCTCGAGGATCGGTCCCACGTTTTGCGCCATCCCGCCGTGCACAAGGACGAGGCTGTCCTGCAATTTTTGACGGGTTTCCCCGTTCACCAAGTCGTTGCCGATCAACGAGTGTTGCGGCAGAAGTCGACCACGGCTGATCCCGAACTCCGGGTCCTCTTTGCCCGCGGCGCAGCCTTTAATCACCTTGATGCCCGGCCAAACACCGCCGGAATCCTGCCAGCCCCCACCAGAGCCGCCAAGCCATTCGCCGAGGATGGCCCGTGCGGCCACGATGCGGCGTTCGCTCTCCTCAAGCGGACCCGAAAGCGATCTCGCCTGGTTCGTCGCACGCATGCAAACGGCAATAAGGCCACCGAGAAGGTTGGTGGAAACGGCGAGACGCGAGCCCTTGGGAATGCTGTTTACGCAGCTTACCAGTTCGATGCCGCGGCCGGGACCAACGAGGCGCTCTAGCAAATCACCCAATTCCTGCCGTGACCCTTCCATGGCAATCGGAACGACGCCCGCTGCGATGAGGGCTCCCTTGAGGAGTCCGAGGTAGTCCTTCGCGAAGTGAAACACATCCGCAAGATCCATGATCTCGGCGCTCGCCTCGAGGTCGACGCTGACGAGGCGAATGACCGGACGGTCGATGACACGGAAACAGGCTTCGACGGGGGGACGTGGCGTCTCGTCGCGCCCGCGCACCGCGAGGTCGACGGAAATGTTGAGGACGCGGGCGCCCTCCGGATAGTCCATGCCGAGGAAGAATATATCGCTCCACGAGCTGTGCGAGAGGTCCATGCGCACAGCGGTTTTCTCATGGATGACGGGAAACGTGCCGCTGTCGTTGGGTTCGAGGAGTTCCTTGCGGATGCGGAGCGGATGCTCGTGGGCCTGTCCCGTGCGGAACATCCATTGATTCCCGCGCAGGGTGCGAACGCTGCGGCGAACCTGGTCCGCGAGATTCTGAAGACCGAGCTGGTAGTAAGTCTGCGCAAAGGAACTGCAGAGGGTGTCGCTGAGGCCGGAATTCCTTTCTTCCTCGAGCAGGATTTCGATCGATTGGGCGAAGCGGCGCTCGAGGAACTTTTCGAATGCTTCAAAGGAGAGCAGTCCGGGAGCTTTCGACGAGAGGGCGGCGGGAAGGTAGAAGCGGTGGATGGCGTAGAGAAAGAAAAGGGCACGGACGCGTTCGTAGAGGTTCTCGCTGGCACGCCAGAAGGCGTCGAGAGCCGCGCACTCCTTCCGCAATTCATGCTCACTCAACTCCCGGCAGATCTTTCCCAGTGGCGTGTTCCGTGTCTCCGGATCGTCGGCGACGATGAGCGGGATGAGGATGGACTCCTGTTGCGCGGTGGTCATGGGTTCGCTCACGGCCCTAACAATTTACCTTCGCGCCTGCGCCAGCAGTTCAATGATGCCTTCGAGGAGTTCGTCGCGGTGTTTCCCGTCGAGGGCGACGGCGAACTGGCCCATGAGGAGGCCGAATTGGCGTTCGAGGTCGTAGCGCCGGCCCTTTAGTTCCAGGGCAAGGGAACGTTCGCGGCTCGCGAGCTCGGCGATGGCGGGGGAGAGCTGGAGCGGGTTTTGTTCGCTGGCGGTGGCGACTCCCTGCCCCAGGAGGTCCATAATCCCCGGTGTGAGGACATGCATGCCGAAGAAACAGAGGTAGTGGCCGAGCTTCAGTCCGGGCACCATGAGTTCCTGTTCGGCAACGGTCGGTGTCGGTTTCTCGAGGACTTTTTCAATCTCGTAGAGCCCGGGCCGTCCCTCGAAGAGTTTGCCGGCGACGGTCCCGAAGTAGGGGAGCTTGCTCTCGTGGGTGGCCTGCACGGTGGAAATCGCGCATTCCCTGGCCTCCGCGACTTCCACGAGTTGTTGGGCGCAGTTTTTTTCCGGATCGTCGCTGACGAACAGATGGTCGCTGACCATGAGGAGGAAGGCCTCCCCAGCCGTGAAGTCCCTGCCGCAATGGACGGCATGGCCATAGCCGAGCGGTTCCGTCTGCTCGATGAAGGTCAACGTCTCGCTGAGGTCACCCGCGGCCTCCTCGTAAACGTCATGGTCACCCGGGCGGATGATGACGCCGATCTTTTCGATTCCGGCGTCGCGTAGCTCATCGATAAAGAGCCTGAGGACCGTTCGGGACTGCCCTTCGCGGTCCGTGAGGGTTTGCAGCGGCAGTTTTCTCTGGGTGCGGCCCGCGGCGGTGATGATGGCGGTCGAGACTTTCACAGGCGCCTTTCATAAGGGGCAAAGCGCGAAAACCCAAGTGCCAATTTTGCAGGAAAGGCTTGAGGGACAGCCTTTCGGGAGCGCTAGGCGAGAAGCTTCTCCACCACATGCCCGTGCACGTCCGTCAGGCGGAAGTCGCGTCCCTGGTAGCGGTAGGTCAGCTTTTCGTGATCGATGCCGAGAAGGTGCAGGATGGTTGCCTGCACATCGTGCACATGGACGGGATCCTCGACGACGTTGAAGCCGAGGTCGTCGGTGGTGCCAAGGGTGATGCCCGGTTTCACGCCGCCTCCCGCGAACCACATGGTGAACGCCTGCGGGTGGTGGTCACGGCCGAGGCTCCGGCCGAGGGCAGCGCTGGCTTCGACCATCGGGGTGCGTCCGAACTCACCACCCCAGATGACGAGGGTGTCCTCGAGCATCCCCCGTTGTTTCAGGTCGGTGATGAGGGCGGCGCTGGCCTGGTCGGTTTGCGCGGCGAGTTTCGTCACTCCGTTTTTCACCTGCGAGTGGTGGTCCCATCCGGCGTGATAAACCTGCACGAAACGCACGCCCCGTTCGACGAGCCGGCGGGCGAGCAAGCAGTTGTTCGCGTAGCTGCTCGCGCCCGGCTTGGCCCCGTAGAGGTCGAGCGTGGACTGGCTTTCGCTGCCGAGATCGGTCAACTCCGGTGCGGCGGATTGCATGCGCCACGCCATTTCGTAGGCGTCGATGCGCGTTTGGATCCCGGGATCGCGAATGGCGGCGAGCCGGTCACGGTTGAGCGACTGGATAAGGTCGAGCGAATCCCGTTGGGCCCGCTTGTCGTGGCCGACGGGGTTGGAAGTGTGCAGGATGGGGTCGCCCGACTCCCGAAACGGAACACCCGCGTGGCTCCCGGGGAGAAACCCCGCGCTCCACATCGCGGCGCCGCCGCTGAGGTTGCCCTTGCTCTTCAAGACGACGAAGGACGGGAGGTCCGTCGATTCGCTGCCGATGCCGTAACTCAGCCACGATCCCATCGACGGACGCCCGGGAATGGGGCCACCGGTGTTCATGAAGATCTGGGCCGGTGAGTGATTGAACTGTTCGGTGTGCACCGACTTCACGATGGCGATGTCGTCGGCGACCTTTGACAGGTGGGGCAGTTGGTCGGACAACTCGGCCCCGGACTGGCCGTGACGGGTGAACTCAAAACAAGGAGCGAGGACGGCGGCATCGGGTTGAATGAAGGCGTAGCGTTGGCCGGCGATGACCGAGGGTGGGATGGGCTTGCCGTCGAGTTCGCGAAGCTTGGGCTTGTGGTCGAAGAGCTCCAATTGGCTCGGGGCTCCGGCTTGAAAGAGGTAGATCACACGCTTGGCCTTCGCGCCGAACAAGGTGGCCTTGGGCATGAAAGTGGTTTGCGCCGCCTTCGCGGCGCCGCCAGCGAAGAGGGAGCCGAGCGCGATTTTCCCGAGACCAATGCCGCAGGTGTCAAAGAATTGGCGACGGGTGACTTCGTGGAGCGGGGAAGGAGAAAATGGGTCCATGGTTATCCTTTCGTGACAGCTTCATCGAGGTTGTAGATGGCGCGGGCGACCATCGCCCACGCGGCGATGTGGTCATTGCCACTCTCGGTGCCGAGGATTTCGGCGGCGTCGAGTTCGCCGCGTTCGAGCCGGTCCTTTTGCGCGTGGAAGAAAGCGGCGATCTTCGCCAGTTCCTGCTTCGTGGCTGGCCGGGTCAGAATGCGTTGGAACAATTCGGCGGCTGTGCTTTCCGCATCACCGTTCGTCAGGGAAAGGGCCATGGCGGATGCGGCTTCGGTGAACATTTCATCGTTCATCAAGGTGAGAGCTTGCAGCGGGGTGTTGCTGCGTTCCCTCCTTGCGAGGCAACTCTCGCCCGTCGGTCCGTCGAAGGAGAGGAAGGCCGCAAACGGCGCCGTGCGTTTGCTGAAGGTGTAGAGGCTTCGCCGATAGCGGTCCTTGCCTCCCGAGACGTTCCACTTGGTTGCGCCATAGGCAGCGGCGGTGACGCTGGCGGGTTGCGGCGGAAAGACGCTGGGACCGCCGACCTTTTGCGTGAGCAATCCGCTGGTTTGCAGGGCTGCATCCCGGATGATCTCGCCTTCCAAGCGGAAACGCGGCCCGCGCGCCAGGTAGATGTTCCCGGGGTCGCTTTCGTTTTCGCCGAATGTGGATTCCTGCTGGTAGGTGCGACTCGTCACAATATGCCGGTGGAGCCTTTTCAGGGACCAGCCGCCGTCCACGAAGTAGTTCGCAAGGTAGTCCAGCAATTCCCGATGACTGGGCAACTCGCTTTGGTAGCCGAAGTCGCCGGCGGTGTGCACGATCCCCCGGCCAAAGAACGCACGCCATGCCCGGTTCACGGCCACTCGTGCGGCGAGGGGATTCGCGTCACTGACCAGCCATCGGGCAAAGGTCAGGCGATTCGCCGGCTGGTCATCAGGCAGCGGTTCGAAGATAGCGGGAACGGCGGGCAGGACTCTCTCTTTTGGCTGAAGATACTCGCCGCGGTGATGGCGGTAAGTCGGACGGGTTTTTCCGCTCCACTCGCGCATGACCATCGTCGTCGGATAGGCGGGCATCTGCCCGGCGAGTTTCTTCAATTCTGGGTTCTCCGACAGGTAGAGGTGCTTCAATTCCTCGTCGCTGGCGGTGAGGAAATTCGAGAGATCGCCGCCGCGCGCCTTGATGGGCTTGTCTTCGGAGGAAACGGAGATCCGGAACCGCCCGAGAGCGGCGACAAAGTGCCGCTCGAAGAGAAGATGAATGTCGAGTTCTTTCGGAGAGACGGGGCGGGCAAATCGAATGACCAGTTCGTGCCGCTGACCTTCCCCCTTGGCGGTCGACCAACCGCTGGAGGTGTCGCCGTCGAAGACGGTGGCCCCGTTCGAGGCACCCTTCCCGATGTAGATCTTTCCATAGTCGACGTTGGCCGATTGAAACTCGATTTCCTCCCCGTCCGCGTGTGCGGTCACTTCACTGAGGAAAAAGTCACCGCTGCGTCCCTCGTAGTAGGCAGCGCCGGGCCCGTGCGCCGGTAAGCGGGGATCGGGGATCGCTTCGAGACGCAGTGCCGCTATGGGTTTCGAGTCGGCGGAAAGCTCAAAACTCAGATCATAGGTGTCGCGTTTCTGGAAGTCGCCGCTCGCGAAGACGGAACCGTCTTCGAGTACCTCGAGGTTGGGCAAACTCGACTTCATCGCGACCGGCCTGAGTACCTTCCAGTCCGTGCTGGTTTCGAGCAGCTCGCTTTTCCACTCGGCGTAGGCCTGCTCGTCGAGCGCCGCGAGCAACTCTGACTCCATGCTCGCGATCTTTTGCCCGATCTCTTCGCGCCGCCGGGAGATTGCGGCATCCGGCACGTCCATCTGGGGTTCGTCGGCGTTGTTCAGCAAGGCGAACAGCGCGAAGTAATCGGTGTGGGTAATCGGGTCGAACTTGTGCGTGTGGCATTGGGCGCAACCCGTTGTCAGGCCCATCCAGACCGTCCCGGTCGTGGCCACGCGGTCGACCACGGCATGGTAGCGATACTCGAGGGGATCAATGCCGCCTTCTTCATTGATCATCGTGTTTCGGTGAAAGCCGGTGGCGATCTTCTGGTCGAGCGTGGCGTTGGGCAACATGTCGCCGGCCAATTGTTCGATTGAAAATTGATCGTACGGCATGTCGGCGTTGAGCGCGTTGATCACCCAGTCGCGATAGGGCCAGATGGAACGGGGGCGGTCCTTCTCGTAGCCATTGGTGTCTGCGTAGCGGGCCAAGTCCAGCCACCGCCGGGCCCAGCGTTCGCCGTACTCGGGCCTGGCCAGCAGGCGATCGACGATGTCGGCCACGGCCTCGCGGGAATCCGCTTGATACGCCGAGACGAAGGTTTCCGCTTCCTCGAGAGTCGGCGGCAAACCAATCAGGTCCAAATGAAGGCGGCGTACGAGGGAGTGGGGATCGGCGGGCTTCGAAAACCGCATTCCGTTCTCTTCGTGTTTTCGTTCGATGAAGCCATCAATGGGATGGTCCGAGGACGATGGCGGTACGACGAGGGGACTCTCTCTTGTTGGAACAAAGGCCCAGTGCTTCTCATACTTGGCGCCGCGGTTGATCCATTCGCGAAACTTGGCGATCTCCGTTTCAGAAAGTTTCGGCTTGTTCGCCGCGGGGGGCGGCATCCTCTCGTCGGGGTCGTCGCTGAGCATGCGCTCAAGAATCAAACTCGCTTCCGCATCACCGGCCACAATGCCACCATCGCGTGTTGCCGCTTCGAAGGTGTGCAGCGCCAGTCCGGCTTCGCGACTGTCCTCGTCAATCCCGTGGCACTTGAAGCATCGGTCACTCAGGATTGGACGGATATCCCGCGCGAAGTCCACGTCGGCGCTTAGCGGTGAAGCAAAAGCTACCGCGATCAAGACGAGCATCAGGGGCCGAAGCATGGGAAATCCTAGCCTGCAGGGTCGATCTTCGATTGGAAAAACCGGGCAAATTTTGGTATAAATTCCGCATGGCGCTGCCGGAAACAACAGGCGATTTGTCCGGGCAACTCAGTGATCCCGAGCAAATTGCTGCAGCCTTCGACTTGTTGCCGAATGCCTATTTCTTCGCCAAGGACCGAAGTGGGCGCTTTCTCTACGCCAACCAGGCGCTTGTCGAGGCGCTCGGTCTGCCGGGGAAACAGGCCCTGGTCGGCCGGACCGACTATGACTTTTTCGATTCCGGTCTCGCCGACGAATACCGCGCGGAAGACGAGCGGGTGATGCGCATGCGTTTTCCATTGAAAGACCAAGTCTGGCTGGTGCCCAGCATGTCCGGCGACTTGAACTGGTACCTCTCCAGCAAAGTGCCGCTAATGGGCCCCAGGGACGAGGTGGTCGGAATCGTCGGTGTGATGCGCGATTTCGAGCAGGCGGGTTCAACCCTGTCCGGCTACCGGGGCATGACCGCGGCCATATCCCACGTAAAGCAGAACTACGGTTCAAGGATCGAAATCCCGGCCCTCGCGCAACTCGTGAATCTTTCCGTGAGCCAGTTCGAAAGGCGCTTCAAGCAACTCTTCCAATGCACTCCCTCCCAATACATCGGACGTGTTCGCCTCCACGCCGCCATCCGCATGCTGAACCAGACGGATCTTTCCATCGGCGAAATCGCGCTCGACTGCGGTTTCTACGACCAGAGCCATTTTACCAAGTTGTTCCGAAGGGAAAAGGGCCAAACGCCAACACGGTACCGCAGGCGTGACCGGGAACGCCGGGCGGAAGGAAAAGGGATTCAGGGGTTGGTTCCGTCCTGAAGCCGGAGTTGAAAGCCTTGGTTCTTGGGTTGAAAACAAGTGGTTACTGAAATTTCTTCAATACCCCGAGTGAACGTGAATTGGTTCTTCCCCATGACATTGGCCATCGGTGTTTCCGGTATCCTCTTGGCCGAGGAACAGGGACCTGCTGCCCCGGAACCGGTGGCTGATGCATTCTGGATTCGAACCTTCGAAGCGCAAAAACACCTACTCAACGGATCGCTTGATCTTCTCTTTATCGGCGACTCACTCACCGCATCTTGGTTGCACGCAGGAAAGCCGGTATGGGAACTGGAGTTCCATTCGCTCCGAGTAGCGAACCTTGGAATTTCCGGTGACCGGACCGAACACATTCTCTACCGGGTTTTGAACTCGCCAGTCCGCGTTTCGGAACCCAAGGGTATCGTGTTGCTGGTTGGCACTAACAATCTCGCCAAGGCACCACCGGAGTCTCCCGGGGAAACAGTGAATGGGGTCCGTGCCATCGTCGCCGCACTGCGCAAGGATTGTCCTGAGTCAGAAATCATCCTCGTTTCGATTCCGCCGAATGGATTTGAACCGGAAACAAAACTTCGGAAGCGAGTCATGGAGGCCAACCGAAGGCTCGCGATGTTGGCCCAGGAACCGGGACTCCAGTATCTCGAACTACACGATGAACTACTGGATGAAGCCGGTCAATGGAAGGCTGGCCTGACCCTCGATGGCACGCATTTCACGATGGCAGGCTACGATCTGTTCGCGCGGCGTCTGAGGACCTTGACTCGCGAAATCCTCGCAGGAGACGAAAAGACGGAGAACTAGGGAGGCGGAGTCTATCGGTGCCGGGGGTTAAGGGTCACCCCAAAAACCAGACGCCGATGCTATCGCCCTCTTAATTATTCATAAATATTAAATTTTTAGACTTGAAAATATTTGAATTTATATGATTTTTCATAATAACCATGAAAACTGGGCAGAGCCGAGCGGAATTGACGCCGGTCCTCGGAATCCATCGAATCCGAGGGATAGGACTGCTTTGTGCCTTTATGGTGGCTGCGGGTTTGCCGGCAAGGGGATCGACGCTCCTGAGCTGGGAGCTTTGGAACGCCGCGTTTACGGACGGACAGATTTCGACGCAATCGACGACCCAGAACGGAGTCACGACGAGTCACGCCATCTCTGTCATCGACAGCAGCGGGACGCCGGACGTGAGCTTGATCAGTCCGAGTCCGGAAATCATTCGCTACCCCGACACCGGCTACGCCTTCAACGGCGGACAGGGGAATCCGGGGCCGTTTTATGTCGACCTCTTTTTCCGGGGGGCCTTTGTCGACGAGGGCATCGAGCAGACCCTTGACTTCACCAGTGCGGCCGGCGTCGACAACCTGCGTTTCGCCATTTGGGACATTGATAGTGAAGCTGACAACTCGGATGGCCATACGTTTATCGACCGGGTGGTGGTCACCGCCGAACTCGCGGATGGATCGATCGTGGCTCCGACGGCGGCTTTCATCGCGAACACCGCCTTCGTCCAACAGGGGGGCGATGCCTCGACCTTCATTGGCATCGATGGCCAACAGGCAGGGTCGTTGACCTCGGACGGAAACGTCGACTTCCAGTTCGATTACAATGACATCGTGGCCGTCCGCATCGAGTACACCAACTCGTTGGATAACGGTCGCTTTTCCGGTCAGGGGGAAGGCGCGGGGACCGGACAGGCGGTTGGGCTGACCGACCTCATCTCCGCCGTCGACAGTCAGATCACTTTCGACACGGCCTTTGGCGCGGTCCCGAACGGGGGCTCGACGGGCATTGACCTCGGCTCCGTTTTCCTCGGTCGGCCGTTTTCCGCTACTCCGATCACCCTGGAAAGCACTGGAAATCAAGGCACGAACGTCGACCTCGGAACCAGCGGCGCGGCGACGACGAGCCTCGTGGGTGCAAACACCGCCCTCGACGGTACGGCCAACGTGAGTGGGATCACCGGGCGGAACGGCGCCGGTCCGACGACGAACTTCACTGCCACGCTGGAAACGGCGAGCAATGTCGGGGTCTCCACTGGGGTGATCCTGAATGACAACCTCGACGGCGTCACGGACCTCACGGGTGTGGAACGGGGAACGGAAGACCCTAACGATACCATTAACCTCACCGGTTCGACCTACGCCCATGCCAACGGGACCTTCGTCGACGTGAGCGGTGGCCCGGCGGGTCCGACGATTGATGACGATACCTGGGCCATTGATTTCGGGGCCGTTCAGCAGGACAGCGGGATTCTCGACATCGATTTCGGCCTCGCTAACCTTCCCATCGATTTCACCGCGGACGGACTTTCTTTCACCGTTCAATTGGAAGTCTCGAGCACGCCGACCGTTGCCTCCGCGACACTCGACGGGCAGCCCGATGCCAATGCCACCGACGTTCTCTACACGGACACGATTACGCTCGACGACGTTTCCGCTGGAGCGCTTGCAACGGTTTTTGAAGCCTACTTCGACACGAACAACGCGGAAGGTCAGTATGAAGTGGTCTACACAATCACCCCGCTGGATGACGTCACCAATGTGACCCTTCTCGGTATTGCCGCCGACCCCACGGATCCTTTCGGCGGGGGCGCGCCGCTTGTCCTGACCCTGACTGGCGAGATTATTCCTGAGCCGGAGACGCTCGTCTTCGCGCTCCTGTCTCTTCTGCTGGTCGTTCGCCGCAAGCGAAACTAGCCCGCCTGCGCGATGGCGACCACAATCTCCTGCTTGGAGACGACGACCCCGCCTGGCTTTTCGCGGGTAATGACAAAAGCCTTCGGGTGCTGAATTGGAAGCTTGGCATCGATGGGCACGATGGATTCCCCGCTCCCTGCAACAATGTCGAATACTCCACCGTCGACGGGTTCGCTCGCCCGGGTGGGATCGACGATCCACAACTGATACTGCGCTTGTGTCGGATCATTGGCGGCCAGACCGCTCAATCGCATGAAACCCGTTTGCTCGGAATCACTCCAAACGACATCGCCGGAGAGAGAGTCGAAGGCAGCAGTGCCGCTGAAAGCGGAGAAAGTAACCTCCGGGGAGTCCGCCTGCTCGACGAGCGCATTCCGGACAGCCCCCGCCGAAACATTCCCATCGTCGCCCTGCTTCATCCCGAGGTTGACGATGAACAGGACGGCGAAGCAAGCTGCCGCCAACCAGCCTGCAGTGGCGAAACTGAGCACTGGAAGCACCTTCCTCAAACGACTCGGGGGCTCTTCCGAAGGGGTGAATTCCTCGGCGTCCTTGTGCAGACGGTCCGTGAGTTCGGGAGAAAGCGCTCGTTGTTGGCGTTGGGCAAACTCCGTCTCCAAGGCAGAGACGATCCAATCAAATTCCGCATCCCCCTCAGTCCCAAGCGCCGTCGAAAGCGCCTTCCACTCCTTCTCTTCCTCCGGCGAGAGATCGCCAAGAGCCCGTCCGGCATCGAGCAATTCGAACCGATCCTTGTCGTTTTCGCTAGTCATGACGTCCGGCCTCCCTTCCTGGTTCGAGGCGTTTCACCTCTTTGCGAAGCCGAACCAGCCCGCGCCGGAGTTTCGACTTCA
>JBCDLR010000030.1:0-18109 GCA_038745205.1 Verrucomicrobiota bacterium
ATTCCCGCGGCCGAGCGCGCCCGGTCCTCCGGTGCAATGGCCTTCCTTTCCCCCTCCGATCCGTGACCAGGGAGGGCTCAAAACTGATTGCGCCACATCATGCTCTCGACGGGCCTCTCCGATCGATCGTTGTATTTGGCACTCGATTTCTCGCGATAGCTCGTCGCGATTTCCCCTTCGACTTCGAAATAGATCAACTGCGCGATTGGCATTCCCTCGTAGACCCGGACCGGCTGGGCCACGGACATTTCCAGCGTCCAATGATTGCAAAAGCCGACATCCCCTTTCCCCGCCGTCGCATGAATATCGATACCGAGCCGACCGACACTGCTCTTGCCCTCGAGAAATGGGACATGCTTGTGGGTCTCCGTGTATTCGAGAGTCGATCCCAGGTAGGTGCTCCCCGGTGTCAGCACGTAACCGTCCTCAGGAATCTCAAAGTGTTCAATTTCATTGTGCTTCCTGGCGTCGAGGACCTCGTCCCGGTAGGTCGCAAGGTGTTTGCTGAGGTGCACATCGTAGCTGTTGGATCCCAGCGCTTCCGGACGGAAGGGCTCGATGACAATTTCCTTGGCGGCGATTCCCTCGCGGATGGCGGTGTCGGACAATATCATGGCAGGCGGAGGAGACCTTTAGCGCGGCGTTTCGGGATTCCCACCCGTTTTTCAGGACTCAATCAAAGACTACCGTCCGGTTCCGGCAGACAAGCACCCGGCGTTCGGCGTGGGCGAGAACCGCTCGCGCGAGAACGACCTTTTCGAGGTCCCGGCCCCGGCGTACCAGGGTGGACACGGAATCGCGATGGGTCACGTGGATGACGTCCTGCTCGATGATCGGCCCCTCGTCCAGCTGGTCCGTGACGTAGTGGCTCGTCGCCCCGATGACCTTCACTCCGCGCCGGTAGGCCTGGTGATAGGGTCGCGCCCCGGCGAACGCGGGAAGAAAGGAATGATGAATATTGATGATGCGGTTCGGATACCAACTCACGAAGCGCCCGCTCAATACCTGCATGTAGCGGGCGAGGACAATCAACTCAATCTCATAACTCTCGAGGATTCTCTTTTGCTCGTTTTCCGCCGACTCCTTGTTTTCGCGAGTAACTTCGACGTGGCGGAAATCAACGCCGAAACGTTCGGCGATCCCCTCGAGCTTTCGATGATTGCCAATGACGACGGGAATCTCGACATTGAGTTCCCCGGATTCCTGCCGCGCGAGCAAATCGACAAGGCAATGCGGTTCCTTGGAGGCAAAGAGCGCCAGGCGCTGCTTGTCATCGGAGAAGTGCAGCGCCCACTCCATGCCCTTGGGCTTTGCGAGGTAGCTGCCGAAAGCAGTGCGCAATCCTTCTTCGTCGAGCTCAAAATCTGAAAGATCCCACTCTACACGCATGAAAAAGATGCCTTCCGCGCGGTCAACATGCTGCTCAAGCGTGAGGATATTTCCGCGCTTCTCGTGAATGAAGCTGGAGACTGCCGAAACGAGGCCCGGCTGGTCCACACAGGAGACCAGCAGAATGGCCGTGCGTCTCTTGGACTCGCTCAACGCCGGGGACTCCTGCTAGGAGGCGTTGTCTTCCGGGGTGTCGCCCCCGGCGATGGACTCCCTCATGTCGGTATCGGCGACCACATTCTGGTAACGTGCATAGTCCATGATTCCGAGATTTCCGCTGCGGAACGCTTCAGACATGGCCAGCGGGACCTGGGCTTCCGCCTCGACGACCTTCGCTCGCATCTCCTGCGTACGGGCAGCCATTTCCTGCTCAGCGGCAATGGCCGCCGCGCGGCGAACTTCCGCCTTCGCCTGCGCGATCTGCTTGTCGGCTTCCGCCTGTTCCGCCTGCAATTTCGCCCCGATATTGTCGCCGACGTCCACATCCGCGATGTCGATGGAAAGAATTTCAAAGGCCGTGGAAGCATCCACACCCTTTTGCAAGACAAGCTTGGAGATGTTGTCCGGATTTTCGAGGACGTCCTTGTAGGATGGTGACGAACCAATGGAAGTAACGATGCCCTCACCAACGCGAGCAATGATTGTCTCCTCCGTCGCCCCGCCGACAAAGGCGTCGAGATTCGTGCGAACCGTGACTCGCGCCCTTGCCCGCACCGAGATTCCGTCACGTGCCACCGCATCGATCTTGTCCTTCCCGGCGGAGGGAGTCGGACAGTCGATCACCTTCGGGTTGATGCTCGTCTGCACCGCCTCAAGGACCGTCTTGGACGTGCCTTTCACTGCAAGATCAATGGCACAGGCCCGATCGTAGCTGAGTTCGATTCCCGCCTTGTCCGCTGCGATGAGCGAGAGAACCACGTGATTCACATTGCCGCCCGCAAGGTAATGGGCTTCCAACTGGTCGGTGGAAATCTCGATTCCCGCCTTCGCCGCCGTAATCCGCGAATCAACGATGAGCGCGTTGGGCACTCGACGTAGAAACATCGCGATCAAGGTCGGGAAACTGACCGGCGCATTCGCCACCCGTGCGCGAAGCCAGATGTTGAAAAACTTCGCAATGATCAGGAAAAACAGGAGGGCGATGACGCCGACGATTCCAAAAATGATGTAATCTTTCATTTCTTCTAAGGGGTCTAACCTACTACGACGGCATCAAATCATCGGGATCACCACTTGTCGATGACGGATTTGCAGGACGCACCCTCAGTTTCCCGTTCTTCACGCCTGTCACTTCCACCATTGCGTTTCGCTCGACACATCCGGTGACGACGAAGGCGTCATAACGAACTTTCTCCACCCTTACCTTTCCTTCCGGACGGAGGTCGGTCAGGGCGACACCAGACCGTCCAACGAGGGCGTGCAAGTCGTCCATCGGCCCCACTCCCGTCCCCGCGATCTCCGCTTCGAGGATCTCCCCCCGGATAAACGGCATTTTGTGAAAATTCTTCATCCACCAGATGAAGCTGAGACCGACGACGGCGATAACCGCGGAAGCGATCAGCCAGCGGGTCCCGGTCCCAAGAAAATCGAACTCCGGCGACACGAGGAGGGCGACGATGCCGATGAGGAGCACGACGGCGCCAATCAACCCCGCCACGCCACCGGGAAGGACCACCTCCAGCGCGAGGAGGACGAATCCGAGGCAAATCAATGTCACGACCAAAGTCACCATCCGATACAACCATTACGCGATGGGACCCGGAAAGGTCAATGCTTCGCCAACAGGCACTCCGCGTTTGCCCTCCCGCACGATCACGCGGAACTTGCCCAAATGCTTGCCCGCCTGCTCTCCTTTGCCGTCATTGCCTTCTGGGCCGTCATGACGGGACTTCTCCTGCAGAGCGTCTATTTCCCCGATTCCAACCGCTTTTCGTCCGTCGACCCCCGGCATATCGCGCGGTTGTTCTTCACGAACACCGACTTTCATTCCCTCGAACTGCGCCGGGGCGACGAATCAATCGCCGACGTTACGATCTCGGGGAAGACCCACGAAAGTGGTGACTCTTCGGAGGGCGGAGGCATGAACTACGAACTGCGCTGCTACGGCTCGGGAATGCTTCGCTTGCCGGACGTCGCCCCCCAGAGGCTCACCACCAACCTGATCCTCCACTTCGGCCCCGCCTTCGAGGTCGAAGCCTACAATCTCTCCCTGTCCTTCCACCGGGAAGGCGTGCGGATCGATATTCTCTCCGCGGAAGCCGGATCCGGTTTCGAATTCAATGTCACGAAGGACGGAGAGATCGTGGCAAGCTCCAGCGATGGACATGGCTTGCCTGTCGCGGAAGAAATCTCCGCCTTGACCGAGGCGGCCGGAATAGGCTCGTCCGAGGAGATTGAGAAGAGCCTTCGGGAGTTTGCCGAGACATTCGAGATACGGGGCACACGCTGCCAGCTCGATTTTGGAAGCAGCCGGGCCCCGGGGTTTTGCCTCGCATTCAAGCTGGTCGAACGGGACGACGTTCGCCTCTACTTCACCGAATCCGGAGAGCTTTTCCGCGCCGATTCCGCGTATGATCTTTCCCTGGTTTCCGATCTCATGATTGAATCCCCCGCTGAGTAGATGCCATGATTGAGATCGAAAACCTGACGATTTGCTATGGCGACCTCAAAGCCGTGGACGATCTCAACCTGAGGGTCGAAAAGGGGGAACTCTTCGCCTTTCTCGGGCCCAACGGGGCCGGGAAGACCAGCACGATCAAGTCGCTGGTCGGCCTCATACGCCCCACCTCAGGCGCCGCCCGAATCTGCGGATACGACCTGCAGACGGATCCCGTGGAAGCCAAGGCCCGCCTCGGCTACGTCCCCGACATCGCCGTCTTCTACGAGAAGCTGACGCCGCGGGAATTCATGGGATTCATTGCCGACATCTTCGGCGTTGATGAGAAGGCCGGGGCAAGAGCGACCAATGAACTCTTCGAGACCTTTCAACTCCACGAGTACGAGAACGAGCGTATCGAATCATTGAGCCACGGAACACGCCAACGGGTCGCCATCGCGTCCGGACTTCTTCATGAACCGGAAGTATTCGTCATCGATGAGCCCATGGTCGGTCTGGATCCAATTCTTGCCCGCGTGGTGAAGGATGAGCTTCGCCGGAGGGCAGTGAGCGGAATGACGATCTTCATGTCCACGCACCTCCTCAACATTGCCGAGGAACTCGCCGCCCGCATCGGCATCATCAACCGCGGGAAACTCGTGGCCCTCGGCACGATGGAAGAACTTCGACACCAGGCCGAAGATGGCAACTCCGCGCTTGAGTCCATCTTCCTCGAGCTCTTCCGCGAAGAACCGGAAGCCGCACCATCACTCGCCTGAGCGCGTCTGGTCTTTGGGCGAAATCCTGACGACCAGAGGCCGATGGTCGCTCGCCGGCGGCCGCAGCGTCCCTTCGTAGAGGAACGAGTCATCCCGGCGAACTTCCAAAGACAGCCAGCGGCTCACAAGGACGTAGTCAAAACGCGAGTAGGCGTCGTTTGCTTGCCAATGATAGGTCCAGCTGGTCCCGTTCGGCGCTTCAAGATTCAGCCAGGAGAGGTATTCGGGCTCCCCCCTTTTGCCGCGAAGTTCCCGGAGCACCGGCGACAACGGGTGATCATTGAAATCGCCGTAGACGAGAAGGTTTTCCTTCGGGGATGCAGCGAGGATATTTTCAAGGCGCTCCCGTGCCAGCGCGGCCTCGTTGCGGCGCATCAATTCCTCGTCCGGATCGTGAGCTGCCTGAAATTTCGACTTCAGGTGAAGCCCGAAGACACGAAGACGGTAATCGGATTCGACTTGGATGGTGACATCGAGCATGCCCCGCCGAAAGGCCATCGGCTCGTCTCCGATCTGGTAGGTGAGACGGTTCTTCGACTCCCGGTTGACGATGGGAAACCGGCTCAGGAGCGCGAGATGACGAACTCCATCGGAGGAAGAACGCACAAATTCGGAGTCGGAGAAGTCTACTCCCTCCTCGGCCAGCCGATCCCGGAACTCGACCAGGTCCTCCTCCGCACCGATTTCACAAACGCCGAGAATGTCGGGCTTCAATTCCCTCAACACCGAAACACAGGCCGCGCGCGCTTCCTCCGGCTTGCGGGAAAATTTCCTTCGCTCCCCCTCGTAGTGATCTTCGAGGAGATAGTTGCGCAAGTTCCACGAAACAAACGTGATCGTCTCCGTCTCCGCACCCGTCACCGACGGCCCGCCAAGGAAGGCGATCACGGCAAGGATGCGCGTCCATTGCCGAAGCTCCTCCATTCCCGCTCTTTCCGTTCGAACCGCTAACCGGCTATGCCTGCTTCGATTCCTCGATGCGGGCTGGTTGCTTGCCCTTTGGTTCCTCCCATTCCTTCTCCGCATCCGTCTGTGCACGCTTGATCTCGTGCTCGAATTCCTGCTTGGCTTTGTTGAATTCCCCCATGCTCTTGCCGACGCCTTTGGCAAGTTCCGGCAGCTTCTTCGCTCCGAAAAGGAGGAGAATGATCAGGAAGATAACGATTAGTTCTTGTCCGCCGAGTCCCATCATGGCTTGAAAAAGGGGTTGCTGGTTTCAGGTCACGACGTCGAATCCTGCTCCGAGGGTTTCGCTTCGTCGTCGTATTCTTGTTTCGCTTTCTTAAACTCCCCGATGCTCTTTCCCACACCCTTCGCCAGTTGCGGCAGTTTTTTGGCTCCAAACAAAAGAAGAACGATCAGGAGGATGATCAACATCTCCTGACCTCCGAAGCCTATGGCGAAAATTGGGGTAGTCATGGGGCTGACACGTGGATGTGTTCAGAGGGAAACGTAGGTTTCGCCGGGCATCTTTGCAAAAAATATGTTTTCGACCCACGCGGATCGCAGTTAGGGCCAAGGAATGCCGGAACGGCTTCCCATTCATCAGATTGCAGATGAGATCGAATCCTCGCTTCGCAGGGGGGACGAAGCCCGGCTCGTCGTGGCCGCCCCCACCGGTTCGGGAAAGTCCACCCAGCTTCCGCAGATTGTCCTCGATCGCGGTCTCGCCGGGGACGGAAAAATTGTTGTCCTCCAGCCCCGTCGCATCGCAGCGCGCATGCTCGCCCGCCGCATCGCGAGCGAGCGCCACGGCCGCGTCGGAGACGAGGTCGGCTACCAGGTCCGTTTTGAGAACCACTCCACCCGGAAGACTCGCATCGAATTCGTTACCGATGGACTTCTTGTCCGCCGCTTTCTGCGTTCCCCCGGGCTCGAGGACACCAGCGTGATTGTCTTTGATGAATTCCATGAACGCGGACTTGATTCCGATCTCGCACTCGCGCTGGCGTTGAAGACGCAGAGCACGGCCCGTCCCGACCTGAAGATCGTTGTCATGTCGGCCACGCTGAAGACAGATGAGATCGCAAGGTTTCTCGGGTCCGCCGACGTCCTTGAAACAGAGTCCCGCGCCTACCCGGTCGACATCCACCACCAGCCATTGCGTGCCGGCTCGCAGGAGACTGCCTGGGACGGTGCAACACGCGCTTTCACACAGCAACGCCACGCGCTCGGCGACGAGGGGCACGCCCTTGTTTTCATGCCCGGGGTCTTCGAAATTCGAAAGACCATCGAGACCTTGAAGCGCTCGAAAGGGACAAGGGGCTTGGACATCCTTCCGCTATACGGAGACCTGCCCCCCGAGCAACAGGACGCAGCGGTAGAAGGCGGGGCACGCCAGAAGATCATCGTGGCCACCAACGTCGCGGAAACATCCCTGACCATTGACGGCGTTCGCCTCGTCATCGATTCCGGACTAGCTCGCATCGCCGACTATGATCCCCGTCGGGAAATCAATACTCTCACCATGCAGAAGATCGCCCGCGATTCTGCCGACCAGCGGGCCGGACGCGCCGGCAGAACCGGCCCGGGTTCGGCGGTGCGACTTTGGTCGGAGGCGGACCATGCCAAGCGGCCTGCCGGCACGCTGCCCGAAATCGAGCGCCTCGATCTCTCTGAACTTCTTCTCTTCTTGAAGGCCTCCCACATCGGAAGCACCGGGGACTTGCAATGGATCACTCCACCGCCTCGTGATGCCCTGGAAAAAGCCCATTCCCTCCTCCATCAGCTGGGCGCTCTCGACGCCTCGAGCACAATCACCGAAACCGGCCGGGAGATGGCCGGGCTACCCGTTCATCCCCGCTTCGCCCGACTGATCCTCGCCGCAGGCGACTTTGGATGCGTCGAAGAGGCCGCGCTCGCCGCCGCCTTTTGCCAGGGGAAGAGCCTTTGGACACGAAACCCAGGACCGGAAACGCGCCGCTGGAGAGAGAGGTTCTTCGATGACGACGACACGAGCGATTTTCAGCCACTGCTACGGGCCTGGTCATTCGCGCGGGAACGTCGATTCGATCGTGACCAATGCGAAAGTCACGGCATCCACGCCATGGGTGCTCGTGAAGCGGGAAAAATTGCAAAGGAACTGACCCGCGCACTGGGTTCGCCACGGAATTCCGGGACGATGACCGATGGGAACGCTCTCGCCAAGTCCCTCCTCCTTGCCTTCTCCGACCATCTCGCGGTGCGTAAGAGCAACGCCACACTCTCCTGCCACGTCGCCGGCGGACGAAGCGGCACTTTGGAAAAGGAATCCGTGGCTCGGAACGGGATGATCTTCGTATGTGCCGAGATTTCGGAGATCGAGGGAAAGACCCTGCAAACCAACCTGCGGCTCGCAACCCTCATCGAGCCTGACTGGTTGCATGAGTTTTATCCCGAAGACTTTTCCCGGGAAGAAGGGGCCGCCTGGGAAGAGACTGAACGGCGGGTGGTTCGGCGCGAGTCGACAAAGTTCCGGGATCTCGTCTTGTCCTCGACACAACGCGGCGAACCGACCAAGGAGAAAGCGGCGGAAATTCTCGCGGAGGAAGTGATTGGCGGGAGACTGAAATTGAAAGGTTGGGATGCCGCCGTCGAGCAATGGATCGCCCGATTGAATTCACTTGCCGCCTGGATGCCCGAGTTGGAACTCCCTACGATCGGGGATGACGACCGAAGACTCCTCGTCTCCCAAGTCTGTCTCGGCGCAACCCGCTACAAGGAGATCAAGGATCGCTCCGTGTTTCCCGCCTTGAAGGACTGGCTGTCCGCGCCACAACATGCCACGCTCAACGCCTACGCGCCGGAACGCCTGTCCCTGGCCAATGGTCGGCAGGTGAAGATCATTTACGAGAATGACGGGGCGCCTTTTTTCCGCGCAAAGCTCCAACATCTGTACGACGTCGATGAAAATCCGAGAGTGGCGGACGGACGGGTTCCCGTCGTCGCCGAAATCCTTGCCCCAAACCAGCGTCCGGTGCAGAAAACAGCTGATTTGGCGGGATTTTGGGCGAACAGTTACGACGCCGTCAAATCCCAGCTCCGGGGACGCTACCCCAAACACGAATGGCGATGAGGTCTCCGGGAATAAGCCCGGGGCTTTTTGACTCCAATAGCCAGAATCCACTTGATGATGACGGCTACACTCACATATGATCCCTCGCTTTTTCGCCAATGTCCGGAAAACGACCTGGCGTGCCTCGAGGCAGCGCGAAAGCGAAAAGAAAAAACCGTGTCCATCGACTCCAAACAACTCGTCGACGACTACTACCAGCCGCTTTTTCGTTTTGCCTACAGCTTGGCGAAAAACGAGCCGGATGCCGTCGACCTAGTCCAACAGACTTTCCTCCGCTGGGGACAAAAAGGGCATACGCTGCGCGATGCTTCCAAAGTGAAGAGCTGGCTCTTCACCACCCTCCATCGCGAGTTCCTCGGTTCCCGGCGCCGCATCACGAAGTTTCCCAACATCGACATCGAGGCTGTCGAACATGAACTCCCGACGGTCGAGTCGAATACTGTCAATGAAATGGACGCCAGCATGGTCGTCGACGCTTTGCAGCAAGTGGACGAGAAGTTTCGTTCCGCTCTTTCCCTCTTCTTCCTCAAGGAGCTTCCCTACAAGGAGATCGCCGATGTGCTCGACGTTCCGATCGGAACGGTCATGTCGCGGATTTCCCGCGGAAAAGCCCAACTCAAATCTGTCCTCGCAAAAGCCATCGCCGAAACAACGGCATAGATTATATTCAACGACACCGCTGAAATGGAACTCGAACGCGCCAAGGAAATCCTCATGAGCATCGACTCTCATGATCCGCCCGTCCAGGAGCCGGGCGTGGAGGAAGCTTTGTCCATGGCAGAAGCGGACGCCGAGCTTCAGTCCTGGATCGAAGCCGAGCATTCGCTCGATACTGCCCTGAACGAAAAGCTTCAGTCCGTGGAAGTGCCCGATGGTCTCCGCGACCAGCTCTACGCCACCGTGGCCTCCGCCAAGCCCGAAAGGGGTAGGATTATCGCCTTTCCACCAGTGCTGCTTGCTGCGGCCGCGGCGGTGGTTGTTTTCGGCGTAATCGGAATTTCCAACTTCTTCACCGGCGGCAACAAGATCGAAAACACCGGCGCCCTTTCCTTCGCTTCGTTCCAGGATTCGATGGCGGAAATGACACACAAGCGCGCCGTCAACCTCACGCATTTCAACCGTGACTTCGAAAACCTGCAGAATTGGGTTTCTGAACGCGGGGGTCCGGCCACCGCCACCTGTGACAAGCTCTCCGCCAAGGACAGCAACGGTTGCGCCTTCATCGAATGGGGCGACCAGAGGGTTGCTGTCTTCTGTGTCAATGCCGAGGAGAACAAGCGTGTCCACATGTTTGTCCTCGATCGCGTCGAGTTCCCCTCCCTTCCGACCAACGAGGAGATGAAGTCCGTCGTGCGCAAGAATGGCCTCCCCACGGCCGGATGGGCGGACGACGAGAGCGTCTACGTCATCATCGGGCACGATGAAGACTCGCCGGTCAGCGACTTCTTTTAGGCGGGGTCCAGCGGGGGCTACTTCTCCCGCATGACGAGCACACCCCCGTCGGTTCCAATCTCGATCTCGTCGAGGTAGAGTTTCGACGGGATATCCGTCGGACGGTCTTCGAGGCATTTTTCGAAAACATCCTTCGCTTCGTCGACCTTTCCCGCACGGAACACCGCCAATCCCGCCTCATACCGCTCGAGAAATTCCGCGTCCTCGGCGGGTAGCGTGTCGGTCAATTTTCCGATGACGGAGAAAAGGGCGGCTGCCTCCGACTTTCCCTTGGTTTGAATGTCCCCGAGGCTTCTCAGGCGGAATTGCTTGTCGGTGTATTGCGAAACCGATTCGCTGATCAACGTCTTGGCCCCGAACTTCTTCGTCAACCCTTCCAGGCGCGCCGCCTGGTTCACCGGATCGCCAATCACCGTCAACTCCTGCTTCCCCTCGGATCCCATCTGCCCGAAGATCGCCTCGCCGAAATTCAATCCGATCCCGATGGCAAAAGCATCGCGTTCTTCCGCGAGCCACTTCCGGTTCAGCTGGTCCAGCTTCTCGTGCATCTCCATGGCAGCCGCCACCGCGTTCTGCGCATCACGCTCCGGACCCAGGCTCTCCACCGGATTCCAGACCGCCATGACGGCGTCACCGATGAACTTGTCCACGATACCATTGTGCTTTTCCACGATCTCCACCATCGCCGTAAGATACTCCTTGAGCTGGGAAACCAGCTGGATCGGGTCGTCGTTCTCTGATCGCGTCGTGAATCCACGAATATCCGAGAAGAGAATCGTTACCGGCACGCGCTGCCCCGGAATGCTGGAATAGAAGTCCTCAGGACGGTCTAGAATGTGCTTCGCCATCTTCGGGGACATCTGACGCTCCAGTGTGCGGCGCAGGCGGGCTTTCTCGAAAATCTCCGAAGTGAACCTGTAGCCGTAGCAGACCAATCCGCTGAACCCGAACGACGCCAACGGCGGAATTGCTCCCAGCAGGTAGGCTCCTGAATTGTACGCAGGAAGAATGACAGCGAAGAAATACGCGAAAATGAATCCAAAAAGAGCGACCAACCCAAGTATCGGACGGCTGAAGACAAAGGCGAAGAGGAAAGCCACCAATCCGAAGGCAACAACCAGACCGAACATCTCGGGTGGAGACCATTTGTTGTAAAACTCCCCCGCAAGGGCGGCCGCCAGCACGTTCATTTGCAGGTGAGGCCCAAGGATTTCACCTTCGGGAGAATTCACAACGTCATGGAAGTAAGCAATCGACGTCCCTCCCACATAGACAATCTTGTCCGCAAAAAACTCGCCTTCCCGGAAATTGTTTTGCCAAAATCCTTCGTGAAAAATGGTGTACAGAGGTATCGGTTCGTAGGCCGATTCCCCCACCTTGTTTCTCATTGAAGTAAAGCGAAAGTGCTGAGGTGCGAGCGTGAACGGAACTTTCGAATCTTCTCCCAACTGCTTGAGAGCAGCTGTTGCCAGCGAATGATAGACTGGTGACTGAGGTCGAGGGTCAAACTTGTGGTAAAAGTGTGCCGAGCGCACTTTGTCATCTTCATCCGGGAAATAGTTGACGAATCCTACCCTTGGATCCCCCGATCCCTCCCACTCAAGAACGGAGTCTGAAGGCACTTCCATACGTGGCACAGTCGTACTCTTCCCAACCTCCGGCTCGTGAATGTTCATGCCGACGACCACCTTGTCGGGATATTTCTCGATAACACTTTTCAGCACATCATCGCCTTCCCCGCGTGTCGGGAAAAGGATATCAAAGACAACAATTCTCGCGCCCGCCTCGACCAGCTTTTCAATCAGGTTTCCATAAACCCGGCGGGGAAACGGAAATCCGAAGGACATGTCATCTAGCGAGGGGTCCGCCAGTATCTCCTCCTCATCGAGGAGATCGATTATGTTGAGCGAATCCTGATCGATTCCTATCAACACCATATCGTTCCGAACTTCCGTCTTTCTGCCGTGATCCCTGACAAAATCACCAGCCATGTGCTCCAATCGAATGAGCCAGACAGGGTTCAGCCAAACAATAAAGGAAACTATCAATACCGTCGACGCGCAAATGACGGCGTTCGGCACCAGGTGTTTTGCTCTCGTTTTGCTAAGCATTGACAGGGCGTAGGACTAACGCTCCCTATCAACGAGCAGACTCCCTGCTTTGACAACTCCGATGGCACGCCAAGAAAACACCCCGGTCGCCCTTACGATTGCCGGCTCCGACTGCTCCGGCGGCGCCGGGATGCAGGCCGATTTGAAGACCTTCACTGCCTTTGGTGTCTACGGCCTGACCGCGGTCACCGGCGTTGTCTCGGAAGTCCCCGGCAAGGTTTCGCGCATTGAGGCAGTCGGACCGTCGTTCCTGCGCGATCAACTGGAACTCCTTTTCGAGGCTTTCCCCGTTGCTGCCGTGAAGACCGGACTACTTTGCTCCGCGCCCCTCGTCACCGCCACTTGTGATTTCCTTGAATCACTTGGCGACCGTCTGCCACCCGTTGTCGTGGATCCCGTCATGGTTGCGACAAGCGGGGACCCACTCCTTGCGACGGACGCGATCTCAGCGTACCAGGAACGTCTCTTTCAACTCGCCTCCCTGATCACTCCCAATTTGAGCGAGGCAGGTTATCTCTTGCAGCAGGAGGTGACTTCACTCGACGCGATGAAGATCGCCTCCCGGGAACTGCATAAACGCCATGGCACCGATGTCCTTCTGAAAGGCGGTCATCTAACCGGCGAAGTGGCGACTGATCTCCTTGTCCACCACCAAGGTGAGGAGGAGTTCTCCGCCCCGTTCACCCGTGGAGTCAACACGCATGGAACAGGGTGCACCTACTCCGCCGCGATTGCAGCGGGCCTCGCGTGCGGCCACGACCTCATTTCGTCCATTGAGCACGCAAAAGCTTTCGTTTCCGCGACGATTGCCCATTATCATCGATGGAGCGCCGGAGAACGTGCGATCGATGCCTTGAACCATGCGGTGGATCCTTCTTCTATTCATCCTTCCTGAGCTTGCCAGTGCGGAACCGCCTGTTCCGGACACCGCAAAATTGAACCAGGAGCAGCTCCAAAAAGCCTTTCGGTTGCTCCGCGAGGATTTTGTCCACCCCGGGGAACTCTCCTTCCTCAGGATCAACCGTTTCGCGCTTGCCGGCATCCTCGACAGCCTCGGCCCGAGAGCCCGGCTCATCTCCGGCGATGGTGGAGCCATGGCCCGCCCCAAGGGCGCCGTTGTCGAATCCTTTCCGCCCTTCGCCGGATATATCCGCCCGAACGCCTTCAATGAAGAAGAGCGGGAGACGATGACGAGGGCCCTTGAGAAGTTCTCATCGGAGTCGATCCCCAGCCTGCTTCTCGATCTTCGTTCTCCTGACAATGATCCGGCGTTGTCAGATTGCCTCCGCTTCCTCGACCACTTTCTCCCGGAGGGAACGGTAGCCTTCAAGGTTCAACGGGATGCCGACTCGACTGAAGCATTCAGCACCAAATCCACGGCGTTTTCCTGGGACGGGGGAATCATTCTTCTGATCGATGGCGAAGTTTCCGTCGGCGCCGAAGTGGTCGCGCATTGCCTCCGGCACCTCGTTTCCGAACGCACACTTGTTGTTGGCGCACCATCGGGCGGGAACGCAGCCGCCTACTCGCTTGTCCCCCTCGGCGATGCCCTTAGTCTCCGCTTCGCCACCGCCCGCATTCTTCTCGAAGACGGCACTGATCTTTTTCAAAACCCGGTCATCCCTGAAATCCATGTTCCCGTCTTTCCCGCCATCAAGCACGCGGTCTTTTCCCAATCACTGGAAACAGGGCTTCGCCCCTTTCTTGAAGACAAGGAGCGTCCGGTATTGAACGAAGCCGCGCTCGTCGCCGGAACCAACCCGGAACTTCAAGGCTCAAACACCCCATCCGCTCGAGCCCCTCAACCTGAGGCGCCGCCGATCCAGGATCGATGCCTCCAGTTGGCCTTGGATTTCGCCCGCACCAAGGGAGCTCTACGTGGTCAGCGAACTAAACCGGAATGAGACCGTTCGCCTTTTCCACCTCAATGGTGGTGGGCGGCCCGTGACCGGAAAGAACATGAGTCCCTTCGGGCAATGTCCACATTTTCTCGCGAATCCCTTGGAAAAGCTCGGACGCATTGCCGTGTGGTAAATCCGTCCTCCCATATCCACCACTCATCAAGACGTCCCCGACAAAAACCAGTTCCGAATCCGAAAGATAAAAACAGACACTGTCCGGCGAATGACCCGGCACGTGCAACAGCTCAAAGGAAAGCTCCGCGACCTTCAGCAACTCCCCCTCTTCCATCTCCTCCAACAAGCAATCTATCGAGAAGGTTTCAATCCTTTCGATGGCTCCCGCCTCAACCGCCCACTTCTCCAGCGTCAATTGCTCGGACACCGGAGACCATCCATAGACTTTCACGCCAAACTCCTGAACAATCATCGCCACCTCCTCAACATGATCAAAATGTTGATGTGTCAGGAGAAGAGCCCCTGGCCGCACTCCCGTCTCTTTCATCCAATCAAGGATTCCAAGGGGGGCATCGACCAGAATCTCCTGCCCGTTCCCGGGATTCCTCACCAAATATCCGTTGGTCGAGCAAAAACCTCCGCAGAAACTGCTAATTTCGAGCATATTTGTAAAATTGGACACCAATGAATTGTGTGGACATCATCAATCCCATGCAGGATCGTTTCGTTCCGTCGACTCCAGCACTCGCACGAGATGGAATCCCGCGGAACTCCACGAGCCGTGAATGGTCCCTCCGCGGAACTTGCCCGGATTTTTCGTGGAATCAACATGGGTCCCCCACCCCTCTTTATTAAGTCTCTCAGATTATGAATTCAGTCCGGAGTATTCTTTTCACGGTCGTTGCCATTTCCCTCGCGGCCACTCTCCCGCAGCCCGCGAAGGCGGAAACCGACTACGGCCAGGTCTCGCAATACGTGGCGAACATGTTGCAGAACAACCACTACTCGCGGCGGGATTTTGACGACGAGGTCTCTACCGAACTCCTCTTCGCGTTCCTGAAGTTTCTCGACTTCAACAAACTCTACTTTACCCAGGAAGACGTCGGAAAATTTGAAAAAAAATACGGCAGATCACTGGATGATTATGTGCTCGCCGACGCCGATATCTCGCCAGCCCAGGAAATCTACTCCCTCTTTGAAAAGCGTGTTGAAGACCGCGTTAAGATGATCACGGAAACGCTCGAATCGACGGATTTCACCTTTGACAGCGACCGGACGGTCGAGCGCCGCCGTAAAGACTCGCCGTGGCCAATGAATGAGGCGGATGCAGACGAGATTTGGACCCGGATTCTCGAGGGCCAGTTGCTCGACGAAGAAATCCGGAAACGTAACGCGACAGAGAGCGCGGACGATGGAAAGAAGGCATCAAAAAAGGACAGCAAGGAAAAGAAGACCCCGAAGGAGCAAATTCTAGAACGGTATTCCCGCTTCTACAAAAGCCTCGAGGAGAACGATGAAGAGGACATCTGCAATTACTTCCTCTCCGCTCTCGCCACCGTCTATGACCCGCACTCGGAATACCTGAGCCAGTCGGAGTTGGAGAACTTTACCATTGGGATGAACAACCAGCTCTTCGGGATCGGTGCCCTCCTTGGCATGGAAGAAGGCGCTGCGAAAATTCAGGGCCTCGTCGTCAATGGCCCCGCGGAGAAAGCCGGCGAACTGCAGGTCAACGACCGGATCGTGGGCGTTGCCCAGGGAGAGGAAGGCGAGATGGTCGACATTCTCTACATGAAGCTCAACGACATCGTCGAGATGATTCGCGGCAAGGCCGGCACCAAGGTGCGGCTCGAGGTCATCCCCGCGGACTCGGCCGATGATTCACAGACGAAGGAAATTGTCATTGTCCGCGACAAGGTGGAACTCAAAGACAAGCTCGCCAACGCAGACCTGATTGAAACCGTCGACTCCAAGGGACGGGACCTCCGGCTCGGCTGGGTCTACCTCTATTCGTTCTACGCGGACATGGACAAGCATCTCGTCAGTACCACCCGTGACGTCCGGCTTCTTCTCGACCGCCTCATGAAGGAAAACATCCATGGGCTGGTCCTTGACCTGCGCGGAAACGGTGGCGGCGCCCTTGAGGAGGCCATCGATCTGACCGGTCTCTTCATCAAAAAGGGCCCGGTTGTACAGGCCAAGGACTGGAGAGGGAAAAAGTCGAATCGCGACTCGACCAACCGCTGGCCCGTCTACGACGGACCGATGATCGTTCTCGTCGACAAGGTGAGCGCGTCCGCAAGCGAGATTCTCGCAGCCGCTCTCCAGGACTACGATCGCGCGGTTATTGTTGGCGATAGTTCGACCTTCGGAAAGGGTACCGTGCAGACAATCATGAATGTGGCTCGCTACATGCCGATTCTTGCGGACAAGCAGCGCGCGGGCGCCCTCAAGGTCACCATTCAGAAGTTCTACCGCATCAACGGAGGTTCCACCCAGCTCAAGGGGGTTACACCGGACATTGTTCTCCCCTCTTACCGGGACATCACCGAAACGGGGGAACAGTTCCTCGAAAACCCCTTGGAGTTCGACCGCATCGAGCCCCGTCCCTACGACACGTTTTCGGACAACCCGTTGCCTCTGGAAAGCCTTGTCGAAGCCTCAAAGAAGCGCATCGCTCAGGACGTCGATTACCAGCAACTGAAGGAGGATGTCGCCCGCCTTCGTCGCGACTACGACGAGAATTCCGTGTCGCTTAACCTTGAAGAGCGCCTCGCCGAAAACGCGGAACTCAAGGAAAAGCGGCGTGAACGGATCAAGGAGCGCCGCGAGCGCTACGTAAAGATTGAGGAGGCTGAAGAAGGGAAACTGAAAATCTACAAGCTGACTCTCGACAACGTCGAGAATGAGGACCTTGTCCCGCTTTCGGAATTCGACGATGAACGATTCTCCGGCATGATTCGTCCTAAGGAAGAGGAGAACGGCAATCTTGCAGACAAGGAACCGGAACCACCCAGCGACCTCGACTTCATTCGCCGTGAAACCATCTACACGTTGGTCGACCTGATCGAATTGACAGCGGCCGCCCAGACGGCAAAGGTTTCCAAGGAATCGGGCGGAAGCTGATCCTCGACGCCGCTCTCCGTCCCCCTCCGAGCAATGTGCACGGCGACATGGTGGCGGCCGGATGCGGAATTGGCTAACTCCTACAGCTTCCTCTTCAATCGTGATGAGTCGAAACGGCGGGGCCTTGCCGAGCCCCCCGCCAAGCAAGTGACCGTCTCGGGGACTCGTTTCATTGCGCCACGGGATTCCGACCGCGGCGGCACGTGGCTCCTCGCCAACGAGCGAGGGCTCACTCTGGCCATCCTCAATCATTACGCGGCCTCCCATCAGGCACCTGAGATGGAAGCACGCAGCCGCGGCGACATCCCCCTGCTCCTCGCCGATTGTGCGTCGACCAATGACGTCGACACCCGGATGGAACCTCTCAGTCTCACGGAATTCCGCCCGTTTTTCCTCCTTTCCCTCTCGCCGGAAGGAGGACCCCGGCTTCATGAGTGGAATGGCATCGAGCTCACCTTGAAGAATTCCGTCTCTCCACCGTTCACCACCTCCTCGTTCAAATCCCAACAAGTCATCCAATACCGCATCGACCAGTATCGGCACATGGTTCCTTCGACCGATGGAGAGACGGGCCTTGAGGAATACCACCGTTTCATGCATGCGAGCGAAGGCGCTCTCGGAGTTCGCATGCGGCGCCCTGACGCTCAGACGGTCAGCTTCTCACGCATCACGGTAAATGAGGAGCAAATTCGGTTCGATTATCGCCCCGACCCGCCGGAATCCCTAGAGATACTGGAGGAATCGAC
>JBCDLR010000031.1:0-18047 GCA_038745205.1 Verrucomicrobiota bacterium
AGCACGTCGATACCTTCGTCGTCATCTCCGGCGACTCCGACTTCTCCCCCCTCGTGAGCAAGCTCCGCGAGAACAACAAGACCGTCATCGGTGTCGGTGTGAAGAACTCCACCTCCGACCTGCTCATCGCCAACTGCGACGAATTTATCTACTACGATGACCTCGTTCGGGGCACCCAGCGCAAACGAAGCCCGGCAAAGAAGAAGGTAACTTCCAGGAAAAAGTCTTCTCACGGCAAGGAGGCAGCGAATTCGGAGTCGGACCTCAAGCAGGAAGCCTGGGACCTCGTCGTAAAAACCTACGAAGCGCTTCTCCCCGAGCGTGCGGAAGATGAGAAAGTCTGGGGTTCAATGATCAAGCAGGCCATCAAGCGCCGCAAACCAGGCTTCGCCGAAAGTTACTACGGCTACCAGTCCTTCGGTGAGTTACTTGAGGACGCCGCGAAAGCGGGAGTGATCTCCGTGCAACGTGACGGAAAGTCCGGCGGGTATGTCGTGACCTCCGCGTAGACTCCCTGCGGCATGAAGTGGCTCTATCCGCGAATGAGCTGGCGCACGCTGCGCTATTCGTTGGGGATCGGCGCCATCGGATCCCTTGTCGCAGGATGCTATGGCATCGTTCACGATCAGATCACTTACACGCTTTCGCCGGAATACTTCACGAGGTTCAAGTTCCATCAATTTGCCCACGCCAATTTCGGTTGGGGGGATCGAGCCTTCGCCGGAACGATCGGCTTCCTCGCCACGTGGTGGGTCGGGCTTATTGGAGGATGGCTCCTCGGGAGAACTTCAGCGCGGAAAGACGGAACGCTTCCGGCAATGAAGGAACTTGCGCCGAGTTTCTGCCTCGTCATGGCCGCGTCCGCGCTCGTTGCCTTTTTCGGATTCCTCTACGGAACCGTCCGCTGGGCGCAATCCCCGGACGCATGGAGTTGGTGGCGAGAGAATTATGGCGTCGAAGACCTTTCCGCTTTCGCCCGCGTGGGACATATTCACAACGGGAGCTACGTCGGCGGCGCCATCGGAACCATCATCGTTGTCGCGAGAACCCGCCGGAGGAATCGCACCGCAACCGCTTGATTTTCGGCGGACGCGGGAAGAGCTTTCTCCGTTGCCATGGACTTGACCGCGCTTCTTGAATACACCCAAACCCACCCTTGGCGGGTCGGGGTGGCTGTCTACTTCCTCGTTGGCTTCTTCATTGTCCGGCACATTTTCAGCCAGGACGGGGACCGGCTGGGGCGGGAACCCTTCGATCGCGCCATGCATGTCCTGGTTTTCGGGAGCATTGCCGCGTGGATCTGGCCGCTGCTTTTCCTCAACTGGGCCCTGCATTTCCGGGGTTCCAAGGCAGCAGCTACGGCGGAATAGACTGAACGGGAAGGCCTCCCACCTGTCAGAATCCCTGACAACAGCGCACCGCGCCGGTCCTCCGAATCGTTACTCTTTATCATGAAATTGTCGCTCCTCCTTGCCACCGCCTACGTTCTCTCCATCTCCACCATTCCCGCCTCCGACTGGCCGAACTGGCGAGGCCCCACCCTCGACGGCAAGGCTGCAGCAGACGCGAAACCACCGACAAACTGGGGCGACAAGGAGAACATTCTCTGGAAGACTGAAATTCCCGGCGAAGGCCATGCCACCCCCGTCATTGTCGGAAACCGCATCTTTGTCGCCACGAGCGACGCCCGGAAGAAGACGCAATCGATCCTTTGCTACGATCGCGCCGGCGGGAAACCCCTGTGGTCGACGGTGGTGAACGAGGGCGACTTCTACTCCAAGATTCACCGGCAAAACACCCACGCCTCCCCCACCCCCGCCTGGGATGGTGAACGCTTGCTGGTCGTCTTCCCGAACAACGACGGCGTGCAACTGGCAGCACTCAGCGCCGAAGGGAATATCCTTTGGAGTAAGAATATCGGGAGTTTCAAGCCCTTCCCTCGTTTTGGTTACGGAGCCTCTCCGGTCCTGCACGGGGAGAACGTCATCGTAGTCGCCGATTTCAAGGATGGTGGATTCATCGCAGCGTTTCGTCGGAGCGACGGCAGCGAAGTCTGGCGCACTGCCCGCCCCCACAGCTTGAACTACACATCTCCGATCATCGCCAATGTCGCGGATAGCGAGCAACTTCTCATGTCCGGCCAGAGCCGCATGGACAGTTATGACCCGGCGACCGGAAGGCTGAACTGGTCCGTCGACGGCGGTTCCGAGGTGACCTGCGGCACCGTCATTTGGAGCAGCGACACCGTCTTCGCCAGCGGTGGATTCCCGAGCAGTGAGACCATCGCGGTCAAGGCCGACGGCAGCGGTAAGGTGTTGTGGAAGAACACGGACAAATGCTACGAGCAATCGATGCTCTACCACAGCGGCCACATTTATGCCGTCACCGACCAGGGTGACGCCGTCTGCTGGCGCGCGACTGATGGCGAAGAAATGTGGCGCGAGCGCATCGGCAAGGGCGGCATCAGCGCTTCGCCGGTCCTCGTCGGCGATCTCATCTACTCGACGATGGAGAACGGCGAAACGACCCTCTTCAAAGCCACTCCTGACAGTTTTCAACTGGTCGCAAAAAGCCAACTCGGCGAATCCACTTTCGCCACACCCGTCATTCTCGGCGACCGGATCTACATCCGCTCCGCCACCGTTCGCCTCGGGCGTCGCAGTGAGTTCCTTTACTGTGTCGGCATGAACTAAGGCTCAGCAATTCTTTAAGTGCGAATTCCTTAGAGACCCTGTCCTTCGCGAGATAACATGATCGTTAGTGCCAGTGACCCCTCTCTTCAACAAGGCAGGGCAGGTATTATCAGGGGTTAGTGAACACGTCAGGGGAAAGTCCATGGAAAAGCTCTCTTGAGTAATTCGCACCACCTGTGGCGAAGGCACGCCGCTAACTGGAAAAACCGGGATAGTTTCTTTTCTTGAGAAACAAGGACGGCCGGGCGAGCGAAATTGACCTAACATACATTCAAAAGAGGGGCATCAGGGTGTAAGTCCTTGGTGTTGAGACTTATTTCCGGAAAGAGAACCCTCGGATTCACGGATAAGTCATATGCCTAGAGGCACATTTGTTTCAAAAGTGTAACGCAGCCGTGAGAGTTTTCGCATGCACGAAAACAAATGAACAGTCTCTTGGCACGCATCTCGCTTGGCCGACCTTTTAGGCATGGCGTTATAACTAAATTCGGATGCCTGAAAATTGAAAAATATTCGGCACGTGGCGAGCCCCCTTTCGCCGCTTCCGATGCTGCCAGATCTCGCTCACCATCAGTCTCTTAACACAATGGATATCTCCCAACAGAGTGAGGAACCCGTAGAGGCCTCAGGCCTTTCTCGCTTCCTGCTCGTCCTCATCTGGGTGGCTCTTGCCTCCCTGATCGTCTTCATCGCCAGTCCGACCGTCGAACAAGACACGCAAGTCGTCATGGCCATGGTCGTCGTTGGTTTGTTGTTCATACTCACAAGGTTCGATAAATCACCCGTCGGTCGAATTCTCTTCCTCTCCCTCGCGGGGTTCATCGTCGCCCGATACCTGATCTGGCGATCTTTGAACACCTTGGAGTTTCACGACTACGCCAGCTTCTCCTTCGCGATCGTGCTTTTCCTCGCGGAACTCTACGGCGTGGCGATTTTCCTACTCGGTGCCTTCGCCAATGTGAGCCCGTTTCGGCGCCAACCTTCGCCGCTTCCCGAAGACCAGGAAAAGTGGCCGACTGTCGATGTTTTTGTCCCGAGCTACAACGAGTCCTCCGAGGTTCTGGAGACGACGTTGCTCGCGGCGCGGGAAATGTCCTACGCCGAGGGCAAGTTCAAGGTCTACCTGCTCGACGATGGAGGGACCGAAGAAAAGTGCGAACAACGGGATCCCGGCGCGCGTGCAGGAGCCATCGCCCGAAAGGAAGAGCTGCAAGCCCTCTGCAAGGAACTCGGGGTCAACTACCTGACCCGCAAAAGAAACGAAAGCGCCAAGGCCGGCAACATCAACGCCGGCATGGAGAAGACGGACAGCGAGCTGGTGCTCATTCTCGATGCCGATCACGTGCCCGCCCAGGATTTCCTTCTCAACACCGTCGGGCGTTTCCTTCTCGACCCGATGCTGTTCATGGTCCAGACACCGCACTTCGCGATCAATCCGGATCCCGTCGAGCGCAACCTGCAGACCTACGATTCCATGCCCAGTGAACAGGAAATGTTCTACGCGGGCGTGCAATACGGGCTCGACCACTGGAACGCATCCTCGTTCTGCGGTTCCGCCGCCCTCCTGAGACGCTCCTGCCTCGAGGAAATCGGGGGCATTTCGGGACAGACGGTCACCGAGGACGCGGAAACCGCCCTCGAACTGCACGCGCGCGGATACTCGAGCGAATACATCGGCAGGCCCATGATTGCCGGTCTCGCTCCCTCCTCGGTCCAATCCTTCATCATCCAGCGGAGTCGATGGGCACTTGGAATGTTGCAGATCTTCATGCTTTCGAACCCCCTCTTCAAGCGGGGCCTGAGCTTCTCCCAGCGACTCTGCTACATGAATAGCTGCATGTTCTGGTTTTTCCCGCTGGCGCGGATCGTGTATGCGCTCGCTCCCTGCGCGTTCCTCATTTTCGGGCTGAAGATTTATAGCGCGAATTCAGAATCCTTCCTTCTCTTTGCGCTACCCTATCTCATCGCCGTCCTCATGACGGCGAACTTCCTCTACGGTCGATTGCGGTGGCCTTTCATTTCGGACGTTTACGAAATGCTCCAAGCCGTGCACCTGTTGCCGGCAGTCCTTCAGGCGGTGACGAGGCCGAAGTCCGGCAAGTTCAATGTCACTCCGAAGAGGGAGTCCATGGACGAGGATTTCATCTCCTCGCTCGGTTGGCCCGTGCAGATTCTCTTCCTCGTCAACCTCGCGGTCGTCGGCGTCGGCGTCAGCCGTCTTTTCCAGGGCACGGAAGACCTCTACCCGACAGCCATCACCCTCTTCTGGGCTCTTCTCAACACCCTCGTTCTCGCCGGGTGCCTCGGTGCGATTTCCGAACGGCGGATTCGCCGCGAAGAAACCATCGTGAAGGTCAGCTACCGCGGCCGAATCAAGGGCGAACGTGCCTCGACCAATTTCGGGATCGTGGAAATGGGCAACAAGAGTTGCTGGGTGGACGGCTCGCTCGAAGGAGAAGGAAGCCTGCGGGCCGGTGAATTCGCCACCCTTCTCGTGCAAAATGACTCCGGCGAAGAGGATTTGCTTCGCGTTCGCTACAACGGTCGCCGCGAGATAGAGGGCTCGAAACCGCTCATGGAATTCGACTATGCGCCGGACGATGTCGAGGAAAAGGCCGCGCGAGTTCGACTCATGTATGGGGATAGCCAGCGATGGGTCGATTTTCAGGCTCGCCGTCAAAAGCGCCACAACCTTCTCTTCGGGACAGCCATCTTCTCGTTCTTCGCCATTCGTGGATTCTTCAGCCACATGAGGATTCTCTTCGGCGGGGGCGAGCGCGGACAGAAGCACCGCGAGGAAGTGGGATCACTCATGCCCGAGACCACCAATGCGGTGTTGGTCCCGATCAAGCCCAAGCAGGCCCCTCACTGATTCTCTCCGGAAAGGGCAACGCAACATGATCACCCGATATCTTCACCCTGCACTCCTGTCGGCAATTATCGCCCCGGGGCTCGTCGGCGCGGCCGACCAAATCAGCATCCTTCCGACCCCCGACGGGGTCGCGCGGGAACTCGCACGAAAAAACGTCGAAGCGGCACCACTCACGATTACCCACGGTTTCGACGAACTCATGGCCAACTCGTTGGAGCGTCATCCGGCATCGCGTGGTTCACGGGTGGTTTCCCTGCCCACGCTGACGCGGATGGAGACCGAGTTCGTGGACATCGATCTCGTATTTCGTCCCAACGGCGGGGCCCAGCCTGTTCTCGTCTTCCTCAACAATCGCGAGATCGCCACCCTCGATCCCGCGTCGGAGCAATTCCAGTCCGGCCGCGTCGTCATCCGGGCCGAAGCCGAGTTCCTCAACGACACCCACAACTTCCTCGAGATCGCGACGAGCGACGACGCGTTCGTCGAACATGTGGTCGATCTCCGGCGCTCGCGTCTTCACTTGACCGGTGCCTGGAGCACCCGCGCCCTGCGACTGGGCATGCTCGACCGGCATTTCGGCGCGAAGGAAGCCAAAGGCGAAGCGCACCTGCACCTTTGTCTGCCGGGCAGTGAGATCGGCGGCCTAAGGCAGGAGGAACTCGAATGGGGTTCCATCGCCACGCAAGGAGCCGCGCTCCGCATGGGCAACCTCACACCGCTGCCGACCCACGGGGTATCCCCCGACCAGAACGTCGACAACCTTCTTATCGGTGTCGCGCGGGATATCGCTCCCCTGATTCCGGAAGACGACGTTCGCGGAATCACCGGTCCCTACGTCGGCGTTACCCCCGTCCCCGGTGCGCCCCACCGCCTCATGGTCGTCCTTTCGGGAAGAACGCCCGCCGAAGTTTCCCAGTCCGTTCTCTCCTTTGGTCTCATCAAGTGCGGATACCCGGGCCACCTAAGCAACATCGTCATTGACCAGGTCCACCTTCCCATGACGCCAGCCTTCATCCGGAAGCCACCCCTCTTCGCCGGCTCGCAAACGACCCTCGCCAACTTGGGCTTCAAGACGGAGCCTTACCGGGAAAACGAAATCCCCGAATTCCGTTTCAACCTCCCTCTTGACGTGTTTGCCATCGGGGAAAGTGGCTCAGCGGTCGACCTCAAACTCGAATACTGGTGCCCGGTCACGCCGGCAAATCCGCTCAACTTCGATGTCATGGTCAACGGCACCAACGTCGCCAGCGTCACGCTCGCGGGGCATTCGGCCAGTTACTCCGTGAACGTGATTGAGGTCTCATCGGACCAATCTCACCAGCGCGCGGAACTGCCCCTGCAGATTCCCATCGAGGCGTTCGAAGCTGGAATGAACGAGCTTTCCATCGTTCCGCGGGTTGCCCAAGACCGGCCCATGGCGCGGGCCTCAGGGCGATTCGCACTCTTTGACTCGTCATCGATCTCCCTTCCCGGATCCGAACCCGCGGTGGAACTCCCCGACCTGGCCCTCACGCGGAAAACAGCCTTCCCCTTCGTGCCTCACGCCGATGGCTCAAACCTCGAGGTCGCCCTGCTGGATCCCGGACATGAGGCGGTCAACGCGGGGTGGATGATGACCGCAAAGTTGGCCCAGGTCAGCAATACCCTGCTCTACAACGCGAGTATTCACCGCGGCATTCCGATCGGCGACCGGCAAACCCTGCTCATCGGCTCCCTAGAGACTCTTTCGCCGGATCTGCTTCTCGGCGCCCCGATGTCGGCAACGGAACTCTCCTATCAGATCGGACCGGAGGGCGGCGCCCTTTTCCAGTTTGGAACCGGTGGTGATTGGAAGGCCGGATACAGCACCGTCACCGTCCTCACCACGATGCGGAGCGCGAACCTGATGGCCGTGGGAGCCGATCTCGTGCGGGAGGAAAATTGGCGCGGGTTGGGCGGAGACCTCGCGCTCTGGGCGCCAAACCGGCCCCTCGACGCCTTTGAAATGACGGCATCACAACCTCTCTTCGTCGATCCCGAGATCCAGCCGGTGCAATCATCCACCGTCCTCGGCTCAAACGGCTACAAGATTCAACCCCTCCACTGGGCCGCGCTCCTGCTCGCCCTTGCCATCCCCTTTTCCCTCGTTACCCGCGCCCTCATTGCGGGTGGAGGCAAGCGCCCCCGACCATCCGGGGCGTTCTACTAGGAACTTCCAGCCGCTCTCTGGTGATTTTGTTAGCTAATGGAAGATCTTTCAACATGGAGACTGCGATGGGTGATCGGCACGTTCACCGTGGCCGCTATTGTGCTTGGCTCGTCATATCTGGTTAGCCAGGGAAAGGATACCGTGAGCGGCAGAGAACACTGGGAGGAATTCAAGGAGCGATTCATCACCGGCGACGGCCGTGTGATCGACGACGTCAACGGTGGCATCAGCCACTCGGAAGGTCAGGGTTATGCGCTCGTTCTCGCGACCCATTTCGACGACGAGGCGACCTTTCGAAAAGTCTGGAAATGGACGCGCGATAACCTGCAGGTCAGGAACGGCGATCGATTATTCGCCTGGAAGTGGGAGGAAACGCAAAGCGGCGCCGGCGAGGTGGCCGATATCAACAACGCTTCCGACGGGGATGTTCTCATCGCATGGGGCCTCTCCCGGGGATACGAGCATTGGGGGCGCCGGGATTATCGGCATGAAGCGCTTGCCATTTGCAAATCGATCCGGGCTTCCCTCATCCGGGATTCAAAATTCGGCCCCTTGCTCGTCCCGGGTGCTCAGGGCTTCGACCACCATGGAAAGACGGTCGTGAACTTGTCCTACTGGATCTACCCCGCCTTTGAGCATCTCAGCAATCTGGACAAAGACACCGCAATCTGGAAAAAGCTTTTCCGCTCCGGCATCGAGCTCACCACCCGGGCAAGGTTTAGCAGGGACGAGCTGCCGCCGGACTGGATCGAAGTCAGCAGGACGGTTCGCCCCGCGACCGGATTCGAACCCTCCTTCGGCTACAACGCCATCCGCATTCCCCTTTACCTTGCGTGGTTGACCGAGCGCGAGGGTCTTGACGAACTGCTCGTCCCATTTGCCAATCTTGCTTCGAAACATGAGGGAAAGGCCCTGCCCGCGCGAATCGCCGTCCAAGGCTTTGCCATCGACTCCGAACCCGCGGTGCCCGGCATGGTCGACACCCTGGAGTTCGCGAGAAGAGCAAGCAACGATCTCAAGGGCATGCCGGACCGCCCCTTCGAGGCCTCCAAAGGATACTACTCCTCTGTCCTGCAACTCTTGGTGAATTGTGCCGCCCGTGAGAACCAGACAGCCCCAGGCAAACCCTTCCTCGGAAGCCTGGCCGGTGTCGCCACCACTGAATCAAAAACGTAGAGCGCCCACCATGCAGACTAACCCTTCAGATTACGATCTGGACCTCCAACTATCCGATGCCCCTTCCTCGAGGGAAGTTGCCGGGATCGGTCAGGCCGTTGCGGAAAACGAGAAGTTCCGTCGATCCACTCGCATGGTTCCCGCTGTTGTCGTCGTGGCGCTGGTTTCTTTCTTTTTCCTTCAGGACACCCACACCGTCCCGGAAGCCCAGGCCGCACCCGTCTCGCCGGCCGCACCAAGTCCCGAAGACTTCGAGGGCTTCGACGCCCGGCAAGTCGAACCGCCGAAAGTCGCGCGGCCAGATTCCATGGTTCAATACGAGACGCCGTGGGCGACTTACGAGCAGGAATCAAGCGCTCCTGCGACTCGATACCCGGCTCGATCTTCCGCCACGCTCCCCAAGTCGGATAACGGATTCAGGGAATGGGTTGGCGCTGACGGAGAGGTTCTCTACGCAAGGCTCATCGATATGGACCACGAATCCGCCGTTCTAGAAAGCCCGGCAGGATACCGCTCAAGACTGGCGCTCTCGGCTTTCAGCAATTCCGACTATCTTCGACTCCGGAAGCTGAAAAACCGCTGGCCCTCCGCCCCGGCAACGCAGCCGGGAGCAACGGCTCGATCATCCCGGGCTTCCCAGGCCGGCATGGCGGCGCCCGGCGAAATTCTTGCGTCCGCTGAACCAATGACTCCCCGGTCGAACCCGGAGAGATACAGCGCCACTCCGCAGGGAACCCCGGGCCTTCAGTCCGTCAGATACCCGACAACCAAACCCGCCGGAAGCCCTTACGCGCCAACACCGGCTCCTGTTTACGTCCAGCCGAACAGGAACCCTCCGTCGAACTACGATCCTCGACCACGTTCATCCAATGTGACTTTCGTGCAGTATCCCGCTTCGAGCGGCGCCCCTCAGGGCTGGTCCTCCAACACGGGCACCAGTTACAGTTCGGGCCAGAATCCATCCTATCTTCTCGCGCAAAACGATCCCATGAAAATGGGTCCCGGTGACCGCGCCTCGGTCGATCCTGGAATAAGTTATCCTAAGCTGGATATCGCGCCCGAATCCGCGCGCGAGACTTCGGCCGCAGCCAAGGAGGAAACAGCGGGACCCGACCTCGGCAAGTTACTTTCTGAAAAGCGTTACCACGAACTCGCCCCGATCATTGTCTCCGGGACGGACGCCACGCTCGCCACGGCGATGGCCTGGAGTCTCTACCGGGACGGCGAACATCTGACCGCCGCCAAGTGGTTCAACCAGGCGATCAACTGGGGAGGATCCCCGCCCGACGCGGTCTTCGGACTCGCCCTCTCCGAGTACAAACAAGGCAACCTTATTCAGGCGGAAGCCCTCGCGAGACAGCACATGGACTCCCACCCGCAAATGCCCGACCTTCTCGGGGACATCACGACCCAGCGTGCGATGGACGCCTACGAGAATAAAAACTACACCCAGGCGATCAAGTACTTGGACGCTGTGCAGTCCACTCGCGCCCTGACAAGGGACGAAAACGTCGTCCTCGCATGGAGCCTTTACTCGGCAGGAAATTACCAGGCTGCGGCCGCGCGTTTCGAACGGATCTATTCGGAAACCCTCGACGCCAAGTCCGCGGAAGGGTTGTTTGCCTCCTATTCCCAAATGGAGAATTGGGAACATGTTAGAAGGCTTTCGGAGAGGTACAACGGACCCCTCGAAACCCTCTACAACCAGCACCAGGCGAGGGTGAGCTACGGCCAGGGTCGCTACCGAATGGCCGCCTCCCTTGACCCCGAAAACTACGGCTCACTGGCCGCCGCTTACGAGCCAAGCGTGACCATGGGCGGCGCCTACCTCTCGCAATCGGGGAACTCCGACCTCGATGAGTTCGAAAAAAACTCGCTGCCGGCCGCTGAATTCTCCTTCCCCGTGAGCGATGTCAGTTCCGTGACCGTCGCCGTCAGCTCGAACAACTACAAGCGTTCGGGCGTGGACACGGATGACTTGTTCGGATCACCTTCCCTCACCGAAAGCCGGGCCTTTTCGAGGAGGCCCTTGACGAGTTTCCGCGGAGCCGCCGCAAACATCCGCTATGAGCGGGAGGGTGAATACGCTCCTTCCGTGGAATTCGGCGCTCGCGAAGCCGTAGGGGATATCGGCGCTGTCTACACCGGAGGCGTGACCGTCTCCAATCAACGGCCCAACGGCAAATGGGAAGTCTCCGCCTATCGCGAGAATGTGGACGAGTCGATGATCTCCGCCGTCGGCCAGGTGGACCCATACACCGGCAAGTCCTGGGGCGGCGTGACCGAGACAGGGGTCCGTGGCGACCTCATGTTGACCCTCGATGAGAACCTTCTCTTCCAGGGGGGACTGAGTATCGGCCATTTGAACGGAACCAACGTCCGTGGCAATGATCACGTCGGCCTGTCGACAAGCTTGAAAAAGGAGTTTCAACCGGGCGGCTTCGAGTATCTCACCATTGGCCCGACGATCTCCTATGATTCCTACTCGCGTAACTTGAGCCACTTCACCTTCGGTCATGGTGGTTACTTCAGCCCGCAGAGCCTCGTCCAGGGAACGCTCGGACTCGATTTCATGAGTGAAGAAGGCAAGAGTTTCCTCCTGGCGGGAAACCTTGGCGCAGGCCTGCAGTGGAATTCCCAGGATGCCGCACCCCTTTTCCCTCTGGGCTCATCGGAGAACTTTTTCGACAGTGAAGAGTTTTCCACCGGAATTTTCTATTCCAACCTTTCGGGCGCCTACCAGTTCACGAACAACCTCAACGTCGGATTCGCCGCGACTTACGCCAAGAGCCCGGCTTTCGATGAATACGGCGGCTTGCTCTACATGTCCTACAAGTTTGAGCCCAGTCTCGGGCTCTTTTCCCACGACCTTGCCTATTGATTGATGGCGATACCCCTGACCTGCATAAGTCTGCGCTCATCCGGTATCTCATCAGCCATCCCCAAGTCCAGAAACTTTCCTTTTCTTCTCCAAGATGTTGCGGTCAGGCCATCCCTTCCCGGCGCGTGAACTTTCCGCGAGGCTGTTCCTTCTTCTCTCCGCGGCCTTCATCCTCTCCGCGCTGGAAGCGCGAGCAGTCACCGTGGACTACCTGCTCCAAAACTCGTGGTTCGGCGGCTTCGAGGCGCAAGTGACGATCACCAACGACGGTTCGGAGGCCATCGACCGGTGGGAGGTCTCCTTTGACTTCGACGTTCAGATCACCAATGCCTGGAATGCCAAACAGGAGCTCTCCACCCCGCCACGACTCGTTTTCTCCGACGTCGGTTACAATGCTTACATTGCTCCAGGCAGCTCGGCATCCTTCGGGTTCACCGCCAATGGAGACTCATCGCTGCAGCCGGGCGCCTTCCTCCTGAACGGCTCGCCCCCGGTTGGAAGCCCGCCGGTTCTTTCCATCGATGACGTCTCCATCCCCGAAGGGAACGGCACGCGGCAGGCAGGCATTGCCGTCACCTTGACCCCCTCCGCCGCGACCACGGTTTCAGTCAGTTGGAGGACGATCGATGAAACAGCTCTCGCCGGCTCGGACTTCCTCGGCGCGAGCGGGACGTTGGAGTTCCAGCCCGGCGAAACAAGCAATACCCTCCAAGTCAACATCCTCGGGGACGCGGTGGCGGAAGCGGATGAGCAGTTTGCGATTCAGCTCTTCAACCCGGCTGACGCGACCATCGGCCGGTCAACGGCTCTAGTGACCCTGGTCAACGACGACACAGATCCCGCCTTCACCATTTCCAGCGCACGGATCTTTGAAGGGGATAGCAGTCAATCCAAGGACATGGTTTTCACCGTGTCGATTGATCCTCCCGTCGGCGTCGCGACCAGCGTGGGATATTACACTTCAGACGGGGAGGCGCTGGCAGGGACGGATTATTCCGCAGGGACCGGCCAACTCTCCTTCGCCGCTTTCCAGGGTTCGGCCACGTTCACCGTCTCTGTCCTCGGCGATGACATCGCGGAATTGACCGAATCCTTCTTCGTGCATCTGGAAAACCCGACGGGCATCTCCCTCATCCGGCGCGGGACAGCCAACGGAACAATTTTCGACAACGACGTCGAGGAGGGCGTTGCCGGAAAAACGATGACTGGTCCCTTCAACTACGCCGAAGTCCTGCAGAAGTCCCTTTACTTTTACGAGGCGCAGCGTTCCGGGGACCTCCCCGCCGGTTCTCGTGTGACCTGGCGCGGCGATTCCGCGCTCACCGACGGCAGCGACGTCGAGAGGGACCTCACCGGTGGTTACTACGATGCGGGGGATCACGTGAAGTTTGGTTTTCCCATGGCTTTTGCCATGACGACCCTGGCGTGGGGCGGTTTGGAATACGCCGGGGCCTACACCGAAACAGGGCAATGGCACCGACTGCTGGACACCCTGAGATGGGGCGCGGATTACTTCATCAAGTGCCACGTAAGGAACTCAGGCGGCTACACCGAGATATTCTACGGCCAAATCGGGGAGGGATTTGCGGATCATGCCTTCTGGGGACCAGCCGAGCTCCTGAACATGGAACGCCCGTCCTATTCCATCGATGCCGGGCGGCCGGGCAGCGATCTTGCTGCAGAAACCGCGGCCGCTTTCGCGGCCATTTCCATTCTTTTCCAGGAAGAAGACCCGACCTACGCCGCACTGTTGGTCAGTCACGCGAAATCCCTCTTCACCCTCGCAGACACTTATCGAGGCAAATACCACTACACGATCACCAACGCCTCCTCGTTCTATCCCTCCTCAGGTTACGTGGACGAGATCGTCTGGGCCGCGCTCTGGCTCTACCGTGCGACCTCGAATCCCGTTTACTTGCAGAAGGCCGTCGCGGAATACCCCTCGATCCGCGGAAACAACAGCACCTGTTTCTCGTGGGATGACAAATACCCCGGGTGCGCCGTTCTCCTCGCGATCCTCGAAGGCGACGAACTCTACAAGCAGGATGCGGAAGCGGGGTTCCAATGGTGGCTCGGCGGCCATGGCGGTCCACAGATTTCCTACACACCCGGCGGCCTTGCGTGGTTTCTTCCTTGGGGTCCCTTGCGCTACTCCTCGAACACCGCCCTCTGCGCCTTCATCTATGCCGACCGCGTGAGGGATCCCGACGGCCAGTTTGAGGCATTCGCCAAACGCCAGACGAACTACGCACTCGGCCTTAATCCCAACGGCCGGAGCTTCGTCTGCGGGTTCGGCGTCAATCCACCGGTCAATCCCCACCATCGTAGCGCCCACGGATCAACAACCGACGACATTACCGAACCCGTTGACAACCTCCACACACTCTATGGCGCTCTCGTCAGCGGTCCCGGCGTCGTCGACGACTACGCCGACTACCGGACCGATTTCGTCAAGAACGAGGTGGCCCTCGACTACAACGCGGGCTTCACAGGGGACATCGCCAGGATGTATCTGGAATACGGAGGCTACACCGTATCCGGAATTGCGGAAGCCAATCCCCCCACCCCGGAAGTGAACAATTACATCGCATGGGCCATCAGTCACTTCGGCCTCTCCACTGTCGGCAGTCCATGGCTCGAGGACTCAACGTGGGGAATTCTGGCGAACGGCGACGGGGACTTCTTCACCAATTTCAAGGAATACGCCTATCTCCTCGACCCATCCGTCGATGAGAAGACTTTCACGGAGCTTCGCGTGAGGTCCACCTCTGACGGGATTCTCGTCACCCATCCTTTCAATCCGCTCGCCGGAGACCTTGAATTCAATCTCATGGAGTCCCCCGACCTGGACCAGTGGCATCGGGCCGAGAACGAATCAAATCGGCAGACAAACGAAGACTCCACCGAAGTCTCCTTCGACTTCAATGCAATTCCCTCCCGCCAGTATTGGAAGCTGAACCTCATGCGCCTCCCGGAACGGGAGATGATCTACCCATGACTCCCCCACTCCGAATTTGATCCGTCTATCCCCCCTCGGCCCAGCCAGCCCTCCCTCCACCTCAACATGAAACCAGTTTTTCTTATCCTGGTCTTCGCCGCAGCGATGACCGCTTCCACGCACGCTCAAGTCACAGTCTATGTCGATCAGTCGGCCACCGGAAATGCAGACGGGACAACCTGGGCGAGCGCCTTCACTCACCTGCAGGACGCTCTCTCCGTTGTCGCTCCCGAACAGGACATCCTGGTCGCGGCCGGGACCTACCACCCCGACGAAGGAACCGGACAAACAGCGGGCTCCCGGGCCTCCACATTCTCGCTGGTCTCCGAAGTCGGGATTTTCGGTGGATTCCCATCCGGCGGGGGCGCCTTCTCCCAGCGCGACCCGGAAACTCATCCAACCATCCTCTCCGGCGATCTCGCCAGAGACGACGGACCCGCCTTCAACAATCGTTCCGACAACGCCCTCCACGTCGTCACTGCAATCGGCGTCGATTCCAATGCCTCGCTGGACGGCTTCATCATCTCCGGGGGCAACGCCGACGGAACGACCACCGAGGGCCGCGGCGGGGGCCTTCGATGCGAAAGAGGGTCGCCTTCCTTCGCCCATTGCCTGTTCTCCGACAATCAGGCGGTGAGCGGCGGCGGCGTCAGCACCACTCTATCTTCCTCGAATTTCCTCCATTGCGGATTCTCCGGAAACACGGACTCCTCCAGCGGCGGCGCCGTTTGGAACAGCGACTCGTCTCCCATCATCACCAACTGCAGGTTCTCCGCCAACGAGGCCGCGGACGGAGGATCCATTTCTAACATTTTCGCTTCACCTATCATCATCAACTGCGCCTTCATTGGCAACGCCGCGTCCGGCGAAGGAGGAGCCGTTCGGAACATTTCCGCCTCTCCGGAATTCATCAACTGCACCTTCCAGGGGAACCACGCCGACACCAGCGGCGGAGCCATGGCCAGCGCGAATTCCTCCCCGGTTTTCAGGAACAGCATCCTTTGGAACAATGCGGAGGCCGGAATCACGACCACAAAGGGCGCCTCGCTCGTCTCGACCGCCGGCACCAGCCAGTTTTTCGCCTCGTCCCTCGTCCACAACTGGGCTCACACCGCCCTCAACGACGGCAATTTCATCAATGGCAATCTCGACGGCATTGACCCCGGGAACGATCCATTGTTCATCGCGGAAGCCGATCCCCTCGCGGCGCCGTCCGCGGGCGGCAACCTCCGCCTCCGGTTCAACTCTCCGGTCATCGATGTCGGCAACAATGCCGCGAATTCCGAACCCACCGATCTCGACGGCAAGCCGCGGATCCGGAACAACGTCATCGACCTCGGCGCGTTCGAGGCGTTGACCGATTTCGCTTCCCTCTGGCTGACCGACCTCGACCACGACGGATCCCCCTTCGGAACGGAGATTGCCCTCGGCACTAACCCGGACGCCACTGATCGGAACGATCCGCGCAACCCCTCCTGCCCGGTCATCAATTCCAACGGCGACGCCATCATCACCTTCGGTCGGGGCCAAGACGCGCCGGTCGGCACCAACTGGATCCTCAGCCGGTCCACCACTCTCAAACCGGGCAGCTTCGAGGAAATCTACCGCTTCGACGGCGCCACCGGAACGCCCGGACAAGACATCCAAGCAGTCGTCGACGCGAACAGCTTTCAAATCGAAGACCAGAACCCCCCGGCTCCCCGCGCCTACTACCGTTTTGAAGCCGTCTACGCGCCGACGGCCTTTTGAGGATTGGGGCCACGAAGACCCCGTTGCACCCACGATTCAGCCGCCGGCAGAGCCTCTGCGCCAGCCTTAACCCCGAGGATGAAACTGCTTGTGCACGGCCTTGAGGCGCTTGTCGTCGACGTGGGTGTAGATCTGTGTCGTCGCGATGTCGGCATGGCCAAGGAGTTCCTGGATCACGCGCAGATCGGCACCGTTCCCGAGGAGGTGGGTGGCAAAGGAATGCCGGAGCAGGTGGGGATAGACCCGCTCTTCAATGCCGGCCCGGGCTGCACGCTCGCGGACGATCTGGCGCAAGCGCTCCGTTGTGAGGGGGCCGCCACGTACGGAGAGAAAAATCTCACTGCTGGTTTTTCTCACGACCAAGTGAGGACGGCCTGACTGGAGATACCGCTCAATTCGTTCCCGCTCTGCGGAACCGATGGGCACAATCCGCGTCTTGTTCCCCTTGCCAGTCACCCGAAGGAATCCGCCGTCAAGATCGAGATTTTCGAGACGGGCCAAGGCCAGTTCGGAAACGCGGAGACCGCTCCCGTAGAAGGTTTCAAGAATGGCGCGATCCCGCAGGTCGAGCGGCTCACCGCCATCCACCGATTCCACGAGGCGACGCACGACGTCCTCATTAAGCGTGTCGGGCAACGCCTGGTCCGGACGCGGGGAAAGAATTTTCTCGGAGGGATCCAACTTGATGATTCCACGCGCGAGAAGAAAACGAAAGAAGATCTTCAGGGCGATGAGCTCGATCCGCATGCTGGAGGCCGCGAGGCCGTCGCCCTTGCGCTTGGCGAGGAAGTCAGTGAGATCGGATTCCGCCACTTGCTTCACCGGCTTATCCCCGCGGAACGCAAGGAAGCGCTCGAGCACCTGGCGGACGAGCAGTTGGTAGTTCTCCGACAACCCGCGCTCGGTGGCGAGGTGAAGAATGAAGGCTTCGATCTGCGACTGCATCAGGCGCTGGAATGTAGCACAAGCGTCCCGCCTTTTTCCTTTCGTTCGCTCCCCCGTGGGCTAGGAATATCGCCGATTTGTCTGAAAATGACGCCAGTGCTCCCGCCCCGCCACGCAAGTGGATGGTCTTCCTCGCGCGACTGAGTTCGACCCTCGCGCTTTGGGGCGTCGTCATTGCCGCCCTCGTCTTGGGAAACCGCTGGCTCGCTTATGGGCTCATCGGCGGGCTCGGACTCCTCGCATTTCACGAGTATCTCAGGATGCTCGACCTCCCGGGCCGGGGATCGGGCCTCATGCGGGCCGTCGCGCGAGGCTGCGCGGCGGGATTCTTTCTCGTCTCGTTCTTCATCTTCGAATCCAAAGGACGCGTTGATGCGGGATTCGCGGAAACGTTCATCCTTTTCCTCCTCATCGCCCTCCTCTTTGGCGTCGCCTTCTTCAGCGAGGTCCGCGGACGAGCCACCCTGGGTCCCATCGCGGAGATCACCTTCGGTTTTCTCTACATCATCGTTCTTTTCAACTTCGTCACCTGGATACTCTGGATC
>JBCDLR010000032.1:0-18003 GCA_038745205.1 Verrucomicrobiota bacterium
ACCTTCAATCCAGCGCCACGGATCCGGAGAATGATCCTCTCACCTACTCGGCATCCGGCCTCCCCAATGGCCTCACCGTCAATGCCTCCAATGGATTGATCAGCGGCAATGCCAACACGGCCGGGACGTTCAATCCGACGATCACGGTGACCGACGTTGGCGGGCGTTCGGACAACACGAGCTTTGAATGGACGATCAATGACGGCCTCACGCTCGCCGACACGACGACAACGCCGACTCAATCCGGATCCACCACCAGCTTCTCCGTGACGACCACCGGCGGCACTTCGCCCACCTTCACTTGGAATTTCGGCGACGGATCTCCGGAGGTGACAACGAGCAGTTCCAGCGTCGATCACAATTTCACGTCTCCCGGTCGCTATGTCGTTACGCTCACAGCCACCGATTCCAATGGCAATCAGGTCACGACCAGCTTCCGGCAGCTTTCCTATCCGGCGCTTGCGGCAAACTCCCCCGCCAACTCGCAACCCGTCCTCACCTTCAACAATGGAACCATTGACCTCGCCTGGAGTGTCAATCCCGACCAGGATACGGTCAGCGTCTTCAATCTCGACACCCTGGCACGTCTCGAGGAAATCCAAGTCGGCGAGTCTCCGCGCACCATCGCCCGCGCACCGGACAACCGCATTTGGGTAACGAACAAGCGATCCGCCACGATCTCGATCCTCAACGCGACGACTTTCTCCGTCGTGCAAAATGTCAGCCTCCCCCGGGGATCACAGCCCCACGGCATCGTCTTCTCCCCGGACGGCAGCGACGCGTGGGTCGCCCTTGAGGCCACCGGCGAAATCGCACGGTTGAATCCAGTCAGCGGGACGCTGCTTTCCCGCCACGCCGTCGGCGATTTCCCGCGTCATCTCGCCGTCGACGCTGACAGTTCCAAGCTCTACGTCTCGCGCTTCATCTCGCCCTTCGTTCCCGGCGAAGCCACTGAGAACGTGGATGTTACCCTGGCCGGCGGCTTCATCACCGTCGTGGAGACCTCCAACCCCGGTTCCACCTCAAGCATCCGCCTGCAGGGCAGCACCGAAACCGACTTCGGTGGCGGCGGACGAGGCATTCCAAACTATCTCGGGCCCGCCGCGATCTCTCCCGCCGGTGATTCCGCCTGGGTGCCGTCGAAACAAGACAACATCGAACGCGGCAGCCTCCGCAATGGCCAGAATCTCGACCACGACAACACTGTCCGTTCCGTGACTTCCCGCATCGATCTTGCGACGGAAACCGAAGACTATCAGAGTCGGATCGATCTCGACGACTCGGGTATTCCATCATCAGCCATCTACGGCCCATACGGCCTCCACGTCTTCGTCGCCCTCGAAGCTTCCCGTGAAGTGGCGGTCATCGATGCCTACGGCGAACAGGAACTCTTCCGCTTCGACGCCGATCGCGCCCCGCAGGGTCTCGCCCTGTCGCCAGACGGTCAGCAACTGCTCGTCCACAATTTCATGTCCCGCACTGTCTCCGTGCACGACATCTCAAGCCTCGTCGAAAACGGTATCTCCGAAGTCACACTGGTGACAAAGCTCGACCCGACGCAGGGAGAAACGCTCGCCGCGAACGTCTTCCGCGGAAAACAACTCTTCTACGACGCACGCGACAATCGCCTCGCCCGCGAAGACTACATGTCCTGTGCCTCGTGCCACAACGACGGCGGTCATGACGGCCGCGTCTGGGACTTCACCGGCATGGGTGAAGGCGTGCGAAATACCATCGATCTACGCGGCCGCGCCGGCACCGGACACGGACCGCTCCACTGGTCGGCAAACTTCGACGAAATCCACGATTTCGAGGGGCAAATCCGGAACTTCGCCCTCGGCACCGGTCTCATGACAACGGCCGATTTCAACGCCACCAGCGACCCCCTCGGCGCGCCGAAAGCCGGACTCAGTACCGACCTCGACGCACTCAATGCCTACCTCGAATCCCTCAACGAGTTCGAGGACAGCCCCCATCGCGAGTCCAACGGCGACCTCACGGCAGAAGCGCTGCAAGGAAAGGCTGTCTTCGCTGCCAACAACTGCGCACAGTGCCACAGTGGCGACGCCTTCACCGATAGCCCGAACGGTGGCTTCCATGACATTGGCACGCTCAAATCCGTGAGCGGACAACGACTCGGTTCCACACTCACCGGCATCGATACTCCCACCCTGCGGGGGCTTTGGGACGGCGCACCTTTCCTCCACGACGGTTCCGCCCCGACTCTCCAGGCCGCCATCAGCGCTCACAGCGGCATCACCCTGACAAGCACAGAACTCAACCAACTCGCCGCTTACCTGAAGCAAATCGACGGCACCGAACCCGGGCCCGGCATCAGCATCTCGCTTCCGCTCCGCTTGCAGGCCGAGGATTTCGACGAAGGCCCGGCCGGCACCGCCTACTCCGACACGGAGCCGCAGAACCTCGGCTTCGAATTCACCGGTCTCAACTACCGCAACACCGGCGTCGATATCGAAGCCTCCCTTGACACCGATGGGACGCCGTCCGTCGGCTGGATCGAAGACGGAGAGTGGTTGCAATTCACAACGACTCTCGCCCCCGGCGCCTACAACATCACGGCCCGCGCCGCCTCCGAACTCGGAACTCCTGGCGACGTCCGCGTCTACATCGACGGCACCCTCGTCACCACCATTGACACCCAACCGACGGGCGGCTGGTACAATTGGCAGAACTTCACCAGTTCCAATGTCACCATCACCGCCGACGGCCAGAGCGTCGTCCGGCTCGAGTTCACCGCCGATTCCTTCAATCTCAACTGGGTTGAATTCGACGCTGCAGACGGCGGCGGCCCTGGTCCCAACCCGGATCCCGATCCCGATCCCGATCCGGGCCAATCCCCCTTCGGCGGTACCGCTACGACGATTCCCGGCAAGATCGAAGCGGAGAACTACGACAACGGTGGACCGGACGTCGCCTACTCGGATGTCGAGGAAGAGAACATCGGGGAACTCTACCGCGGCGACGGCGTCGACATCGAACGCTCGCAAGACGCCGACAACGGTTTCAGCGTGGGCTGGATCGAATCCGGAGAGTGGATCGAATACACCGTCGACGTCACCCCCGGCACCTACGACATTGTTGCGCGCGTCGCGAGCGACTTCTTCGCGCCCGGTTCCATTCGCGTCCTCATCGACGGTGAACTTCTTGGAACGATCAACGCCCCGGGTACCAGTGGCTGGTACAACTGGCAGGACGCTGCCCTCCAAGGCGTGTCCATCAGTCAATCCGGCACCGCCGTCCTTCGACTCGAAGTGCTCGGCGGTCTCTACAACTTGAACTGGGTCGACTTCGTCAGTTCCACCGGCGGCCCGGGCCCCGATCCCGGCGACGGACAAGCCCCGTTCCTTGGCTCTCACTGGCCACTGCCCGGCCGCGTGCAGGCGGAAGACTATGACGAAGGCGGCTCCGGCATCGCCTACCAGGATAATGATCCTCTCGTCAACCTCGGCGGTTCCTACCGCGCGGACGGCGTCGATATCGAAGACTCCGGCGACACCGACAACTCGCCTTCCCTCGGTTGGTTCGACTCCAATGAATGGGTCGAGTATTCCGTCGACGTCACACCCGGCACCTACACGATCCGCACCCGCGTTTCCTCCGCCGAAGACGATCCCGGTGACCTCCGCGTCCTTCTCGACGGCACCGAACTCACGGTTGTTCCCGTCAACTCCACCGGCGATTGGACGAACTGGGTGAGTGTCGTCATTCCTGACATTGTCATATCTCAGAGCGGAAACGCCATCCTCCGCGTCGAGACCATTGGTGACGCCATCAACTTCAACTGGATCGACTTCGAACTCACCTCCACCGTCGCCGCCACGTCCATCACGCTGGGCGGCGGTTCCTTCCCGAATGGCACCGGCGACGCCGATTTCGACGGCGTGACCGACATGATCGAATTCGCCTTCGGCTCCGACATGACCTCCGCGGACGACGCCTTCCGCCCCATGGTATCCACCGTCGAAGAAAGCGGCGTCACCTACCCCGCCATGAGCTTCCGCGTCCTCTCCGGCGGCACCTTCACCGCCGACGGCTACGAGGTCATCGGAATCACTTACACCCCGGAAGCGGCGCAAGACATGAGCAACTGGACCGAAGCCCTCACCCGAATCGACAATCCGTCCTCACTCCCCGTCCCGCCCTCCGGATACAAGTACGTCACCTACCGCCTCAACACCCCAGCCGCCTGTGCTTTCTTCCGTGTGGAGATCCGGCAGTAGGGCAAACGAAGAGGAAACTTACTACAAAACTCCAATCCGCCCGAGGCGGGCTACCTCGGGCGGATTTTCAGGACCCATGGGGGACAAGCCGGGGGTCCTAATCATGATGATTGTCTTCCTTCAGGCCGTTGAACTCATGAACCCGACCGGCGAGGTTGTGCTCGGGGTGTAGAAGCGGGTGAGGTTTGGGAATACCTGGGTGAGGTCGGCATTCGAAACGCCGAACCAGCGGGCCAATTCGGCGAAATACTCATCGGTCGACATGGTGGGGATCAATCGGCCACGGCCGGTATCGAGGGGGCTGCCGAGGGCGAGGCTTGGATAGCTTCCGTAAAACTGGCCGCCGTTCACCGCCCCGCCCATGACCATTTGATTGCTGCCCCAGCCGTGGTCGGTGCCCTTGCCGTTGGAAGTGAGGGTGCGGGCAAAGTCGGAAGCGGTGAAGGTCGTCACCTTGTCGTTCATGTTGATCTCGGTCATGGCGGCGTCGAATTCACTCATGGCCGTCGAAATGACGGGAAGCATCGCGGCGTGGTTGTTGAGGAGTTCGTCGTGGTGGTCGAAGCCCCCGAACATCACGAAAAAGGTCTGACGCTTCATCCCGAGAACATCCCGCGCCTTGATTGTCTTCGCGATCATCTCGAAGGACTGGGAAATCCTGTTGGCGGTAAAAGCGGTAGTGAGACTCTGTGCGGCAATAGCACTGGAAAAGGCCGCCGAAGCGTCTAGGGCGTTGCGGTTCCTGTCGGCGAAGGCCTGCTGGAAGAGATTGGAATACTGGGCATCCATCATGCTGTTGATGGCCGTCTGACCAAGCGCGGCCATCGTCGGGTTCTCGCCCTCGGCGTAGGGCATGAGGGAAATAGATCCGTTGCCGCTGGGCTCGATCTCGTAGCTCACGGTCTGGTTGCCGGACTGAAACGTGTTCGTTCCGGCGAGCGAGATGTTCATTGAGATCTGGCTGTTGGAATTGCACGACGACAGTAGATCGGCGACCCGTCCGCCCCAACCGGTGGACGAGGGGGCGTCAGGGACACTCGTTTGCCAGTGCATGATCTGGTCGGAGTGGGAGAATAGTCCCGCCGGAAGCTTCGAAGCCCCGCTCTCATAGCCGGCGAGCGTCACGTTCTCAACCAACGTGCCGACGTTGCAGACAAAGGCAAGCCGGTTGGAATTATAGAGTGACTGAATCTCGGGCATCCCCGGATGCACCCCGTAGGTCTTGCCGTTGTGCGTGCCGTTGAGGGCAAGGATCGAAGCTTGCGCCAGGGCCTGATTGCTCCGGGTCGTGGCATATTCGGCATACTCGGCGTTTCCCTTCGGCGCTAGCATGTTGTGCGAATCGTTCCCGCCGCCAAAGAAAAAGCAGACGAGGGCCTTGTAGTCGTTCGGGTCATTGGAAGCGGCAATCGCGGAGTTCGTCATCCGCAGGTTGAGCAACGTGGAAAGGATCGGGGTGGCCGTGACGGCAGCGCAGGAGGCCTGACCGAGGAAAGAGCGGCGTGATTGTTGGCAGGGTGATTTCATGATTATCGAAGAACGGCAAAGTCAGGAGAAGAGGCAACCAGCGACACGGCAAACCGCGCCACTTCCCACGATTCGGCTCCGGAACCAACGGCTCCATTGATCGCGACCTCGAGAGCAGCGCGGGTCGTGGGCGCCATTTGACCGCGGGTGAGAAGGATGTCGAGGCGGTCGAGGAGACCGGAGATGTTGCCGCTCTGGACGAGTTGCTCCTCGACGGAGAAGTCGTCGACGAGGGTAAGGCCGGGGTTCGTTTCGTCTTCGACGGGAACGATATATTCAAAGGGAATGGCCGTGGCGAAAAAATTGAGAGTCTTGATGGTGGTCGTGGCGGTCGTGATCTGAAACTCGGGGGCGACGAGCCCGGCGTCCTTGATCGGGCCCAGGGGCTGATGGTCGGGAAGGTAGAAGTTGAAGACCGAAGGAGCCCTCATCGGCCGCTGACCGTACGATTCCTGCCCGTCGTAGCCGTCCATTCGAAGGAAGCCGGAGGACGGGCGGTATTGGAAGGCACGGCCCAAGTGGGTGTGGCGAAGGACAGGCTCGCGGAGCTTGCCGAACTCGGAATTCCCGATGCTGGAGCGATTTCGGGCCTCAGGGTCGAGAAGAATGGCGCGGACAACCGCCTTCATGTCGCCCCGCACGCCGGAGCCATTGTCGTTGAAGGCAGCGGCGACGCGGTAGACATACTGGGGAGACGGATTGGAAGTGACGAGGCGCTGAATGAGAAGGCGGCCGACGAAAGGTCCGGTGTTGGGGTGGTTGAAGAGATTGTCGATCGCCGCGTCGAGGTCCTGCTGGATATTGCCGTTTGTTGTGGTGCCGTTGAGGAGGACCTTCAGCCCGCTTTCGTGCATGGGCTCGAACTGGGTCATCTGGATTCCCATCCACGATTCGTCCGCACCAAGATAATCATCGATACTCGCAACCGGCCCCTGATCGGATTCGCCATACCAGGGTGTGCCGTTGTTGGGATTCTGCGGGTTAAACGTGAGGCCGGTGAAGACCTTGGCGAAGTTGGTGATGTCGGTGTTGTCGTAAGTGGGGATGTCGTTGCCCTGCGCGTCCTTCTTGCGGGTGCCGTCCTGGTTGAGTTCGAAGAGGCCGATGGAGAAAAGCTGCATGACCTCGCGGGCGTAATTCTCGTCGGGAAAAATGTTGTTCGGAAGGTCGGTCGGCCGGTTCTTGACGTGGGAGAGGAAGTGCCCCATTGCCGGGTTGGTCGAAACCTGGTAAAGGATGTCGCGGTAGTTTCCGAACGCGTTGAGCACGAGAATGTCGTAGTAGGTGGCAACGCCCCAGAAAATGTCTTCGAGTAGATCGGTGGTCTGAGCGATGACAAGAATTTCGGAAAGGGCAAAGGCGACGCGCTGGCGCAGGGCGTCGTCTGAGTAAAGGGCCGTCTCCCACCAGGTCCAGATGTAGGCCGACTCCGGGATCATCTCACCGGTCTCATCCGTCTCCTGGATGGTGAGTGCATTGTTCATCGCCACATGGGAGGTGGCGGGAAGATTGAACTGGTTTTCGATCCAGACAGGGATGCCGGTGGAGGAGACGCTTTGAATGGTGGCGTAGGTGGAACCCATCGTCGCCTGCTGGAGGAAACGTGACGACTCGGCGAGGGTTGGCGGCGTCCCGGCCACTGTTTGGTCGCCCAATTGGAAATTGCCCGGCGAGGAAAAGAGTTCTACCGCCGCCGTGAAATCGCCACCGGGAAGGGGATTGCCGCCACTGCCCATGGTGTTGCTGTTGGCATTCGCATCGGAAAACCCCAGCAAGTTCTCCTCGTAGGCGCTGAGTCCGTCGGCATCGGCGTCGTAGTCGGAAACCGCGATTCGGCAATGCAGGCCCGCGGGCTCTTGTGTCCCCAAGTCGATCGTCGTTGTGACTGGCCCGGAAACGCCCGTTACCGGCGACCCTGCGGTCGTCCAATCTCCTAAGTTTGTGCTCACCAAGACTTGGTAACGTTTTCCTGTCATCGCGTTCCAGCCGACGGTGAACTCGGCCGGGGCTTTGGTCTTCGTGGTCGAGGTCACCGCCACAAAGTCCTGGGCCGAGTGGGGGTTGGTGCCCGCGATGCACTCCTCCCGATTGGTCCGGCCGTCGCCATCTTCATCACCTTCCGGCGAGAGACCTGTCGCGCCAAAGGCAAGCTCCCACGCGTCGCTCAATCCGTTGCCATTGAGGTCGATGCCTACTCCATTCAATCTCAGCGGAGAGGAGAATCCGAGGATCGAAGCAAGAGCAACCGCTACAACAGAACGACTTGATAGAAAAAGAGAAGGAAGCAAACGGGGTATCATGTTCGGGAGTTTAGGGTTCAGGGTTTGCGAGGCACTAACACGTCGGAGCCGGATTTATTGCCGATTTCCGCAGATTTTTCGGCGAAAAATATTTTCCAGATTTTCGGCAATAAAGAACGAACTTTTCCGTTAGTGCCCGACGACGAACCTTGGACGACTCCGCCCTCATCCAGAAATTCTGCCAAAACGGCGACCGCGACGCGGCCCGGGAGCTTCTGGAAAGGTACGAGCGACCACTCTTTAACTACCTCTGGCAAATGCTCCGGCACACACAAGACAGCGAAGACGCCCTACAGGAATGCTTCGGCAAAGTCCTGCGCGCCCTTCCGCGCTACCGCGAAGAGAACCACTTCAAAAGTTGGCTTTACCGCATCGCGCACAACGAGGGATTGAATACGATTCGCCGCCGCAAGCGATTCGTTGTCGATCCCGATCCCACCGAACTAGCCGAGGATCCCCTAACAAGCTCACCGATCGACGCCCCGAACGAAATCGACGGGCAGGAACGTGCCGAACTCTTGCAAAACGCCGTCGGCCAACTTCCCGATCACGAACGCGAGGTCATCCTTCTCCGCCTTCAAGCAGACCTTCCCTTCAAGGAGATCGCGAGAATTACCGACTCCCCTATCGGCACTGTCCTCGCCCGCATGCACAACGCCAAGAAACGACTGAAGAAAATACTTTCACCCGAACTCGCCATGGAGTCATGAAAACGGAAATCGATCACGACAAACTACTTCTTTACTGGAGCGACGAATTGAATCGTGAAGAAGCTTCACGCCTCGAAGCGGCTATCGCGAACGACCCTTGCGCGAGGACCTATCTCGAAGAGCTCGAAGAACTTCGGACCGACTTCGAAACCTTCCCGGAGACCAAGGCCGACAGCAGTGCCACCGAGATCGCGCTGGCAGATTTCCATGAATCGCCACGCCCACGGCGTCTCGTCCTCCCCTGGCTTGCAGCGGTCGCCGCGGTGATCGTCGCGGCGTTTTTCCTGCTTCGCGGGGCAGACTCTCCGGATCACGGCACGATTGCGGATACCCTGGCCAAGCCGGCGGAATCCCAAATGGACAAGGAACCTGGCATGCCGAAGCGCACCTTGTCAGACTCCCTTTTCGCCTCCCAGACCCGCTTTTCCACCGCCAATCGATTTCATTCTTCCAGTCGAGACAGGTTGCGCAGAATCCGCGAAGCGAGAGAATCCAAAAGCAGTTAAATGACCGCCATGAAACCAGCGCCCTTTTGTCTCTATCTTTTCCTGTCCATCCTTGCGCCCGCACCCCCTCTCTTTTCCGACGACCACGACGAGGAAGAGGAAGAAGAAAACGAGCGGATTCTCGTTCGCCAGGAAATCCCCGGCCAGGAGGAAACGATCAAGTTTTACCATGCGCATATTCCGTCGGCGATGCCGATTCTCGAACGCGTGCGCGATCGCGAGGGGGAAGAAGCCTACGAAGAGGTCCTGCGGGATGCGGCCGAACAGATTGCCGAGTATCGCCACATCCAACAACATGACGGCGATGAGATGGCTGAATTGTTCATCGAAGGCGTCCGCCTCGACATGGAGATCAATGCGCTCGCCTATAAATACCACGAGATCGATGATTCCGACCGGGAGCGAAGGGAGACCAGGGAGCAGCTGAGGGATGTCATCGGCATGCAGTTTGCGCACGCCATTCAATCAAGAGTGAGGGAGCTGGACTGGTTGCGCTCCGAGATGGAGAGCATCGAGCGGGAAATCGACGAGATGGGAGAAGACAGGGAAGAGTCCATCGAGGAAGAACTGGAAATGGTGCTCTATGGAAATGAAGAAGAAGAATGGGACGAGGATGATGAAGAGGAGGACGACGACGAGGACGACGAGGACGACGAGGAAGAAGACTAAGCAAAGAGACTGCCCCATATCCGTTCCGTTGAGGTGAAATTCGCTTACGCGCTTTCGAAAGGGTCATGCCGCGATGATTTGGCGGTATTTTGGCCGGTTTGAGGTCGACTTTACCTTCTCTTTACAAAACTCACCCCATTTCTGAGGGAGTCTTTACGAAGGGCTGGTTGTATCTCCAAACCGAAAAATACCCCATGAGAAAAACCGCTCTAGCCTTCCTCCTGTCTGCCACTGCCGCCGGCGCCGACCCCATGCTCAATTCCTGGTTCACGGAATTCTCGGGTCGCTACGCCCGCGCCTACACGACTCTCGCCCAACAAGCTGCGCAAGATCCCGGAACCACCTGGGATCACCCCATTGCAGGACGCAATGAGCAATTGACGCCGACCTACAGCGGCGTCCACGAGATCAGCTACACGGCCGACCACGTCTTCATCCGGACGACCGGGTTGGGCAGCCACATCATGGGCCCGTGGTTTGGCAATGCCGCGCAAACCCAGACTTTCGCCAACTTCCCGAGCAATACAGCGACGCTCTATCGTCTTGCCCGAGACCCCGGCACCCCGCCCGTCAACAAGATCCCGACCGGACTCGGCGTTATCGGTTTCTTTGTCGATGGCGTCGCCATGTTCGACAGCCGGGACGCCTTTTCCTACGACACCTCCGAAGGTGTGGACGAACAGCCAAACTCTCCGGCCAACATCGACGGAGATGATGTCTGGAATCGGGATGCCTTTGTCAACGAGGGCGTGACTTTCGACTCGGCCAATGCCCACCAGGCCGGCCCGACCTACCACTACCACGCCAATCCGCCCGCCTTGCGCTACCTCCTCGGCGACTCGGTGGACTGGGACTCCACGACGAACACCTACACAGAGAACTTCGACGGAGGGCATTCCCCAATCATCGGCTGGGTCGAAGACAGTTATCCCGTTTACGGCCCCTACGGATACAGCGATCCCATGGATGAGAACAGCCCGGTCGTCCGCATGATCTCCGGCTACCAGAAACGCGACGGCACGAACGGCACGACTGACATCAGCAATCCGGTCAACGGACGCACCTCCCTTCCGCAATGGGCCGCGGAAGTCCAGGGAATCGGCACCCTCGTCAACGCCGACCGCTACGATATCGATCCCAGTCTATATGGTCCCGGCGTCACACCGGGCGCAGGAAGCGCGTTTGAACTCGGGCATTACCTCGAAGACTACGCCTACAAGGGACACCTTGGAATGACGTTCGGCGTGGACTTCGACACCGACATCCACGGGGGACGGGTTTGCAGGACACCCGAATTTCCAAACGGGACCTATGCCTACTTCACCTCCATAGAACCCGATGGCACACCGGTCTTTCCCTACAACATCGGACGCACTTACTATGGCAACCCAACGGGCGTCAGGAACCCGGGTGGAGGGATTCCCGTCAACGCGGAGAAGCTTTTCGAAGGAGGCCCCGAGGCGGAACTCCAACTCGACTCGGTACAACTCGACAACGGTTCCGGCGACGTCACCATCACCTGGAGCGCTGTCGAGGGCGGAAAATACACGGTCGTTCGCGCGCCCGACGCCAACTTCTGGCAGCCGGTCACCGGTGAAATCCTCGCCGAAAGCGATATCGCCTCCACGGTTGATCCCGGAATTGCCACGACCGATCCCCGCCAGTTCTACAAGGTGGATCTCAACAAGGTCGCGGGCTTTGACGCCGCCGGGTTCGCCATTGACGGCGACTTTGTCGAGGGAACCGGCACACCGCCGACCTTCGTCGCCACCTTTGCCACTTCTCCGCCGCTGCCACCCGCGTCCTTCGTCGATTCCATCACGATCGGCGGCCTCGAGGTGACGGTTCTCTGCTACAACCAGGCTACCGGTGAGGTCGAGGTGATGTTCGACAGCAGTTCCCTAACACCAGGCACATCCTACGATGCGGTCATCAACTACACACCTCCGGGAGGTTCGCCGACCACGGTCACGTCGACGAACCAGTACACGGTTCCGAATCCCAGCACCGATCCGAACATTCTTTTCCTCATCGTCGACGACTGGGGTATCGACCGCAGCCCGATCGACAACACGCTCAACGTGCCTCTTCCGAACATGCCCAACCTGCAGTCGCTTGCGGCCGGTGGTCTTCGCTTCTCCCGCGCCTACGTCACACCCGTTTGTTCGCCAACCCGTGCCGCGATCATGACCGGTCGCCACGCGCACCAGACCGGCGTCTGGGTTCCGGGTAACGCGGGAGCTTTCTCCAACACGATTGACGAATTCACCCTTCCCGAGGCCTTTACCGCAGCAGGCTCCGATTACTCCATGGGCTCGATGGGCAAATGGCACCTCGGCGGGGGTGACACCGGCTATGACACCCGGGGCGGCTGGGACGAATTCTACGGCATTACCGGGGGAGGCGTTCCAGACTACCTTGCGTGGAACAAAAATTCCAACGGCACAGTCGCCGCGACTACGACCTACAGCACGACCGATCAGGTCAACGAAGCCCTCGCCTTCATCAACCGCGAGGAAACGGCGGGCAATCCCTGGTTCTGCTGGGTCGCCTTCAACGCTCCTCACGATCCGTTCCACGATCCGCCCGCCGGCCTCGCTCCCGCGGGAGGTTACTCAGCGCAAGCTCCCGGCGAGAATGCGAACCGCTGGAACTACCGCAAGATGTGCGAAGCCCTCGATACCGAAATCGGTCGTCTCCTCGTCGGCGTCGACCAGAGCAAGACCAACATCATTCTCATCGGGGACAACGGCACGCCGAACCAGGTCGTGCAGGCGCCCTTCGGTCCTGAAGGCGCAGGCCAGGCGGCCAACGCTAAAGGCGACCTCTACAATGGCGGAATCCATGTGCCAATGGTCTACAACGGCCCCCTGCTCGATATTGGCCTCATCGGCACAACCACCGACACGCTCGTCCATGCCGTCGACCTTTACTCGACCATGCTCGAAATGGGCGGGATCGACGTCTCCACTGTCGCCGGCATTCCACAGACAACGCTCGATCAATCCCACAGCATCATTCCGATCCTGCAGGACAACGACACGACTGACCGCTGTGTCATTACCGAAGGCGGCGAGGGTGCGGCTCGTGGGCGCGCCATCATGGTCGACGACTATCCGGACTACAAGATGATCATCTTCGGTGATCCGGAGGACCTCTTCGAGACGCCGATGATCGAGTTTTACAATATTGCGAGCGACTTCAACGAGCAATCCCCGCTCTACAACGGGGTTGTTACCGCCACGCCCGGCCTTGCCGGCACGGATCAACTGGCTTACGACGCCTGCTTCGCAAAGAACACGGCCATGGGCGGCGGCTTCACCGATCCGCCGCTGACGATCGGCGATACGCTTTACCTCGAACTACCTAACATCACCGGACCAGCCAGCCCGCCAAACAACCTCAACGTCATGCCGACGTCGATCACGATCACCGACGGGAATTCCGTCGTGCAAACAGCGACTCTCGTCGCAAGGAACGACTTCGGAACAGACCTCGCCGACGAAAGCGATGATGCCGCGGCCCGCTACTGGGTGAAGTGCACCCTTCCCGGCAGCGTCACCGGTCCTTATTCCACCGCCGTCGTCACCTTTCCTAACAACCCAAATAACGGAGCAGCTCGCGTCTTCACCGCAATCCAAATCGTCGTGAAGCCGTAACTCCCCCCGCTGCCCGAAGTGAAAAAAAAGAGGCAGTGGGCAACCACTGCCTCTCTTATTCTCAAATCTGAAAAGTTTCCAAAGCCCCATGCAATCACAGTCTCAAATCGACATCGACCCTGCATGGGTGATATTACGTAGCCATTTCCGTGAAAATTCACCACGCCATGTTCGGATTGATCTTGGCGCCACTCGTCGCGAGCGCCGGGGAGATCACGCTGGAAATCCGCCACCTGATGAACGGTAATCCTGTCAGCTTCGCGGACGGTCGTTACATGACGGCCGCGGGAGAGGAGATCTCCATCACGAGGCTCTCCTACCTCGTGTCGCAACCAGCGCTGCAAAGGGAAGACGGCACGTGGATCGAACAATCACACTGGATCAGCTTCGTCGATGCCACGAAGGGAGATCCCCGCTTGAAGCTGACAAAGCTCCCTCGCGAACGCTTTCTCGCCCTGCGCTTCACTTTCGGTGTCGATCCCGAACGGAACCACTCGGACCCGGCACAGTATCCCGCGGACCACCCGCTCAATCCCGTCCTCAACAACCTCCACTGGGATTGGCAGCAGGGGTACATCTTCGTTGCTCTCGAGGGCCACGCGGAGGACGAAGACACCTCCTCGGGATTCTCCTATCACATTGGAAACGACCCGAACCTCATGACCGTCACCTCAGGTTCCGCCGTCGACCTCACGCGGAACAACGTGCGGCTCGAGATCGATTTTCACCTCGACAAAGTGCTTGCCGACGGAGGGTTTTCGATCCTTGAGGCCACCTCGACTCATTCGCGTCCTGGTGACCTCGTTGCCACCTCGTTGAAAGAGCGCATCGAGTCGGCTGTCAACATATCGGGCATCTACTCCGTCGATCCCGAGGCCGCCACCCAGGCGGACCGTAGCAGAAATTCGACCCCTCCGCTCATCGGCACTCCCTACGAACTCAAGATCGGACGCAATTTTCCCGTTCCCACCCTTCCTTCTGATTTTCCTCTCACCAACGAGCGCGTTGAACTTGGGGAGACCCTTTTTCACGACGGGATCCTCTCCGTGAACGGCGTCGTGTCCTGTGCCTCCTGCCACCTCGAGAACCACGCTTTTGCCGACGAACGCGCCAACAGTTGGGGCATCGACATGACGCCGACGCGACGCAACTCCATGCCTCTCTTCAACCTCGCATGGAAGTCCCATTTTTTCTGGGACGGTCGCAGCCCCTCACTTCGAGAGCAGGTGCTGGAGCCGATTGAGCATCCGGGCGAGATGGCTGACACCCTCGAAAACGTCGTGCAGAAATTAAGCACCGATGGTGACTACCCCGGGATGTTTGAGGCCGCCTACGGTAGCCGGGTTATCGATGCGGAAAAGATCGCCGTAAGCCTGGAGCAGTATCTCCTCACCCTCACCTCGCACGACTCGAAGTTCGACCAGGCTCTCCGCGGCGAAACGGAACTTAGCGCGCAAGAAAAGCGCGGCTTCGAACTCTTCGTGACGGAATATGATCCGCGCCGTGGACTGAAAGGGGCTGATTGTTTTCACTGCCATGGCGGACCGCTCTTTACCGATCACCAGCTGCACAACAACGGACTTGCCCGCAGCGATGACCTCGGCCTCGGCGAGGTGACCGGCCGGAAGACTGACTATTACAAGTTCTCCACGCCATCCCTGCGCAACATCGCGATCACGGCGCCCTATATGCACGATTCCCGTTTCGGCACGCTCGAGGAAGTAATCGATCACTACGACTCGGGCATTGACCACTCCCCCACCCTCGATCCGAACATCGCGAAACACCCGCGTGCCGGATTAGGCCTCACCGCTGCCGACAAAGCCGCCCTCGTCGCGTTCCTCAAGGCGCTGACCGACCCCCAATTCCTGCCGCCACCTCATTAGACAGAACCATGAAAACCACAGCTCCCCTTCTGGGTGCCCTTCTCGGTGTGGGCACTTCGCTGGTGTGCGCGGATCATCCCGAACTTCCCAAGAATGTCACGATCGAAGTTCGCGGCGATAAACGCATCATCCAATCCGACGGCATTCCGACGTACAACCCCGGCATTTATCCGCGCCGCGGCAATCCAAACCGCATTTCCGCCCAGGACTACACTTTCGAAGTCCCGGTGAATCCCCGCAAGGCAGGCGGCGAATCCGTTCCCGCCATCGGCATGCCATTCGGCGTCACCCTCGACGGCCTCCCCCTAGACCCCGGTGCCGCCGAGTTCTGGAATGGCGACCGCGACTGGCAGTACGAGCCCATGGCGGGTGCCATCAACCTTGGGCTCGACGAAAACAATGCCCACGTCCAACCAACGGGAGCCTATCACTACCACGCCATGCCACACGGGCTGCTCGAGCATCTGAGCGGCGGCGACAGGAAGATGACCCAGCTGGGATGGGCAGCCGATGGTTTTCCGATTTACGGGCCCTGGGTTTATGAGGAACCCGATGACCCGGAAAGCCGCATCGTCGATGCTACTTCCAGTTACCAGGTGAAAGACGGCCGTCGACCCGGCGGTCCCGGCGGTCGCTATGACGGAACTTTCGTCGCCGACTACGAATTCGTGGACGGGTCCGGGATGCTCGATGGCAACAACGGCCGTGAAGGTATCACCCCCGAATTTCCGGACGGGACTTACTATTACGTCATCACCGAAGAATTTCCCTTCATCCCGCGCAGCTTCGCCGGGGAGCCGGACCCATCCTTTCAACGCCGCCAATACATGGGGGGGCGCGGAGGAGAACGGCCACCACGCGGCGGCCCTTCCGGCGACCGTCATCCGCCTGACTTCGGTGGGAAAGGCGGCAAGGGAGGGAAAGGTGGAAAAGGGAAAGGAAAAGGCGGACCACCTCCGGGACCGCCCCCGCTTCGTGGAGGCGGTGATCCCCTCGGATTTCTTCGCTACCTCGATTAACTCAAATCCCGAGATTCCCCCTACTCTGCTACACGGGGGCAGGCTCCGGCAACGAAGAAGGTTGCATCGTCCCGAAGTTCCCCGGAGTTTCGAACAAGAATGTCTCCCGACGCTTTCGCTTCCGCTCAACTTTACGGCATCCTCGATCTCGGATATGTCGAGGAGACTGCCGCGACCGAAACAACTCGTCACCTCATCGAAGGAGGTGTCGATGTTTTGCAGATCCGATGGAAGAAAGGCACCCCGGGCCAGATTGAACAGTTGTCCCGGGAAGTCTTTCCGATGGCAGCGGAAGCGGGAGTCCCTCTCATCATCAATGATCATCCGGAGATCGCGACCAATCACGGGGATGGCGTCCACGTTGGACAGGACGACGGACCGATGACGGCGGCCCGAAGGAAAGCGGGCGCGGGAAAAATTGTCGGACGATCTACCCATGGTTTGGCTCAAGCAGAAGCAGCCGATGCGGAAGGCGCAGACTACATCGGATTCGGGCCGCTCTTCGCCACCCCCACAAAACCCGGACGGCCGGCCATCGGACTCGAAGAAATTGCCGAAGTGCATCGCCGGGTTTCCATCCCTGTTTTTTGCATTGGTGGCATCAAGTTGGAGAACCTCCCGGAGATCGTCGAGGCCGGAGCACGGCGCGTGGTCATCGTTTCCGGTATCCTGCAGGCGGAGTCGATCGAGAGCTATATTCGCGAAGTGAAAGCGCTACTGCCGCCGCTCTGATCGATTGCAGTCGCAATTGTTGTTAGCTCTCCTTTGCCGGCGCCATGTATTGCCGCCAGGAACCCAAATGCGTAATCTCCTTGGAGCCCGGCACGGCCTCGGGTTCGCAGAGAAACCCGGAGACGGTCGTGCCATCGGCCAACTCGACTTTCCCAATGACAAGCGGCCGGGGAACGGCACTCACAAAGCGTCCAAAGTTCTCCGGACGAAGCGCGTAGACTTCCACCTCGATTGCCGCACCGCCTTCTTCGGACCGTACAAGTCCCGGCTTCGGAGGCACCGCGTCTTTCAGGTGAAAAAAGCGATAGGAATTGCTCGTCCTGGTGCGATCAAGCAAACGTGCGTCCAGCGACGTCAATTGATGGTGTAACGGAAATCCCTCCAAATGCGCTCCACAAACGGCCAGCGATATCTCCGCGTCGCCCAAATCTTCCGCATTTTGCAACGGCTCCAACGATGAAGAGATGTCGCTCGATGTTCCCAGCGGCAAATCCAGCGAACGGTGGAGCTCGTCACCCGATTCAAGGAGAAATTCATCGGAAAATGCCGGCGCAAACAGCGTGACCCCCAGCGGCAAACCATCTCCACGAAACCCCGCCGGCACCGCCACGGCGGCAAAGTCGAGAAGATTCATGAAGTTCGTGTAGTAGCCCAAGTTGGAATTCAACTCGACCGGTGAAGCTTCCACCTCCTCAAGGCGGTAGATTGTCGGTGTCGTCGGAAGCAGGCACGCATCCACCTCTTTCCAGACATC
>JBCDLR010000033.1:0-17986 GCA_038745205.1 Verrucomicrobiota bacterium
CCCGCCCCCCGCCCACCCCCCCCCCCTCCCCCCCCCCCCCCCCGCCCCCCACACCCCACACACCCCCCACCCCACACCGCCCCCGCCACGCGCCCGCCCATAGCCGCCACAGCCACGCTCGCCGTCTGCTCCCACTGCCGCCATCCAGAGTGCTGCCTGAGCTTCTTCCACAATATTCAAGCCCGCGAGGTTCGCGTCAGTGGTCAATACAGTCCCAGGCATGATGGCAAATTGCATGTGGGTATCGATGACTGCCGGTGTCATTTCCCTCGTGACCATTTCAAGAGCGCCGCGGGCATTCTGGACGGTATCCACTTTTGTTTCGCTGTTCGCCCAAGTGTTGATGACGGTGCCCGTCATCGAAGTGAGGATGAGCAGGATGACGGAAAAGATCGCCATGGAAGTGATGAGCTCGACGAGCGTGAAAGCGCGACGGCGAAGCTTCAGTTTTTTGCTGCGGGGCGAATTCGATTTCATGGGCGTTAAAATTCAATTCTTGGCCGGAAGTCCGGGTCGATTTCTTCCCAGTCGACGCCCGCCAACGAGGTAGCGTAATAAGTGATCGTCGTACCGGGGTCATCTTTGAGTGGTTGGCCGGAGGTCGGGTCAACCGGCCACCAGAGTTCAACTCGAATGGCCATCAAATCGGTGTTCACCTGAGAGGTGCTTCCAGGGGTCTGCAGATTGATGGGATTCACCCTCAAGAGGGAAGCTTCCGCCCAAAAAAAGCGGCGACTCTTGGCTTCACCGTCGGCGTCGGGTGGAATATAGACTCCTTGCTGGTCATAGAAAAACTGGTCGTTCGAGCCGATGTCACCTTCCCGGAGTTCGGCTTGCTCGGTTTCAAAGCGGTCATGCAAATCCTCGAGAATAACCGCAGTGATTGTCCGTTCGGTGGCTTCGTTCGAGGCCTGCATGCCAGCGGGCAGAAGCGCGAGAAGCGAAACGATCACCGTGGAAACGATGGCCAGCGTAATCACGATCTCCGCGAGCGTGAATCCTTTGGAGGAATATGATTTCATCATGGTCGGTAAATGCGCGGCCGGCCCGTGAGCCGGTCGATGTTGATCTGCGCCCAGTTCGTCGGGGTCCCGCCCTTGGCCTCCAAGTAGGTCATGCTGGTGCCGCCTTCGAGAACCCCATTAACGAGAAGAAGAATCACATTTCGGCCTGTTGCGTCCAGGCGCTTAAGTCGACCATTCGCCTTGAAGTCAATGAAGCGGACAGAGACGGTGCTTCCGTCCACATCGACGTCGAACTCGGAATCACTCTCATCCGGAGAAAGGAGAAAGTCACCATTGATGGTCGAGCGGTTTTCTTCGGCATATCGACCTGCGGAAATGTAATTGGCGTCCCCGCTAGGTTCAAAATACACGGCCCCTGGCATGGTCTCCCAGCTTTGGATCTGCTTGAAGTCGAGAGTTTCGCGGTCCCATTCCCAGATCGCGCACTTCTTGTAGGCCTCGGTGTCGTTCTTAGGCCATGTCGTGGCGATTCCAAACCGCGTGAGCGTGTTGCCGGAAATCGCGCGACTTCGGGCCAGTTCGATCAAATTACTGACTTTTCTCGCGGAGGTGTTCATTCCGGAGGAAGTCGTCAGGGCGGTGACCGCAGGGATGGAAATCGTGATCAACATCCCGACCACCATCACGACGATCAGTAGTTCAAGCAGAGTGAACGCTCGGCGGGGACTTTTTGGGGGGGGGCTCACAAAAATCGGGGTTTTTCTTAGGAGTCACGCATTACTACGCATTTACACCGTAAATACATTGTCAATCACTGCAACAGAAAATTGAGGCAAAATCGTGAAATTCTCAGGAGAACGGGCGTTGCGGCGCTTCAGGAAATCCTGATTATGCGCAGATGCCAAGGAAAAAACTGAGGATTTCGGGTCTAAAACTCTTTTTTTTGTCCGTTCCGATGAGGGTTCCTCTGAAGTTTGGAGCTCAGGTTCTGACCTCGGTGGTCTGCGCCCGGGTCTGCGTCGAACTCGCGGATGAAGAGGGTCGGAATTCGTCGGGATGGGGAGAAACGCCACTCAGCGTCGGGTGGGTCTGGCCCTCGGAAGACTCTTTCGACGAAAGGGAAGACCGCTTGAAACGGTTCTGCGTGCGAATCGCGGAGGCTCTGTCTGCGGAGGCGCCATTCGAGCATCCTCTGCCGTTCACGCACGCATTCAACCACGAGAGCATCCCGAGGCTGATTCACGAAGAGGTTGCCGAGGTAGGGGGAGACCCGTCATCGATCCCGCAACTGGCGTCCCTCGCATGTCTGGCGTCCTTTGACCTCGCGATTTACGACGCCTTCGCGAACTATCATGGTGTCCCGGTCTTTGAAACTTTCTCGAGGGATTGGCTCACGGAGGATTTGGCGAGTTTGTTAGAGCCTGCAGAGGTTTTCCGGGACAAGTATCCTTCGGATTACTTTCGCAAAGACAGCGAAAGGCTCCCGGTCTGGCATCTTGTCGGAGGCTTGGATCCCGTGGATGAGTCGGAACTGACAGGGAGTGAACCGAAGGACGGCTATCCCGTCCTGCTCCGCGACTGGATCCGGGCGGACGGGCTGAAATGCCTTAAAATCAAGCTCCGGGGCGATGACGAAGCCTGGGACGTGGCCCGCATCGAGAAGATTGGGGACATCGCGAACGAGGAGGAAGTCGATTGGCTGACGACGGACTTCAACTGCACGGTGAAGGATCCGGATTACGTCAACGGCATTCTTGACCGCTTGAAGCGGGAGCGGGCGGACACTTTCTCGAAGTTGCTCTATGTCGAGCAACCGTTTCCCCACGATCTCGAGGCGAACCAGATCGACGTGCAATCCGTGAGTTCGCGTAAGCCGCTTTTTCTCGATGAGAGTGCTCACGATTGGAAGTTTGTTCGATTGGGGTACGAATTGGGATGGAACGGGGTGGCGCTGAAGACCTGTAAGACCCTGACCGGTGCCATCCTGAGTCTCTGTTGGGCGAGGGAGCATGGGATGGGCCTCATGGTTCAGGATTTGACGAACCCCATGCTGGCGATGATTCCGCACTGCCAGTTGGCGGCTCACGCGGGAACGATCATGGGGGTGGAATGCAACGGCATGCAGTTTTATCCCGCTGCTTCCCTGCCCGAGGAAGCAGTCCATCCGGGGATCTACCGGCGCCGGGACGGGATCGTGGACCTCTCGACCCTGGGGAAGACTGGATTCGGCTACCGGGTCGAGGAGATCAACCGTGGTTTGCCCGATCCTGCTTTCGAAGTGATCTCCGGATAATTTCGCTGGCGAAGTTCGGGGCTCACCCGAAGATCGGTGAGTAATACCGATGCTGCGCGGACTCGAAATTGCCCTGAAACTCCCTGATTTATGGCAACAGCAGGCGGTTCGTGCTTTGAAGGAGGGGAGGGATGTCATTGTCGACGCCCCAACAGGGGCGGGAAAAACCTGGGTCTTTGAACTCTTTTTCAAGGAGGGCGGTTTCATTGGCGGAGGGGAGCGGCAGGCGGTTTACACGGTTCCGACCCGTGCGCTCGCCAATGACAAGTGGCGGGAATGGAAGCGTGAAGGATGGGACGTGGGCATCGCGACCGGAGACGTGGCCTCGAACCTGGAAGCCCCTGTCGTCGTTGCCACCCTGGAAACGCAGAGGGAACGGGTCCTCGGCGGGGAAGGGCCAGCGCTCCTCGTCGTGGACGAGTATCAGATGATCGCCGACGAGAACCGGGGTTTGAACTACGAATTGGTTATTTCGCAACTGCCGCCGACCAGCCAACTCCTGCTCTTGAGTGGCAGCGTTGGTAATCCGCGTGAAATGGTGAGTTGGTTAGGACGGATTGGTCGCGAGGTCGAGCTCATATCCGTTCTCGAGCGACCGGTGCCCCTGGACGAGGAAGCACTCGAAATGCTGCCTGCTTGTCCCCGCCAGGTTTCGGGTTTCTGGCCCGGGGTCGCTTCGCGTGCGGTCCTGGGTGGATTGTCTCCCTTGCTGATCTTCGTACCCCATCGGTCCGGTGCGGAAAAAGTGGCCAAGAAGATTGCGGCGGCGTTCCCCGAAGATGATCCGATTGAGTTGCCGGCAGACGAAGAATCCCTGGCGGGGAAAGAGCTGGCTCGCTTGCTTCGGCGGAGAGTCGCTTACCACCACAGCGGTCTTGGATATTCTGTCAGGGCCGGGATCATTGAGCCACTGGCAAAAAGGGGGCAGTTGCGGATCATTGTAGCGACAATGGGACTGGCGGCCGGGATCAATTTCTCGGTGCGAACTGTCCTTGTCGCGGAAACCGCTTACCTGGACGGGCCGTTCCTGAAGCAACTGCGCCCGGATGAGTTACTGCAGATGTTCGGAAGGGCGGGTCGCCGGGGGCTTGATGATTCCGGTCACGTCCTCGTTACGAACAAGAGTCCCCGGCTCATGGACGCGGCAGCGAGAAAGTTGCGCCGGGTCAATGAGATCGACTGGCCGACCCTCCTTCGGGTGATGGGGCGCGCGGTCGAGGACGGGCGTGATCCTTTTGCCGCGGCGAGGGAAGCGAGCGAGCGACTTTTCAGCACACAGAAGATCGGCCTCGGATTTGACAGTCGCGGACGAGGCTCAGCGGAGAGTGATGATGGTCCCGCCGGCTTTCATCTCGGCCCGCGACGGCGTCAGATTCTCAATTCGCGCTCCGAGTGGGAATCGGCGTCTGAACTGAGGAAGGAAAACCGCAAGGTTTCGGAATGCCGGATCCGGCGGGAGGGGGCGGAGCGTTCGATCCGTGCGCTACGGGACCGGGACTTCGTCCGCGGACTCGGGAAAGGAAGTCTCTGCAAGATTCGACGCGAGCGTGGGTTCGACTATGGACTGGAATGGAAACTCGGGCGCTTCATGCCGGACGGGAGAGTGAAGTTGCTGGGCTGGGTGAAGAAGGAGATTCGATGGGAGAGTGGTCCGCTTTCGGAGGTGGATCTTGAAACGGCCATCTTGCCCAGGATTGAGGGAATCGCGGGCGGTGGAAAGATCGACACGGTCGTGCGACGCAAGGAACTGGTGGCGGTGCACCTCGACTTTTCCCAGGTTCTCGCCGAGGCCACGATTGATTCGCACGGGGTCCCGCTCCTCGATCCGGTGGAGCGGGAGCTTGCCGTTGAGTTGGAGACCCATTACCGGGTCACCTCGGGCGATGAAGTGGAGGCACGCCCGAATTCCGCGGCCCACGCCTGGCGCTCCTTGGGATTGGTCGAAGTCCATGGCGCGCCGACTCTCCGTGGAAAGGTCTTTTCCTTTTTTCAAGCCGGGGAAGGCCTGATGATTGCCGCCGCGCTCGAGGACGCGAACTATCCGGTCGAGGAACTCGCCTGGCACATCGCCAACCTGAGGGCAGGCTTCCGTTTTGGCGACGAAGGGGACGGAGAAAGCGTGCGACTGGCGGTGACTTGCCGGGGGACATACGGGGTGGTGGATCACGCCGGATACCTCGAGTTGGGGCTGTGCCCCGGGTATGGTGACGGTGCCGCGGAGATCGTGATGTTGAACCTCCTGGAGAAGAAGAACGTTTCCGAACTCTCCAGCGAGAGTGTGAGCAAGGGGGACATTGAACGCGTCGTCGTGGAGTGGTTCAGCCTGCTTCGGCACATTCATTTCGCTCCGGACCTGGAATGGCCACGTTGGATGGCGTTGAAGGAGGTCGCCCGGGAATACCTCGACCGTTTTCATCTTGGCCGGGGGGCACCGGAAGTGCCCGAGCTGCCGCAGACCATCCTCAGTCATCAGTTCCGCCAAAGGCTCACTCCCCGGGACTTCGCCCGAGTGTCTTAGGATTCAGGTTCCTCGTCGTCCTTCTTCAGAAGTTCCTCGACACGCTTCTTCTTTTCATCCTCTGTGCGTTCGAGGACGTTCTCCTGCGATTTTTGCAGGTCATAGAGCATGTTCACGGCCTGCTGGAAATCTTCGTTCTTCACGAGGTGCCGGAGGGTCTGCTTCAACTTGCCAATCACCTTTGCCTCGGCAAGAGCGGCATCGGAAAGGAACTGCGTGCGATCACCGGGAGGGGTGTCCGGGACCCGTGTCAGATCAAGGAAGGAGGAAGCTTCGGGCGAGAGCTGGTCGCGGATCTCCGCGAGAGGAGTGACAACGCGTTCGGTCAGGCGTGTCGCCAGCGAATTCTGCTCGTCGGGCATACGGTTGATCGCAATCTCGCCAACGATGCGCTCGATTTGCCCGATGACGGCAGCGACCTGCACCGCGATTCTACCCTGCTGCTTCTCGAAACCGGAAAGACGGCTCCGGGCGGAGGGGTCGAGTTGCGGCACATTCCGCGTCTCGGCGGAAAAGGCACGAACGTCGGTGGCGAGCAGATCCTGCTTCTCGATGAGTTCGGTAAGGACCTGTTGCTGCTCCTTTTCCCGGCGCAGGAAATCGGCACGGAGTTCAGACTCCGTGACAATGCGGAGAAGCAACCGCGTGGATGTGCCGGACTTGGTCCCGGCGATGGCGTCATTGTCACTCGCCTCGACCTGCATGCTCAACCGGCTTCCCGTTTCGACGCCGAGATCCTCGAGGGAAATGGACTCATTGATTTCGGCCTCCTTCGTGCCCGCCTTGAGGGGGAGTTCAACAATGCCGCTTTCCTCCTCCGCGCCGTCGGCGTCCTTCTTGACATCGTAGGCGAGTCTCGCTGACGAGAGACCGTAGTCGTCCCGCAGGGCAGCGGAGAGCGGGACTTGGGCGGAAGGAGTCGCCAATCCTGACAAACCAACAATTCTGGCCTGGATCGTCGGGGGCTTGTCGGGAATGACCTTGACGCGAAACCTCACGGGGTCGCGCAAACCAAGGCCGCGCGGCGACACTTCACCGGGAAACTGAATCTGTTCCACGCTGGCCACATCCACGAGAAAGGAACCGGATTGAAGGGCTGAAGGCGGCGCACCACCGGCGAACCCGGTGCCTGATTCGTCGATTCCGAGGGCAATCGCCTTGTCCGGAATCTGGAGGAGAGCCGACGCAAGCGGGACATCGGCCGATCCCGTCACCCGGAGTTGCGATCCGGCTAGAATCCGGTAAGGCCCGCTACCCACCGAGAGCAGTTGGGGTTCGATACCGGTATAGTCTGGGGGGACGGCGACCAGTTCAAGGGAGTCCAGGCGAGGGCGATGAACGACTTCAAGGTTGAACCACGGCGAGGTCACTTTGTTCGTGAGGAGCCGGAAGGTGAAGGGAGAATTAACGGGAGGGATGTAGGCTGTGAATTCCCGGTCATCCCCGAGGTTTGTCATCCCTTCGATGCGGCGCGCTCCATCGCGATCGATCTCAAGACGGGTTGCCTGCGGGAGCGAGAAGGCGCCCTTCTTCACTCGGGCCGTGAGCGTCCAATCATCACCCTTGGGAACGCGCAAGATGCCGTCAGCAAGCCCTTCGATCTCGAACTCGTGGTCCTGCGGCCAACTTCGGTCCGCCAGGAGGATGTTTCTCTGGACCCAAATTCCGGCAGTGCTGCCGGGCTGGATGAGCGAAGAGAGAAAGATGGCGAAGAGCACGAGGCCGAGGAAGGCAGAGACAAGGAAATTCCCCGTCATGCGGTCTTCCCGGAGAACGGACTCAACCGGAATACGGCCTCCGGCGGCAGCCCCTTTCCGAATCGCGGATTCAACCAGGGCCGGAGAAACCTCCGGTCTCCTTGACCAATCCATGCGGCCGAGTTCCAGCGCGGAAAGAATGGTCTCCCGATCTTCCCTTGAGAGCGAATCCTCCAACTTCACCACGAGCGCGTCATCGCTGATCTCCGTGGAGAGCGGGCGCAGGAGCTTCTTCCAAGCCGTCCAGGCGATCGCCGAGCCCATCAATCCAAGCATGATCGTCCTTTGCGCCAGGTCCATGTGGAAAAAGCGATCTATGACGAAATCGGCAAGGAAAACGGCCAGGGCGACGCCGAAGACCCAGGCAAGGCCCTGCAGCGTCAGCCAGAAGGCAAGGCGTTTTCTCAGCGCAGCCACCCTTTGCAGGAGCGGGGCGAGCGCGACACGGGGATCGGAAACGGCGGGCGAGTCAGGCAAAATTCAATGTTTGTTAGAGCATCTTCATCCGTTTGCGCAGCGCCCATTCGATACCGAGCAGTCCCACGAGGAGGAAGAGAATCCGGTTGGTATCCCAGAGGGGGATGGGCTGGCTGCGGGTTTCGAGTCGACGGATGCGATTGGGCAGGGCGGAGACGAGTTCGTCGAGTTCATTGATCCGGAAATACTTGCCACCGGTTTCCTCGGTGAGCCGCGTCAGCAATTCTTCGTCGAGCCACGTATCCCGGGATTCCCTGATGGGAAGTTCCGCGCGGAACCGCGTGTCGAAGGTGATGGCGTCCCCGTCTTCCAGGGTGATGGTGACCTTGTATTCACCGATTTCATCGGCGGTGATGTTTGCCTGGAAGGTTCCGGGATCGTTGGGCACGGGCGAGAACGAAAGGTCAGTGGGGTCGCGGCCCGGGACGCTCAGCGATGCGGGCACCGATTCCGCCTTCCAGGGTTCGAAGGTGGCCTGGCGGAGACGGGCGGTGAGTTGGACGCGATCGCCGATGAGGTAGCGACTCCGGTCGGCTTCAATGGAGCCTCTGCGTTTGCCCGCGAGCGCACGGCCCTCGGCCAAATACCGGATTGCCTGGACCCAGAAGCGGTGGAAAAACTCGGCGTCATCGCCGGCGGTTCGCCAGCGCCATGTGCCGTCAATCCCGAGAAAGACGGTTCTACCGCCGCCGAAATAACCGCTCACGACGAGGGGCCGGGCGTCTTCGTCCACCCGCAAGGAGGGATCAGAATGCTCGATGAGCGTGCGCGCCCCGGGTCGTTCGCTTTGGGCCGGGAAGCTCCAGTAGACCCCGGGGAGTTCCGACCAGATCGCTTCGTTTTGCTCACGGTCGGCAAAAAAACGCATCAACGGATGGTCGAGATTCGAGGGAAGGACTTCCAAGGGCCATTCCCGCGTGTTCGATGCGAGTAAAGCTGCAACTTCCATGTCCCCGACGTCGCCAAGGTCGACCGGAAGCAGGCCGGTGATGTCGGCCGTGCGGGGGTCGCGGAGGAAGGAGCCGGAGTAAATCGGGCCAGGCATGTAGAGCAAGCCGCCGGCATGGGATTCAACAAACTCTTCAAGAAGCTCGATCCATTCCGCGGAAAAGTCGAGCGGGGAGGGGTCGAGAAGTAGCACGACATCATATTGAAATAGGCTGTCACGTGACGACGGCAGCGTGCGGATGAGAGAGTTCCCACGTTGCGGCATCTCGATATCGATGCCCTGCAACCACGTGGAGAGGTCGATCGTCTCCTCGCGAAGGAGAAAGCGGGTCAGCGCGCGAAATTCCCAACTGGCCGTCCCCGAGACGAGGAGAACTTTCGCACGATCATCGAGCACCTCGACAGCGATGGGCTGCTGGGGAGCATTGTCGATGGCCGTCGACTCCGCCTCCAGCGGCAGGATACGGATACCGAGAAAGGACGTTCCCGGATTTGACGACTGGTGGGTGAAGATGAGCGGGGTGGGGGCGCCGTCTTCCGGAAGAAGGACGCTCGTCTCATCGAGGACTTCTCCGTCTTCGAGAAGGTCTGTCTCCGCGCTCTCGGCGGGGTCGGAGAACCGGACGAGCTGGGCCGTAGCCTCTTCGCCCTCGAGGCCTTGCGCAAAAATCTTCGCTTGTACCTCGAAGGGATCGCCCTTCCACACCTGCGGGTCCGCATAGAGTTCAGTAACCGTGATGTTCTGCGGTTTGACCGGATCACCGACGCCCGCTGCGAACACGGGCACACCTCGCTTCGCGGCATCGGCGATGGCCCCGTCTACCGATTCCGCGCTGTTGTGCTGGCCGTCCGTCACGAGGACCACCGCCGAGGTCAGCTTGTCCCTCAGACCCTCTTCAATGGCCGAGGCCAGGTCGGTGATGGGGGACTTGGGTTCGAGGGGCGAGGGAAGTCGCATGGCTTCTTCGTCGGCGGAATTACCCTCGGTATCGTCAGCCTCCGCGACCTCGGCGTTTGTCACGCTGGAACCAAAGTCAAGATAGCGCACGCGCCCCTTTTTCGCGATCGCCTGTAGAACCTGCGCGTCCTCACCAAGCAGGGCCACGTCCACCAATTCCGACCTGGTTGTCGTTTCAGGATTGGAAACCAGTGAGGCTGCCGCAGCACGGGCGTCCTCGTCCTGGAATTCGTCCACCGTTGCCATGGAATGGGAGGCATCGCGCAGAAGAGCGATGACGGGCTGCCGGGAGAGCGATTGGGTGTAGGTCATCGCAGGCCCTAACAGGACAAGAAAAAGAACGGTGAAGACGGCGACACGGACAAAGGCCAGGGCGCGCCTCGACCATTTGCCGGCCTCGGATTTTTCCCGGCGGTAGAGCCAGAAGGAAAGCCAGATCAAGGCAAGGATCCCGCCGATGAAGACAAAAACGGCGCCGCTCTGCGGAAGATTCGTGAAGGAAAATTCCAACTCGGCGTTCGCCGGAGCTGCACTCTCGTCGATGCCAAAAATTCGGAGGAGGGACGCGGACGCGAGCGGCATGATCGGACGTGAAATCTAGTTTGGCCGGAATCCGGGTCAACATGCGTCTTCAACGAATTCCGGGGAGGGTTGCTGGGACTTTGGCCGACTGGCCGTGAATTCGAGGTCTTCGAGGGTTCTTGCAAGGACGTCGGCCGGGGATTCGGTACTGATTTGACGGCTGGTGACCTGCTCGGCCCAGAGTGGGAATGCCAATGGGGTCAGTTTCGGCGTCTGAATCTGGATCAAACGCTTTTGCGTCATTCTGGCGAGCGTGGCCTTGAGGCGACCGAGTTCCAGCTGTCGCTCAAGGATTTCTCGCTGGGATTGGGCGAGGAGAAGGTTGTTCTCATCATACTTGTTGAAGACATCGAAGAGGAGGCTGCTTGAAGCCTGGAGGGTTCGCATCGTCTTTTGCCTTCCCGGGAAATTCCCGACAATCAGTCCGGCCACCCGTGCGATCTCCCGGAATTGCCGGCGGGCCAACTCCGCGATGTTCATGCAATCGAGGAGGTCGACAAGGAGCGTGTCGACGCGGAAGAACTCGGGCCAATCTTCCACCGGCGGAGCAAAGGGCCGGTCGGAAGTGAGTTCGAAGCCGTAGTCGTTGAAGGCAACGTGAATCGTTCGAGGCTCTGCCTGCGATAGTCGGAAGGCGAGGAGATTGGCAAGGCCTTCGTGGACCAGTCTTCCCGCGAACGGATAGAGGAAGACGTGGTGGCCTTGGGAGGTATCGGTTGTCTCGACCAGCAGTTCCTCCGGCTGCGGAACAGTGGACCACCGTCGCTGGATATCGAGAATACCCTTCGCCGCCCTCATTTCCGGAGACCTTGCCGACGTTTCCCTCATCTTTGCCGCAACGGCGTCGGAAAGTTCCGTGGAGAGTGGCATCTTGCTTCCACCCCACTTGGGAATGTTCTTGCTCCGCGCCTTTTTCGCGGGCCGGACTTCAGCGACGAGTTCCCGGAGACGGACCAATTCAAGGAGGCGACCTGCAAAGATGAATTGTCCACCCTTTCGAATGCGGGAGATGAAACCTTCTTCCACCGTGCCGAGACTTTTCCCGTTGGTGAGCCGGACGCTGATCGCTGGCTCGCTTGTGATCGTGCCGATGTTCATCCGGTGCATCTGGATCTGACGTTTGTCGATCATCCGGTAAACGCCTTCGACAAGCTGAACCTTTTTGTAATCCGGATAGGCCTGAAGCGATGGTCCTCCGGACGTAACGAACTCGAGCGCCCACTGCCATTCGAGGTCGTCCAGTTCCGCGAAGGCGTGAGTGGACGTAATTTCCCGACGCATGGCAGAGGCTTCGAACCCGGAGCCGATGGCCACGGTGACGAGGTGCTGGACGAGGACATCGAGGGTCAGCGTCAGGGGGACACGGGCTTCAATCTTCCGCGCCTTGATCGCGCCCCGTGTCGCCGCAAACTCAACCAGCTCGAAGGCATTGGTTGGAACTCCGATGATACGGCTGGCTTTCCCGGGCTGGTGGCCGCTTCGCCCTGCCCGCTGGACGAAACGAGAAATCCCCTTGGGGCTTCCAATCTGTATGACTTGGTCCACGGGGGAAAAATCCACACCAAGGTCGAGACTGGAAGTGCAGACGACACACTTCACGGATCCGTGGGCCAGTCTCTCCTCAACTTCGGCACGAAGGCTCTTTTCCAGCGAGCCATGATGCATGGCCAATTCGGTCTTCCATTCGGGTTTGGCTTCAAGGAGAGCTTGGAACCAGATCTCCGTCTGCGAACGCGTGTTCGTGAAGAGGAGGGTTGTCCCCGTCCCCGCAATCCGCTCGACGACGCGGGAAGTCATTTCGACCCCAAGATGTCCTCCCCAGGGAAACCTTTCCATCTTTTCGGGAATGAGCGTTTCGACGTGGATTGTTTTCGCCATCTTCCCGGAGACGGTAACGCCTTCCTTCGCCCGCGAGCCAAGCAGGACCGACCGTGCCTCCTCCAGGTTTCCAATCGTCGCGGAGAGCCCCCAAACCCGGAGTTCCGGCTGCCATGTCCGCAAGCGCGCAAGGCAAAGCTCCGTCTGCACCCCTCTCTTGGTTCCCATCAACTCATGCCACTCGTCGACAATGACACAGCGCAAGTCCCTCATTTTCTCTTCCGAGTCCTCGTAGCTGAGAAATAGAGAAAGCGACTCCGGAGTCGTCACAAGCGCGGTGGGGAGACGCTGGCGAATCCTCTTCTTTTCCGTCTGCGGGGTGTCGCCGGTCCGCAATTGCACCGTCCAGGGAATGGGCAACTCCGACACGGGTTCCCGCAATGCCTGCAAAGTGTCCGCAGCGAGAGCGCGGAGAGGAGTGATCCAGAGGATCCTGAACGGAGCCGTTGTGCCCTCGAGGCCTCCGTCCGCTCCGAGCGCTTCCGCGAGCGGACCTCCCCAGGCCGCCAGCGTCTTTCCAATCCCGGTCGGAGCATGAATGAGCCCGCTCTTCCTCCTCGCGTAGGCACGCCATGCCCTTTCCTGGAAAGGGAACGGACTCCATCCACGCCGGTCAAACCAGCTTCGCAGGGAGGCGATTCCATCTGACGCCGAACGATTACTCACGGGTGGATCAAAAGAGGGTAGCATGAAAGAAGAGACGGTGGCTAACCCGTCGTCATCCCCTCAAGATACGTCCGCAATTCACGGGCACTCCACTGACCCGGGGCGTTTGGCTTCCCCAGATAGCCGTAGTTCAAAACACTACCCCAACGCAGCGCCCGCAGGCGGGATTCCCGCCCTTTGGGACCCATTCCCATGATGGCAATCGGGAGGGATGACGAGCGGGCAGCGAAGACTGCTTCCAATTCCGCGAGTTGTTCCTCGGACTCCACATGGACCGCCACTTTTACGATATCCGCGCCCGAGTCGTTGCGAAGTACGTTTTGGATCGCTTCGGACGGAAACGTTTCGAAATCGTGGAAAGATCCCACGATGGAAACATTTGAACGCCTTGCCTTGGCAACGAGGGCATTCATTTTCTCCATATTGCGAATCTCGATGTCGACAAGCGTGGCGAAGGGCAGGGCGAGAAGAAGCAGTTGCTCACGTTGATCGGATGAAAGGTCGTGAAGCCCGCCCTCAAGAGGATCTCGCGCTGTAAAAAGCAATGGCAATCCGCTCACCTCTAGCGACTTAAGGAAATTCACATCGACACTCTTGAAGGCGTCGAGACGAACTTCGAGAAGATGACAAAAATCGGCGCAGCCACCGGACGTTGCGAACTCGAAGGAAGAGGGATCAGTGACAATTCCGACAATCAGCGAGGAAGTAGGGTCGATTGACTTGCCGGGGGGCTGGGACATGATATCGGGTTGGCGCGGGCTGGTTCGGAGACACTTCCGGGTCTACCCGCGTGCATACCCTTTCGCATGCTTGGCCGACAACAGGAAATAAATCTTCAACTTAGCCAAGTGCTGGACAGCGTCTTGATCGCGCTGGCTTTCTGGCTCTGCCACTCCGCGATCTACTACGACTGGCTGCCTTGGATCGGGAATCCGACGATTCCTCCCTTTCCTGAATTCTTCTGGTTGATGGCCATCGCCGTGCCCTTCACGCCCATCGTTCTTGAATTCCAGGGCTACTACGAGAACTCCCTCTACAAGACGCCAGCGAGGTCCATTTCCCAAATGTTCCGCGCCCTGGTCATCGTCGGCGTGGTTATCGGCGCCTGTGTTGTCTTCTTCAAGTGGGGGGCGAAGAGTCGCGCCGTGCTGGGGATCCTGCCGATCGTCGCGGGTGGTTTTCTCCTCGCGAAGGAAGGACTGATCCGCGCCTACGTGCGGGGCCTCGCCAAAAGGGGAGACCTGAGGGAACGTGTCCTGCTCGCCGGAGAAGCAAGCGATGTCGAAAAGCTGGCCCAGCGGCTGGAGAAGGAGTTGCCCCACCTTATGGATATCGTCGGCAGGGTGGACCTGACAGAACAACCGGTGAGCGAGCTCGTCGATTACCTTCACGACCACTCTGTGGAACGAGTGATTTTCGCGGCGGGACACGTCCACTTCGGGAAAGTCCAGGAAGCGATCAGCGCTTGTGAGATCGAAGGGGTGGAGGCCTGGCTCTCGACGCACTTCCTCCAAACCAATATTGCCCGGCCGACCTTTGACGTCATCGCCGGCCGACTGATGATGGTTTTCAGTTCCACGCCCGACGCCTCGTGGCAGCTCGTGCTGAAGGACATCATTGACCGCGTCGGCGCCACTTTCCTCATTCTCTTGACCTCGCCGGCCTGGCTCTTGGCGGCCGTCTGCATCAAGTTTTCCTCGAAAGGACCCATCTTTTTCAAGCAAGAACGTGGAGGCAAGCACGGCAAGCCCTTCACCATGTATAAATTCCGCACGATGTATCTCGATGCCGAGGAACGGAGGAAGGAATTGGAGAAGGAGAACCAGATGAGTGGCCCGGTATTCAAGATCGAACGCGATCCACGGATCATCAAGGGGGGGCATTTTCTCAGGAAGTTCAGCATCGACGAGCTCCCCCAATTGTTGAACGTCGTGCTCGGGCAAATGAGCTTGGTGGGCCCTCGCCCCTTGCCTGTCTACGAGGTGAAGCAGATTGAGAAGACGTCCCAGCGCCGCCGCCTGAGCGTCAAACCCGGACTGACCTGTACCTGGCAGGTGCAGGGCCGGAACCGAATCACGGATTTCGATGAATGGGTGAAGCTCGACCTTCAGTACATCGACAACTGGTCCATCTGGCTCGATTTGAAGCTCATCGCCCTGACTGTCCCCGCCGTCCTTTTCGGAGTTGGTGCAAAGTAGAAATGACGAAATGGTTGGTTGCACACCCGAGGCGACTATGATGGGGTGCGCGCTCTTCCCGTTCCAACATGGCCAAAGACCTTTTCACCTCCCAGCGACAGGAAAAACGCACGGTCCTCATCACCGGGGGTGCAGGTTTTCTCGGCTCCCACCTCGCGGACCGATGCCTCGCGGACGGGTTCCGCGTGATTGCCATCGACAACCTCGTCACCGGGAACACGCGAAACATCGACCATCTCGCCGGGAACCCGGAATTCCGTTTCATCGAGCACGATGTGACCAACTACATCTACGTGCCCGGCTCCATCGACTTCATCTTTCACTTCGCGTCCCCGGCAAGTCCGATCGATTACCTTGAACTGCCGATACCCACCCTGAAAGTGGGATCCCTTGGCACGCACAATGCCCTCGGACTCGCAAAGCAGAAGGGCGCGACATTCCTCCTCGCTTCAACTTCGGAGGTATACGGGGACCCGCTCATCCACCCACAAAAGGAGGATTACTGGGGCAACGTGAATCCGATCGGCCCGCGCGGAGTCTATGATGAGGCGAAGCGCTTTGCTGAAGCCATCACGATGGCCTATCACCGCTTTCATCGTCTCGACACGAAGATAGTCCGCATCTTCAACACCTACGGCCCGCGCATGCGTCTCAATGACGGGCGAGTCGTTCCCGCCTTCATTGGACAAGCCCTGGAAGGACGCCCTCTAACGGTTTTCGGGGACGGGTCACAAACCCGCAGCTTTTGCTACGTTTCCGACCTCATCGAAGGCATTTATCGCCTTGCCATGAGTGATATGCACGACCCCGTTAACATCGGGAACCCGCGGGAAATGACGATCAAGCAGTTCGCCGAGCATATCCTGAACACGATTGACACGGAATCGGAGATCGATCACAAACCGCTTCCCAAGGACGATCCGCGGGTTCGCCAGCCGAACATCTCACTCGCAAAGGAACTCCTCGATTGGGAACCAAAGGTGGAGTTCGAGGACGGAATCGCGACGACCATCGATTACTTCAAGGAGTTCCTCCGGTCGTGAACTGTCCCGGGGAAGGATGCGGAATGGGTTAGCGCCATTCAAAACTCTCAAGGCGCAGTCTCTCGGCACGATCCGCTGCTTCCTGAGCGCGCGGCCCCGCGATCGACCTTAGCCGATCACAAATGGCGATAGCCGCCTTCGCATTCTTCCGCTCTTCAAGAATTCGGAGAGCCGCGTCTCCGCAACGATAGAACCAGGTGTATTCCTCCGGCCGGAGTTCATTTTCGTTCTCTTCCGGAAGTTGCAGGGCGGCATAGTAAGCGGCAATGGCCTGCTCAGGATCGCCCGCTTTCTCGTGACTCTTGCCCAACCGGTAAAGCAACTCGAGACGCCAGCGCTGGGGAATCCCCGTGGATTTGACGCCGGAGGCAAACACCTCGATCGCTGGCGCCATGCCTTCTGCATTGCCTTGCCCCGTTCGGAATATCATTTCTCCCTTGGCCGAGATGACGGAGAAAAGCAGTTCCTCTGGCGGATCAGATTCAAGGATGAGATCGTAGAGGGCCAGGGCTTCCTCGGTCTTGTCCTGGCTTTGCTTGACCTTGGCCTGAAGGAGACGCGAGGGCAGGGCGAGTGGACCATCACCTCTTGCAACCCGCTCCCAGAGCTCAATGGCTTGCTCCAGCGAGGCAGGTGTTGTCAGCATCATGGCGGACTTACCGGCGAAGAAGTTCGCCTGGTCTTCAAGTTCCGAATCCGGGTAGTCCTTCGCGTAGACTTGAAATTGTGTTAGGGCGTTCGGGTAATCGGCGTTGGCAAACTGGACCTCGCCCATCTTGAAACGCACCTCGGGGGATCGGGGAGAATCCGGCCATGCCTCGATGAAAGTCTCCCCCGCGGACATGGCTGCGTCCTTGTCTCCCGTCGATTCCTCGATCCAGAAGTCGATGTAATCCGCCTCTTCTTCGAGACCGGCGGACAGGTCCCTCGCCCTCGCGTTGGCGATCCTCGTGCGCGCGGAGACGGTCCTCGGGGGAAACTCGAGAAGGTAGATGCTCGCCAGGGCAAGATCCGCCTCCGCCGCACGTGCGTGGCCAGCATGGTTGCGGACGAAGTTCTCAAGGAGCGGGCCGGCCTTGCTCCGTTCGGTTTCCGCGAGCGTGAGTCCGCGTTCGAGATGCAATTCCGCCCCGAGGCCGGAGGTGGCCGGATTACCCAAGAGGGCACGTTGCTCAAGTTCAAAGACAGCGAGGTCCCCCGCACGAAGGGCGGAAAGGGCAGCGTTGAAACTGGCGGCCGGACCGGATCCGGCCGGTGAATTTGCGGAGGCGGAAAACTCTTTCTGGGAGTCCGTGAACTCTCCCGCGGAAAAACCGGCGGAGGCGGAAAGGAAATCGATCCGGGCAACAACGGCCGGGTCGCTGGTCGAGGCGGACAGGGCCTTGAGGGTTCCCAACGCGTTTTCCTTGTCTCCAAGCTTCGAGTACAATTCGCTCAATCGCAAAAGGGCGCGGGAGCGGAAAGGATGCTCCGGAAAACTCTGAATGAAGGCCCCGAAAGTCAGGACTGCGGCGTTGGGATTGTTCACCTCCATTTGCGCAACGCCGAGAAAGTAGGATGCAAGGGCACCGACATTCCCTTCCCGGGTCGTCCAATCGCTGAGTCGCGGGTCGATCTCAGCCTTCCCGACAAATCCCAATTGGCTCAACCGTTCAAAGGCGAGGGAAAGATTGGGCTCGGGAACCGCATCCTCAATCAGTTCG
>JBCDLR010000034.1:0-17974 GCA_038745205.1 Verrucomicrobiota bacterium
GTCTGGAAACCCGGCCCGCTGAAGGTGGAGGAGATCGAAGTGTATCTTGACCACGGGAAGCGCTTTCTCGACGGTATCCCGGAGTTTCGCAAAACCTCTCAAGTGTGAATTCATGGAAATCGCCCTCCCCATCCTCTTCCTCCTCATCCCCGTTTTCTGGGCAATTGGAAATTACAACGCCCTCGTCCGCCTGCGCAATCACTGCGGAGAATCCTGGGCGGACATCGACACCGAATTGAAACGGCGCCACGACCTCATTCCAAACCTCGTCGAATCGGTGAAGGGCTTCGCCAGGCATGAAGAGGCACTCTTCAGGACCGTGACCGAGGCCCGGGCGCGAGCGATGGCTCCCCACGATTCACGGAAGGATGTCATGGCCGATGAAAACCGGCTCGTCGGCCAGATCGGGCAGCTCTTCGCCGTCGCCGAGGGCTATCCCGACCTGAAGTCAGACCGCCACTTCCTCGAACTCCAGCGCGAACTCGTGAACACCGAGGACCGCATCCAATCCTCGCGCCGCTTCTTCAACTCCAACGTCCGCGAGTTGAACAACCGGGTCGAAATGTTTCCTTCCAGCATCATTGCCAACGCCGGCGGATTTGAGAAGCAGGACTACTTCGAGATCGACAGCCTGGGCGAACGCTCGGCTCCCCAGGTGTCCGTCTAGGGATTGCGCGACATCTCCTCGACGCGCCCCTCAATCGCCCGCTTGAGCAATTCGCGCTGATGCCGCGCAATCGGCTTCAGCGAAACCCGTTCGGTTTCCTCCTCGTCGAGCCGCACTGTCATTGCCTCCAGAGTGTCATCGAAATCCACGCCGATCACTTCCGGCCAGGGAAGGACACGCATGCCCTTCGGCGCCCCGAAGAGGGGAAAGACCTCGATGGCGATGGCATTGACGAGGACGTAGGCCCGCCGGCTGAGCAGCCTCCCCATCTCGAGGGCGAGCAAGGCCACCACGCACGGAATGAGTGCCCACCAGCGAGACCAGAACATCGCCACACCCTGGGATGTCTCATAGTGGCCGCTCGTCCCGGCGAAATACAGCCAAACCGACAGAAGGAGCATCGCCACGCCGAAGGCGAGAAAAAACGGTGCCCTTGCCGACCGCGTGAATCGGACCTCGTTGGGACGACGCTTCGCCACGCCGATCAGGAGTATTTCACCATTTGGACGATGAACTGCGTCCAGAGGTAGAAGAGCCCGCGCCAGGAATAACGGAACGTTCCGTCCCCCGAAAGCCGGATCAGTCCCTGATCGAGGTTGTGGTTCACCTGCTTCTTCATGTTCGACTCCAGATCCTTCTGCAACTCCTCCGGATCGCGTTTCACCAGGTCCTCGTCGAAGACCGCGTTCTCAATGAGAAACTGGTCATGGGAATTCAGCAGATCGATGAAGGAACCGGCATTGATGACCCGGTTGATCCGCGTGTCCGGCGCAAACTTCATGGTGTAGGCGAAGGGGTAGTTCCACGTTGTCAATTTCCGGCCGTCCTCGGACTCGGAGCTGACACTGAAATAGGCAAAGGCAATTCCCTGCTGCTCCGTCAGGTAAATCGAAGCTTCAAGCTTCTGCTCCTCGTTGTAGAACATGCGCACGAACTGATTCGTGTTCTCCCACTCCCAGCCGCTGTCCTCCACATGCTCGAAGCCCTCATCCTCGACATCGCGAGTGAGTTCATGCAGTCCGGGAAAGATCTCACGGTTCGGCGGGAACCGGTGATGCATTTTTTTTTCCAGCGGCAAACGCAATTGCCGCACGCGGGTGATGAGTTCGATCCAAGGCAGAAAAAACCAGAAGAGGACCCCGGCCACGCCCCAAAGCGGATCACGCCCGGAAAGGAAATAGGCGATGAGAAACGTGGTCGCAAGGACGCCAACACCGCCCAGTTTGCGCACGAGGGGATGGGCATAGGTGCGGCACGCAAAGGAAAACACCGCCACACCAATAACGAGCAAAGATTCAAACATAACTGCCGGAGGGACCGGAAATTTTAAACAAACCTATTCTGACGCCGCAATCAAGCTCCAAAGCCGTCGGGAAGACGCAGAACCTTGCCTTCCGGCATTTGCACGAGCGCGAGCGACTGGCGGCAAGACACAAATCGGGCTCCATCGGACGTGCTGACGAGTTCGAATTCGCACCAGAACCGTGCCCTCTTGGCCTCCGTGACTTTCCCGCGAACGAGTATCGTATCACCCAGCCTCGCCGGCTTGAGATAATCGATCTCCGTTCGCACCACCACCGGATAGACCTGGGTTTCAGCCATCTCGCGGAGATTGAACCCAAGCCTTCCGGCAATCTTCGTCCTCGCCACCTCGATCATGCGCAGATAGGCGATGTTGTGGACGACGCCACCGACATCGGTGTCAAAAAACATCACTTCAATGGGAACCTCGATCTCGGGAGAGGACATTGCGCGAGATCGGCGGCAGATCGAATCCGGTCAAGGGTTTTGGGTGATTCTCCGCGCATCCCGGGGGCCGATAGGCCTTTCATCCCCCCTGACCCTGCACTATCTTGCGTGATGTTCGAAGTGAGGGATAAGCCGAAGATGGTGGAGCGCGCGCTCCTCGTCGGCGTCTACTTTGACAAGAGCGACGAGGCATTGGCCACAAGCTTGCTGGAGGAATTGCATGAACTGGTCACGACGCTGGGTATCGGCATCGTCGAGACCATGCTCGTCAAGGTGCGCGGGAAAGAAAATGCCGGCTTCCTTACAGGCACCGGGAAGATGGAAGAGATCGTCGAACACGCGAAGGGATTGAAATGCGACTGCATCATCTTCGACAACGAACTTTCCCCCGGGCAGCAGCGGAACTGGGAGCGGGGGGGCGACGTCACCGTCATTGATCGTCAGGAAGTCATCCTCGATATCTTCGCCATGCGTGCGCAGACGAAGGAAGCACGGCTCCAGGTCGACCTCGCGCGGATGCAATATTCCCTTCCGCGCCTTGCCCGCATGTGGGCCCACCTTGACCGGCAGGGTGGCAGCGGAGCGGCCGCAGCAAGAGGGGAAGGTGAGAAGCAAATCGAGATCGACCGCCGCCTCGCGAGAAAGCGCATCGACCGGGTCAAATCGGAACTGGCCGAGGTCCGCAAGCAGCGCGAGACGCAGCGCAAGGACCGCATGCGCACCCCCGTTCCCCACGCTGCCATCGTCGGTTACACGAATGCGGGGAAGTCTTCCCTTCTCAACCGCCTCGCCGACGCCGACGTGCTCGCGGAGGACAAGTTGTTCGCGACGCTCGACACGACGACCCGTCGCATCACCCTCCCCGACGGGCAGGCGTTGCTGCTCACGGACACCGTGGGATTCGTTCGTCGCCTTCCCCATGGCCTCGTGGAAGCCTTCAAGGCGACCCTGGAGGAGGCTGTTCTCGCCGATTTCCTCATCCACGTGCTCGACGCCAGCGCCAACGACGTCTACGACCACTACCAGACGACGAAAGATGTCCTCGCGGAACTCGGCGCCGAGGAAAAGAAGACGCTCATCGTCCTCAACAAGATCGACAAGATCGAGAACGACCGCGTCCGGCTCCACGAACTCGAGACCCACTTCACCGGCGCCTTCTTTGTTTCCGTCAGAAACGGCGAAGGCCTTGAGGCGCTCTACCAGAAGTGCGGGGAGATGCTGCTCGACCGCGTCTCCCGCCTCAGTCTTCGAATTCCGCAGGCCCGTGCCGACCTCGTTTCCATGCTTCACCGCGAGGGCAAGGTGTTGACCGAGGACTATGAAGGGAACGATGTCCTCGTCACCGCAATGCTGCCGCGAAGGCTCGCCACGCCGTTCGAAGAATTCAAGATCCACGTCGCAGAGGATCCGGCCATTGAACCGCCCGAAGATGCGCGTGAGGACCAGTGGCGGACCGTGAAAAAGTCCTGAGACCGGTTTCGAGAGATTCCCGAGACGGGAGAACCTCACACACCCCTTCGTGAATTCACACCCCTTCGCGAATCAATAGCGAACTCCGAGCGTGAACTGGAATTGACCGCTGGAGTCGTTGACCTCGTCGGCCTGCACGGGGATACCGTAGTCGAGGCGAATCGGCCCCATCCGGGTGTAGAGCCGGAGACCGAAGCCGACGTTGGAATCGACGTGGCCGAAGTCGAAGAATCCGTCTGAAACGGTGCCAATGTCAAAGAAGCCGGCCAGGCGTGCTTTCTTCAAGCTGAGGATGGGTGTGGTGATCTCGGCCGTGGCGTAGGCGGCGGTCTCGCCTCCCAGCGGCTCGCCGAATTCATCTTTCGGACTGACCTCGCGGAAGTCGAAGCCGCGCAGGTTGTTGGCACCACCAAGGAATTTACGCACCGGCAGCGGCACGTCGCCGGAGTAGGCGTCGATCGTGCTGATGCTCCCGTCGACACTGAAGATGGTATCAAACGGCAGAAGGAAATACTTGATGCCGCTCATGTTGAATCCGTAGGTGCTGATATCGCCCACGGACACGTCGGCCCCGACCTCAAACTTGTGCCCTCGGCGAGGCAGGATAAAATCGTCCCGCGTGTCCCAAACATAGGACAGGCCGATGAGGTTCTGGAAATACTCCCCTTCCTGCGATTGAATTGCGTCCGACGCCTCGGTGGCTACGCGGAAGACTTCCCACTGCTGCGCACGATTCTCGAGCCGGACGTAGGAATCGTCGGTAATCGGCTTCCGCAAGCTGACCGCCCCGCCAATCCGGCGCTGATCATACTGGTCGCTGAGGAAACGGTATTCGTTGTAGTAAACTTCTGTTCCCAGCGCAAGCCGACGGTCGAGGAACCAGGGTTCGGTCCAGTTCATGACAAAGTCCCGGCGCTCGGTGCCGTATTTGAGGCTCATGCGGAACTTCTGTCCGCCACCGGAGAACTTCGGCCAGTCGCGAATGTCGAAATTCGTCTGCACGATATCGATGAAACCGACGAGGTTGTCGATCGAGCTGAAACCAGCTCCGAAGTTGACCGTCCCGGTCGACTTCTCGCGAAGCGTGATGTTGACGTCCTTGTGACCGGGAACGCCGGTATCGGCAAGGTTCAATTCAACGCGCTCGAAGTAGCCAAGACCACGAAGCTTCGCTTCGCTCTCCTCGATCTTCAGCGTGTTCAATTCGTCCCCGGGCAGAATGGTCAGTTCGCGGCGAATGACCTTGTCCTTCGTGCGGTCATTCCCGTTGATGTTGACCAGTTCCACGTAGGATTTTTCGCCTTCGTAGAGCATGTAATCGATATCGAGCACCGTTTCCCCCGCCGCGGTCAGACGTGGGGTGGCACGCGCGTCGGCGTAGCCTTTCGCCCCGTAGTAGTCGCGGAGCATCTTGAGGTCTGCCTTGACCTCGGTCCCGTTGTAAATGGCATTCGGGGCCTGCTGGAGATAGCCCTCCAGTTCAATGGCATCGAAGGTCACGACCCCGGAAATAGTCACGTCCCGGACGGAGAACTGCGGTCCTTCGTCAATGGCCAAGACCAAGTTTACTTTCTCGTCACTGACGCGCTCCTGGCGAACATCGACGACCCGTGCATTCAGGTATCCCGCATCCTTGTAGCGATCCTCCACGCTGACGATATCGCTGGAGAGAACGCGATTGTTGATCCGCCCTGATTCGCGGAACGGACGCCAGAATTTCCGCTCTCGCGTCCCCAGTCCTGAAGCGAGTTCATCCGCGGTGAAGACCGTGTTCCCCTCGAAATACAATTCGTTCAGGTACGTCCTCGCGCCCTCATCGATCTGGAACGCGAGGTCGGAGAGCCCGGTGCCGGGATTTTGCTCCGTCGAGTAGTTCACGACGACGTCGGAGAAGCCCTTGTCCTGGTAGATCTCAAGAATCTTCAACCTCGCCTCCTCAATGCGGCTGTCATCAAATCCGGACCCGATGAGGAGTTCCGTCTCCTTGCGCAGCTTGCGGTCGGTGACCGCATTGTTCCCGAGGAAACTGACGCGTCCAAGGGATCCACGCGTCTTGACGAGAATGATGAGCTTGATGCCCCCGCCGAAGCTCTCGGTGAACATGCGGACATTCTCAACGTCACCACTGTCGTAAAGGTTTTTGATGTCCTGCTCGATGACCGTGGAATCAAAAGGGTCACCCACCTTGGTGCTGACGTTGGCCCGGATCCGCTCTTCGGACACGGAAGCCGCTCCGTCATACTGGACGTCGATCGCACGGATAGTCTGCCCGTCCTGCGCCGCGGCGACGGAAGCGAAAGCGGCGAAAAGGAGGGCGAGAAAGCAGCGCACGGCGGAAAAATTCGATCTGGTCAAGCGGGAGGAGCAGTGAGGCATGCTGGCAGCAGGATTAAGGCCGGATTCCGGGATGTGGCAATCGAATTTCAGCAGGTTGGTAAATCGTGAGTTTTTGAGAAAGATCGACTTTTCGGGAAGTCTAAATCCATCAAGGAGGACCAAAGCGTCCGCGCTCCCCCTTGTAAAGCCTATATAATCGCGCCGAAAGAGAATTTAACAAGGATTTACAGGGGCGAATCCGGTTGGAAATTTGGTTAAATTCCCCTAATATTCAACGATTTCCGCCCTGCCATCGTCTTCCCGTGAGCGAAAACTTCTACACCGAAACCACGAAAGCCCCGGAAACGGACTTCGATATTTCCCTCCGACCGCCCGTTCTGACCGAATTCTGCGGCCAAGAGAAGGTGAAGGAGCGCCTTCTTCTCATGATTGAAGCAGCGAAACAGCGCGACGATGTCCTGGGCCACAATCTCCTTTCCGGTCCACCCGGACTGGGCAAGACGACGCTTGCCCACATCATCGCCTCGGCCATGGGCTCGAGCATCCATTGCACGAGCGGCCCCCAGATCGAGAAGGCCGGCGACCTCGCGGGCATTCTCACCAACTTGCAAAAAGGGGACGTTCTCTTCATCGACGAGATTCATCGCCTGCACCCCACGATCGAGGAATACCTCTATCCCGCGATGGAGGACTTCAAACTCGACATCATCATCGACCAGGGCCCGAACGCGCGAAGCATCCAGTTGAACTTGCCGAAGTTCACCCTCATCGGCGCCACCACTCGCGCCGGCATGTTGACTGCGCCCCTGCGTTCGCGCTTCACGATTTCGAATCGACTCGACTACTACGCGCCCGAGGACCTGACATCGATCGTCGAACGATCAGCTGGCCTGCTCAACGTCGAGATCGAGACCGGCGGTGCCTTTGAGATTGCCTCACGCTCACGGGGCACGCCGCGGGTAGCCAACTCCCTCCTTCGCTGGACGCGCGACTATGCCCAGGTGAAAGCCAATGGATTGATCAACGCCGAAGTCGCCGACCGCGCGCTGGAGATGATCGAGATCGACTCCGACGGCCTCGACGAGATGGACAAGCGCATCCTTGAGTCGGTCATCCACAAGTTTGACGGCGGTCCTGTTGGATTGAATTCCCTCGCCGTCGCCGTCGGCGAAGACGCGAGCACGATCGAGGAAGTCTACGAACCCTACCTCATCATGCAGGGCATGCTCAATCGCACCCCGCGGGGAAGGGTCGCGATGCAAAAGGCGTTCGACAAGCTGGGTATCGCCCCGCCCGAGGGGAAAAAGGCGAACGCCCAGAACGAGCTTCCCCTGGACTAGGTCGCCGCTCCCCCTCGACCTCTCTCGTCGTGCCCGGGCGCACGAATCCGCCCTTGAAAGTTTTAAAAAAAATGTTAAGTTTACTTGAATTCTCGGAATCCCGAGAGAATGCCGAACCTGTTTTCCGCCATGATCGAATTCGCCAATTTCTTCGAAAAGCTGGGCGATCCCCAGTTTCTGCAGCTCCTGCTTGAGCCGCTTTCCATCTACGGCGTCCTTTTTGGACTCGTTGGATTTGTCTTCGCTTTTCTATTCAAGGAGCGCAAGACCCAACTCGCTGCCCTCCTCCTCATCATCGTGTCGGCGCTGTCCGTGATTCCCTACACGCAGTTCCGCAAGAAGGCCGACACGGAATCGGGCATCTACGCCCAGTCGGAGATGGTCCTAGTCGAGGAGCATCACACGCGCTTGCTCGAAAACCAATGGATCTACTTCGCGGTCGCCGGCCTCGCTTCATTGACGCTTCTCATGGGAGCGCACAAGGGAACACCGGGGCTTCTGATGGGAGGAGCCACCGCCGTGGTCGGCGTCGGGGCCGTCTTCTTCAGCATGTGGCTCTACATGAAAAGCGAGTCGATCAACAATCCGACTTTGCGCTACACCGAAAGTGAGATCGCCGCGGGCAACGATCAAATCGTTCGCCCCATGCGAAATATTGCCGGGAACACTTCCCCTTGAGCGGAAGAAGGATCATTTGCTGACATGGACGCGGATGAATTTCCGGGCGTCCGTCGTCGAGACAATCATCTCGTAAAGGACGGTCGTGGGCGTGGGATTCGTCGTGGTCACAGTTCCTTCTCCAAGTGGCGTCCAGATCAGGAGATCGTCACTCTGTTCGATCGTGTAGTTGATGTCGCCGGGCGTGAGTAACTGACGGTAAGTGACCGTCAGGACGCCACCGCTGAACGACAGCGTCGGGAGCCCTTCGTGGCCCGAAGCGGCTTCGTTGAAGTCGGTCCCAAAACCGATCTCAATCAGATTCATGAGCCCGTCGTCGTCTTCGTCGTCGAGAAGATCGATTCCTCCGCTCGGGGCAAGAAAAAGTCCGGAGGAGTCGGATTGCAGGAGGTAAACCGAACCGTCCGGGAAGGTTGTTCCCGGCACGGCAGCGCCGACAGCGACGTTGGAAAACGCGCCACTTTGGGTTCCCGAAACGATGAATAAATCGATGCGCTGCAGGCAATGGGCGGTGCCGAAGAATGGATCGATGAAGGAGATATCAACGCTCAGTGTCCCACCTGCCGTCATGTCGCCGTTCACGTTCACCACACTCGCTCCACCGGCATCGAGCACAAACTGCGTCGAAGTGGCTCCGGACATGAGAACGTTCCCTCCCACCTCGATCGTCGCGTCACTGCCATCGACGACGAGGTCGTTGTTGAGGCCGCCATCGATATCGAGGTTGCCGGTGACATCGAGCGTGGCTGTTCCCGCGATCGTGAAGGTATCCTGCCCGCTGCCTTCGCGCATGTCGAGATCCTCACCAATGTTCAGCGTTCCATTCGTCAGGGCATAGGAACTCGGATTCGAGCTCCCGCTTCCCATGTTCAAGTCCCGTTCGACGTTGACGAAGGTATTTGTTCCCGATTGCGTGAAACTTGCAAAACCATCGTTGAAGTTCAGGTCGGAATTCAACGGACCGTTCGCGGGATCACCGACGTTGAGAACGGTCGTTCCGTCGATGTCCATGATCATGACGGTGCCGCTCGCCGGATCAACCGTCCCGCCGGCTCCGGTTCCCGACTGCCCAAGGACAAAGTTGGAGGCGAGTTGATTGAACGTTCCACCGGTCATGGTGAACGTCCCGCTACCGCCTCGGCCGATCTCGGAATTCTGGATCGGCACCGTGACCGACGAAGCCCCGCCCATGGTGAAGGATCCGCTCGTGCCGTAATCTTCCGTCCCCTCCCCGCCCACCGTGAATCGGCCCCCGCCGAGGACCACGACCTGCGGACCGGAGATGCGCATCCCGCCGCTTGAACCGCCGTTGGGATTCGCGGGATCGGCGGCGGAAGGGTTCCCCTCGCTGCCGAGAACAAGCTGGTTGGCAAAGATGGGACCTCCCGTGCCATCAGCGATCAATTCGCCGTGCGCGTAATTCGGGCCGTCCGCAATACCCATGCCGATGACCATGTCCCCGCTGGTCGCAAGCGGTCCGGTTACCGTGTGCGTCACCGGATTCACCGCCGTGCCGGCCCCGGAATCCTGTGCCACGGCGAATCGTTGCACTTCAATGGAACCGGCGACACTCAAGGCGTTGGCGTCGCCGACCTGCTCGGTGTTGATCTGCATCTGGGCATTGTTGACCGCGCTGTCCTGGTTCCCCGGCGTCAATCCCTCGATGACACTTCCCTGCACCGTGAGTGTGCCGGATCGGAGATTGTAGGTGCCCCCCTCCGTGCCGAGCCCGCCGAATCGCAAGTCGCCTTCGACAAGCACCGCCGTCGCGTCCGAAACTCCGAGCACGCCCTGGTCCACCGTCGCCTGGGCTCCCCCGCCGAGGGTCATGTGGGGGTTTGAGGTTGCATTGGAAACATTCAACCGGCTTCCGCCGCTGATATTCAGGCCCGCGCCGTCCGAACCACCCGCGGTGGAAAACGCGATGTCGTTGTCACGTGTGACAGTGGATCCGTTGCTGATGATGGCAAGTCCCGGGCCGGTGCCAAAACCTCCCCCGGTGCGGGACACGGCGAGTTCGTTCAAGTGCCCGGAGGTGGGCGTGACGACCTGCCACCCGGAATTGGCGGTGACGTTGGCGGGATTCAACACCGCGCCGATGGGTGCGACGAGGAAAGGAATCTCCGTCGCCGCAGTCGTGATGCCCGACGCCTGCGCCGGAACGATGTTCGTCACTCCATCCGAGGCCAGCCAGTTGGCGTCGACATCCCAATCGCTGTTGCCCGCAATCCATGTCGCGGAGTCGGAGGTGCTGCCGTTCCCGAAGCCGGCATCGACGTCAACGAGCGCACCGGCGTTGACCACGGCCGAATTCGTTGCCGTCAAGGGTGCCATCGTGAGGTCGCCGGGAACGCGCAGTCCGAGTTTGCCCCCGGAGAAGTGGCTGAAATTCGTCACCGTGCGCGCACCGGGATCGCCACCGAGGGCAAACTCGCCGCCGTCGAATAGCAACACGTCGGCTTGTCCACCGCCCCCGATCGAGATGGTGGAATTCGCGATGACGGTTCCCCCTCCGCTGGCGTTGTCGACCTGGAGGGTGCCCGTGCCCCCATTGTTTCCAAATCGCAACGTCCCGTTCGAGACGAAGGTTCCTCCCCCGGCGAGGAGGAAGCTGCCCCCGTCGTCGTCGCCGCGACGGCCGATGTCGACTTGCCCCGAGGAAACGAAAAGTCCGCCCTGCATGACAATCTCGCTATTCTCCGCCCCGGTCTGGTCCGCGATGATGAGCGCGCCAGTATCGATGACTCCGCTACTCACCGTGAAAAACCCGATGGCATTCAGGCCCGTGTAAAACGTCCCCGTGTTCGTGATCGTCCTGCCACTCGCGTGAAAATACTCGCCGGGGAACCCGGGAGAATCGCCCGTCCGGAAGCTCTGCGTCGTGATGTCGCCGGTGACATTCAGAAAGCCGCCGCCGACATACAACTGCGCGTTCGGGACGCCGGTGTTGTCCTCAATGACCTCGCCGGAAACATTCAACGGTCCCCCGCGCAGCCGGTAGATGCCGCCGTTGTCGAGGAAGCGGAGGTCGTCGTCGAGGTTCACCGTGCCACCGGTTTGAATGACGGTGGGAGTGCCGCCGGGAAGTCCGAGGATCAACTCACTCGTCCCGGTCACGTTCAGCATTCCGGACCTCATCTCGATGCTGGCCGCGTCCGCGCCCGCGGCAGGTGCCAGGCGCAAGTCCGCGTTGCGCGTGACCGTCGCGGACCCATCGTTGAAAATAGCGGTCAGTGGGTCGGTGGAAAAGGCCGCGACCGACTCTGCCTGCAACTCGTTGGCCACCACCGTGGCCGACCAGTTGGGATCGGAGACGGTGAAATTGCTGCCGCCGTTCAAGGTCGATGCGGAAATGATGCTGAAGGTCGCGCCCGCCGATCCCGTGCCGTCCGGGGAAACCCCGCCCTGCCATTTCGAAGTGTCGGCATTGACCCAGGTGTCCGTCCCGCCGACCCAGAGGGCAGGCCCGCCGCCCGTGCCGCCGCCCGGAAGAAACTCCACGACCGGTGTACCAGTCACCGTCGCCGCACCGAAGACCTGTAGCGGTGTGCTGAACGGGCTGATGCGGAGGGTTCCGCCGCTGACGTTCAGCGTGTCCACCTCCCGCAGGCTTCCGCCGAGAAACTCAAGCGTGGCCCCGCTGTTCAGATTCAGCGTGCTCGCTCCGCCGCGGTCTTCCAGGTTCAGGCTGATTGTCATCGTCGAGCCGTTGTTCAAGGTCAGCGAGGAGGAGGCGTTGTTGGTGAACCGGATTTCCGCCGTAGACCACGTTCCGCCATTCATCGTCAGCGACGAATTGCCGTCATTCATGTTCGTGTCGGCGGTTCCGTTGTCGAAGGAACCACCATTGACGATGACGGTGGACACACTGCTCGCATTGCCCTGGCCGATGATGAAGTTCTGGTTGGCCCCGACGATGCTTCCGCTCTCGAGGGTAAAACTGGCCATCGCGCTATTTGCCGTGCCCACTTCAAAGCGACCACCGCTGTAGTTGAGGGTGGGCGTGGTCGTGCCGTCGCCCATGACCATGATGCCATTGCCGCCACCGGAGTTGCCGAGTTGAATGGCTTCACCCGCGATGTTGTGGTTGGCCAAGATCGTGCCGTCGACGAAATTGAAAGTGCCGGTTGTCCCCCCGTTTCCCGCGTGAAGCGCACGGAAGGTGAGATCACCGCCGGTCATGTTGACTGTTGCGCCATTGGACACATCCAGAAGCCGTCCTTCCTCCCCCGCCTGCGTGATATCGGCGGTCAGTCCGGCACCGATCCCCACATCGTCGGCGAGGGCCGGTTCGGAAGGCACCCAGTTGCCGGCCGTCGACCAGTCGTTGTCACCGGGGGCGAGCCCATTGAAAGTGACCTGGGCGATGGTGGGAAACGGCAAAATCGCAAGAGCGAGCACACCGACGACGGGGGCGATTCTTGTCCTCAAGGAAGTTCTGGGGGTGGGGGGGTTGATCTGAAAATAACGGAATCTCCAGGAAGGAACAGGAAATTCCGGTGCCAACCCCTGGAAATCTGGAAATGGCTTCTCCAACTTTGCGTCTCGCATTTCGGGACCGAAAACGACAGTCATTCCACCTCCTGCACGGAAATCGGCACCAACCTCCCTACCATGGAAAATGGACAATTATCCCTTAGTTTCCCTTGGCGTCCGATTCCTCTGATCACCATGACCTGCGACCCGTCACGTCACTCACTCCTAACATGAACTCCGCATCCACGGTAGAGCGAAGCCTGAACGTGACTGAATTCGCTGAACGCCTCCTGCAATCGGAAGATCTGAGCATCAAGCTTTCGCCGCCGGGAAAGGAAACTCTGGATTTTGTCTTTCAGGCTCCCGTCGATGTGCCTGACGAACCCGCACGGAGCGCAGAACTGAAGTTCGGCAGACTCAACAATATGCTGCTTCCCGCCCGTCCGGAACTCGTCAACGAGGAGCGCCGAGGTGAGTTGCTCCACTTTTTTGCGAATCACGAGTTGCTCGCCACCGAGTTGATGGCGCTCGCCTTGGTGAAGTTTCCCGATGCGCCGGTCGCGTTTCGCCGTGGATTGCTCAACACGCTGCTTGAAGAACAACGCCACACGAAATGGTATCTCGCGCGGATGAAGGAATGCGGAATCACTTTCGGAGACCTGCCTGTGAACCGTTATTTCTGGGACTCCGTCGCGCCCATGGAAACTCCGCTCGATTACGTGACGCGGCTTAGCCTGACCTTCGAACAAGCCAATCTCGACTATTCGAGACATTACGCCGGCGTCATGCGCGACGTCGGCGACACAAAAACGGCCAACATTCTCGAGCAAATCTACAAGGATGAGATCACGCACGTCGGATACGGGCTGAAATGGTTCCGCAAATGGAAAGCGGAGGGTGAAAGTGATTGGGAAGCGTTCAACCGAGGGCTCGTGTTTCCGCTTTCACCGAGCCGAGCGAAAGGCAACGGAGCCCCTTTCAACACGGAAGGTCGGCGCAAAGCGGGTATCGATTCAGGCTTTGTCGAAGAGCTGGAGTTTTTCGAGCGTTCGCGAGGACGCACCCCTGACGTCTACTTTTTCAATCCGTTTTACGAGGAGGAAATCGCCAACCGAGGCCGCCCCACTCAAAACGCCGCGGCGCAGGACATCGAACACAATCTGGAATTCCTCGCCGCCTTTCTGGCGAAACGGGAGGACGTCACACTTCTTCGCCAACTCCCCTCACGGCAGCATCTCGCCATGCTTCGCGAGAACGGTTTCGTCCTTCCGGAACTGGTCGAGCTCGATGAAAACGGCGGCATCCCCCGCGACTCGCTCTTGAAAAGACGCCGCCTTCACCGGCTGCGACCATGGGGACTATCTCCAGCTTGCGCGAAAATGTTAGAGCCGCTCGTTCCGCAGCTACCCGATGCCGGAAAAGATGTGAGTCTCTGGAATGAAGAGTGGGCAACGCTCGGGGCCAAACCACCGGTCGTGGGCAAAGCCAACGAGGTTACCAAGTGCGAAACTTGGGAAAAAGTGGTCGCAGCGACACGCGGCGGCGGCGAATTCGTCGCCAAAGCGCCATGGGGTGCGTCCGGCCGGCGAAATCTCAAATTCGACGACTTGGAAAAAGCCAAACCATGGGTCGAGAAGACTATTGCGTCGCAGGGATGGGCTGTCATTGAACCATGGTGCGACCGCGTATTCGATTTTTCCGCGCACTACGAAATGGAGAAAGACGGCCTGCGTTTCATTGGTTTTGTCAGGATGGAAAACGATCGTCGAGGGCAGTTCCGCGCGGCCGAAGCAGGTCCGAAATTCCTCCGTCCGATCGATCCGGAAATCGCCCGCTTTCTCATGGAGACGCCTGAAGGCGCAGACGATCCACGTCTCGGCTTCTTCACCGGAACGTTCATGGGCGAATTGGAAAAGAGATTCACCGCCGCCCGCTACCTCGGACCAATCGGCATCGACGCCTTCGTACACCGCCAGGAAGACGGTTCGCTGGCACTGCGCCCTGTCGTCGAGATCAACTGCCGCTTCACCATGGGCCGCATCGCCATCGAACTCGCAAAAAAAATCAACCCCACAAAGACCGCCCGGCTGGAGATCGTCCGCAAAGAGGAATTCAATTTCGAAGTAGCTCCCGCCTCCGAGGTTTCAGGATCCCCCGCTCGACTTTCAGGGGGCAGGATCTGCCTCAACGATCCAAAAACAGCGCGGCGATTTCTCGCAGTGCTGAGCGTTCCGCAGTTGTGATACAAATTGGACCACTAATACGGTCAAGCGTGACCGTGAATGAGACCTGAACAAATTCTGAACTATCCCCATAGTTTCATAAAAACGGGATTGTCTGTTAAGGGACAGACAGATAAATGGATAAATGCTCGCGTGCGCAGCAATTCGCGGTCTGAAACCGTTACAAAACAGTGACAGCCATTTCGCCATCGTAGGGCTATCGCGCAAGATGGCGCAATAGATGCTTGTAAGTCATTTAGTAATGTCGACAGTGTATTTACCCGTTTCCACTTTCTCATGCTCGCCCTCCCCCGGTGCTTTCACGCGCTCGTCCTAAGTCTTTCTGCCCTGTTCTCTCTCCCTGTCGTGGCAGCCGATCCGCCAGGGCGGCTCAATCACCAGGGACGCATTGCGGTTAACTCGGTCAATTACAACGGAACCGGCTACTTCAAATTTGCCTTCGTCGACCCGGACGGCACGACCACCTACTGGTCCAATGATGGATCCTCCACGATGGGATCGGAGCCGACGGCTGCCGTCTCCATCCCGGTGAATTTCGGGCACTACGCCCTCCAACTTGGAGACAGCGCCCTGACCAACATGACGGTCGTGCCGGCGGACGTTTTTCGAAACAACAGCGATGTCTCCCTGCGGGTTTGGTTCTCTACCGACAACACCACCTTCGAGCAACTGAGTCCCGACCAACCCATGGCTTCGTCGGCCTATGCGCTCAATGCCGGAACCGCCGACGGGCTCAGTCCCGGTTCCGTGACCAGCGAGATGCTCGCCGACGGCGCGGTCACGCCATCCAAGATGAGTCCGGGATTCTACGAGAATGGAGACGACCCCTTCAGTGAAGTGACCTTTGGAGGAGGTGTCCCACTTGCGAACGGCGTCAGGACAAACCTCGCCGTCAGCTTTCCCGTCAACTTCGCGAGTGGCAGCATCCCCGACATCGAATTGCCGGACGGCTGGTCGTTGGTCGGACCCGTGACCGAGAATGGCTTCTCCGCGGAAGCTGTCATGGTCGCCGTCGCCACCAATCTTCCAAGCGTGGGGGGCAGAACCAATTGGGACCTTGCCTTCCCCACCGTGATCGAGGTCGACGGAAAGGCTGCCATTGCCTATGCCGATCGGGACAGGGATCAGCTCATTTATACCTTGCAGAGCAGCCCGGACGGCCTGTTCAACACTCCCGTAGTCGTTGATGGCGACGGCACCGGCAATCCCAACGTCGGCCTCCACGCGTCCATGGCCATGGTCGGCGGGGCACCGGCTATCGCCTATCAGGATCTCACCAACAAGTCCCTGAAATAGGCGTATTCGAATAACCCGGACGGCACTTCCACCTGGACGATCCGAACGGTTGAAACGGGTGGCCTCTTCGGTCTCGGCCAGTTCGCCTCACTCATCGAGATCGACCGTCGGCCGGCTGTCGCCTATTACGATTTCGACAACAGCCGCCTCCGCTTTGCCATCGGAGACAGCAGCACACCCGGCACGTGGACGACGGTCACGGTGGACGAAACCGCCAATGTCGGCCTCCACGCCTCCCTCGCCCTTGTCGCCGGACGTCCTGCCATTTCCTACCTCGAAGCCAGTAACGAGAACCTGAAGTTCGCCATCTCCAGCGACCCGCTCGGCACCGGATCATGGACGGAGAAAACCCTGGTGACCGAAGGCTTTGTCGGCTTCTACTCCTCCCTCGCCGTGGTCGACGGGTTCCCCGCCATCGCCTTCTACAATGCCACCACCTCGACCGTATGGTTCATGCGGGCCGAGGATGCCACCGGCGACGTTTGGGACGACCCGGTGGAAATCGAGACCGGGGTCGACCTCAATGAGGCCATTTCTCTCGTGGTCGTCGATGGGGTGCCGGCCGTCTCCTACGTGGACGATGGCAACGGGGAACTCAAGATCGTCTACGCCGAGGATGCGCAGGGCCGTGCCTGGGGAACACCGGTGGTGATCGACAGCCCGGACGTCGACGGGTTCTGCGAAATGGCCCTGATCGGTGGGCTACCGGGAATCGCCTACGTCGAAGCCAACACCGCAGCCGTCGACTTCGTGAGATATCGCAAGCTCCCCGCGCTCCCGACTTGGTCCGCTGCCACGGAGGACATCCTCGCCGTCAGCACCGAGCGGGCCATGCTTGCGGGCACCGCGGAGATGGCAGACGTCGCCACCAATCTGGAAGGCGGTAGCATCCTCAACCCGAGCTTCATCGGCACTGACTCGTTCGAGCCGCTTCAGTTTTCCGTCAACGACAGTATCGGCTTCCGCCTCGAGAGCCAGGCCGACGGGGAGACGCCGGTCCTCATTGGCGGTTTTGAAGGGAACAGCATCGGCATCGGCAGTCAGGGGGCGGTCATCGCCGGTGGAGGGGCCGACACGGGTGAGAACACGATTGCCCCTGGCAGTGAGTGGGCCACCATTAGCGGCGGGGTGGTAAACCAGGCCAACGCGATCGGGGCCACGGTCGGCGGCGGTGAGCTCAACCAGGCGAATGGCAACTACTCCACTGTGGGAGGGGGGCTCAACAACCGTGCAGGACTCTTCGGCACGGCTGCCGGGGGAAGGAACAGCTTCGCGACGGGGGATGCCGCCGCCATCGGGGGAGGCTTGAACAACACCGCCAACGGAAATTACGCGACCATTCCCGGCGGCAACGGCAATGTGGCCAGTGCCGACTAAGCCTTCGCCGCGGGCAGGCAGGCCAATGCCCAGCACCCCGGCAGCTTCGTCTGGGCCGACTCCAACAACAACAATAGCCTGAGCGGCAGCACCTTCTCATCCACCGGCACCGACCAGTTCCTCATTCGCGCCGGCGGCGGGGTAGGCATTGGTACCAACAGCCCCGCAGCCAATTCCCAACTCACCGTCGGCAGCAACAGCAACGCTTCGGCCAAACTCACGATCGAAGCCACGACCGACTTCGTCCAGGCCAACATGGTGTTCAAGACCACCGCCGCGAGCTACACGAGCGGCATCGTGCTCGATGACGATTGGGTCGTTCGGGACTCGGCGGCCGCCAC
>JBCDLR010000035.1:0-17906 GCA_038745205.1 Verrucomicrobiota bacterium
CCGCCATTGAAATAGAGTCGGGCTTCCGCGCGGGAGTCGGACTTGGCGTGGGCTTCGGAGATGCCTCGCGCGAGAGCGGGTCCGACGCCGAGTTGCAGGGCGATCACCGAGAGGACGGCGAGGGAGACGGTGGCGTAGATGCCGAATTCCTCCTTGCCGAGGATGCGTGCGGCGATGGGGAGCGAAACGAATTGCAGGATGGCCGTCGTGAGTTTCGAACCCAGCGAGGTGGAGATGGCCCGTCGGATCGATCGATTCCGGCGTTCACGTGTCGTTGCAGGCGGCATCGGTAACCTTCGATCAGTCGAAGCGGCGATGGGTGATCAGGCCGAATTCCTTGGCGCAGCGAAGCACATCGGGATCCTTGAAGATGGGCCCGACGACGCTTTCAAAGCGCCCGCAATCGAAGATGTCATTGACCTCGATGAGGACGGGTCCGAATGGGGAGAGGCCAATGTCCATGCCGAGGAACTTGTTGTAGGGGGCGAAGCGTCGTAGCACCTCGCGGGCGAGTTCAATCAGGGCTGGCCAGTGGGGAAGGGTGAGGGAGCCGAAGGCGAAGGAGGTGTCCGGGTGTTGCTCGAACTCTTGGCCGCGGTTGTCGGATGCATGGCGGGCGAGTTGCCCGGAATCGAGATTGATCGCGGCCCCGATTCCGCCCTGGTCGCCGTTGTCGACGAAGTTATCGCCTCGACCGATGCGGAGGAAGGCGCCGACGATGTGAACGTCCTTCTCCGGAGTGAAGAGGCTGGCGATGCGCACGGTGTTCAAGGCGCCTGGGAAAAGCGCGTCGAGGTCCGGGTGCTGGGTAACCCGCTCCTGCACGACCGATCGGAAGGAAAGGGCGAATTCGCGGGGCGAGACGGCCCGGGAGGGGGCGCTGGACTCGCGGAGGGTGATATGTTCCCCACGTTTCGATGCGACGCAGACGCCGCGTCCCCCGTCGCCGCCGACAGGTTTGAGGTAAAGGGTTTCCGTCGTGGATTGATCAAAGATGTCGGTCAGCGCCGGCTCCAAATCGTCGTTCGGATCGAGCACGGCATGTTGCGCGGGCAAAGGGAAGCCAAACGATTGGCAAAGCTGGTAGCACACCTCCTTGTCTTCGAAGAGGACGTCGCATTCAGCGCGCCGGGCGCGGCGGTTTCTCCGGGCAATGGCCCGCGGGTCATAGCCGCGACCGTAGAAGAACTTCCATTCCGATTTCGGTTTCTCCCACAGTCGGCAAGCCGTGTAGTGATCGGGATAACCGCCGAGCCGGAAAAAGATGTAGAGAAAGTCGAGGTAGACCAGGATGGAGTTCCGCCGGCATTCCTCCCGGTTCACCGAAGTCGCGACGAGGTAGGGGAGCGAAAGGAATCGCAAAAACCGGTCCGTGCCGACGGCCAAGGATTCCAGCAGGTTCTTGAGCCCCTTCTTCCCGGACTGGTAGACGCGTTTGACGGGATCTTGCCGGGTGACCTGTTGTCGCACGGCGGGGATCGGTTCCACGGGGCGTTCGTTCTTTGGATTCAGGTCCCAGAAACTTCCGAGGAGATAGTCGAATGTCCTGGGGGTCCACCGGCTGCGGCCGCCGCCTTCGGAGAAGGTCATCTCCCCGAAATAGACCTTTTCCCGGACGTGGTACATGTCGACGCGGACGTGGTCGAAGCCTTCGGCCAGCTTGAGTGCGGCCTCGCGCATCTCTTCATAGCGAGAGAGTTTCGGGAACGGCGTGCGGTGATTGGGGACGTCGTCAATGACGATGTCGGCATCGATCCAGTCGACGAGATTCCCGTGTTCGTCGTAGAAGCTGCGGTGATGGTGGGGCGTATTTCGTTCGAAATCGACCTCGATGAGGATCTTCGGACCCTCGGGGTCGGGGCGTTGGAAGATGAAGAACTTGAAGTCCCAGGCGGGGGTTCCGTCTTCGTCGGAGAGAAGTTTTTCCACGAAAACCTTGGGACGGATCCTCGCATACCACCATTCGCGGGTGCGGCGGCCGTAATTGACCTTGAGGCTTTGCGCGATCTTTTCACAGACCGCTTCGGCGGTTTCCCTGGAGTTCTCGCGGATGAGGTGGACTGAACCTGAGTCGTGGTTGGTCTTGACGACGATGTTGTCGCCGAGGGCGAGCAATTCGTCGGGAGTGATGGAGGGGCCGGAGAAGAGGACGGGAACGAGATACTCCTCACCAATGCGCTCGCGGACGTATTCGCGTACGGCCAACTTGTCCGCGCACTTGACGTAGAGCTTGTTCGTGGAACGGAGTTTGCGCCAGTTGACCTTTTCGTTGTAGCTCCGCGGCTTCTGGAAATTGGGCCAGTAGCCCATCTTCCCGAAGAAGAGGAGCTTCTCCTGGAACTCCGTGGGAAGCGGGCTGTGGCGAATGAGGGAGAGGGCGAGTGCTTTCATGCGATGGAAGCGAGACGTTCTTGCCGGCTACTGGAGCGGTTCGGGAAGGTTGACGGTCTTGACCACGGCGGCGGCGAAAAGGGCGGCGCTGATGCCGTAGGTCCAGCGCAGTTTGCGCCATTGCGGGTCGCAGGTGAGTAATCCTAACATGCAGACAACACTGATGAAGGTGAGTTCCTGCCGGATGACAGCGAGGCTGACGGCAAAGGCGAGGATGGAGAGGTGGGTCACGATCCATTTCGGGCGCGCCCACATCGCGATGCAGATCCACGCCTCGATGGCGATGATGACGGCAACGAATGCCTTCGCAAGAAGCGGCAGCATCGGGAAAGGAGAGACGAGCGCTACGGAAGCCGTCTCCGAGGGCGGGGAGTTGCGGAAGCTCTCAGCGATCTCGCGGTTCTCGTGAATGATGGAGGACGTCTCGGGAAGGAGCTTGAGGAGCGGATAGAGAAAGCCTCCTGTGACGATCTCGTAGCTGATGTAATCCCCGCTCATGAAGGTTGGCTGGAAGAGCCTCTGGAGGGTGGCGATTCCCATGAGTGCGACGATCAACCAGCGCGCATTGTGCTGGAGAAGCGGAATCCTCTGGTCCTCGGGTGCGGAAAGGCAGAGGGCGATGGCGATCGCAATGTAGGTGAGCAGGATGTGGTGATTGGGGACGTCCAGCGGTCGCATGGCGATTCCCGCGGCAAGCGACAGGGCAATGATGACCCAGACCCACCAGGTGCGGGCAATCTGGTCGATGAAGACGATCGAGCCGAGGAGACTGAAGAGTCCCAGGGCCTGCAGGTTTTCGTTGAGGCGGGACGTCGTGAAAAAGTAGGTCGCGAAGACGACGAGGGCGACTCCCATGCTGAAGCGCAGCGGGTCGGAAGGCGATTGGGTCGCGGCGCGGGGTTGGCCGAGAAGAGGGGCGGATTCGATGGTTGAGATGTTCATGGCTGATTCCCGGGATGAATGTCGACGAGGGGCCGGCGTTGCAGGCGTTTGGTCTCGGGGTCGAAGTCGAGTTGGTGAATCTGGATCTGCGTCGAGTCCCGGACCTCGGGGGTGAGTGATTCGAGATAACGGCCGACGGCGTCTTTATTCACGTAGGTGAGGAAAGGCCGGAGGTCCTTTCGCCGTTCATCCTCGGTGGCGACGCCCTTCTTCTTGTTGTAGCGACGGGATTCGTCCGTCCCCAGTTCCGTCCACCAGAGGTCGTTCTGGGTTGGGTGGTAGCTTCCATACATGCCGAAGCCACCGCCGCGCCAGGAGCTGAGTCCCTCGGCATGGACGCGGAAGAACTGGTGGAATGCGACGAGGACGAGGAGAAGCGGAACGGCGAATCGCCGGAAGAATGCGAGGAGACTGTTTTCCGGAAATGTCCGCGAACGCGCAGAGGTGGAGGCATTGCCCTGGCGCTGAAGAAAGGCCATGCCATACTCGACGCCCATCTTCGCCAACTCGGAAGGGATGCGGTAGGCGATGAGGGCGCCCCGCTTGAGGCGATTCGGCACGTAGGATGAGATCAGGCCCGCATATGCGCGAATGCCACTGATCCGCTTCGTGCTGATCTGGCGGTGATGTTTCCGGTGGAAAGACGTTTGGTGGTCGAGTTTTTCCACGTTCCGGCCCGACTTGTGGAAGCGGAGAAAGAGTTCGACGTCGATTTTGATGGGGAGCGACTCGTCATATCCGCCGGCCTCCATCATGGCGCGTCTCCGGTAAACCATGCTGGAGTGTTTGAAGGGAATGATGGGAAGCGAGAGCGTCTGGCTGATCGCGTCGGCGGGGGAAGCGAAAGAGGGGTAGGTGCGGGACCGGCCCTCTTCCGGCGATCCGGTGAAGACGACGGTGTCGGCGTAGAGGAGGTCGATGTCGTTGCGCTCCGTGAGGCGGTTGGCGTAGGCTTCGATGGCGTCCGGTGCGAAAATGTCGTCGGCGTCGAGGACCGCGATGTAGTCTCCAAAGGCGCGCTGGTTGGCCTTGTTTCGCGCCGCCGCGATGCCCAGCGGGGTTCTTCCTTCGATGATTTCGAGGCCGTGAAGAATGGGGAGGAAACGCCGTGCGACGGTCACGGTGCCATCCGCCGATCCATCGTCGTAGAAGATGATCTGGTCCGGAACGCGGGTCTGGCGAAGGAGCGATTCCAGGCACTCCGCGACGTGGGCCTCGGCCTCTCGCGCGGCGATAACGACGGAGATCGTCGGTGCGATTTCGAAGAGGGTATCAGACTGGAACACGAGTCTTTTCTGGTTTGACGTTAAAGAGTCCCGACGCGACGAGGGCACCGGAGAAGGAGTAGAGGTAGGAATTCGTCACCATGCAGATCCCGAGGAGGAGCAGGACGGGTGTCGTGCAGTAGGAGAAGAGGCGCAGGCAGACGAGGAGGAGGCCGACGAGTCCGAAGTCGCAGAGCACGCGGAGGGGCTCGTTGTGGAGGCAGAAGGAATAGATCGCACCGTCTCCGAGCCGGGTGAGGTAGTGGTTGAAGTGGGGGTCGGGGGTGGCGAATTGATGGAGCGGGGAACCGACGCCGAGCCCGAAGAGGAGGTTGGAGACGTCGAACTCGGAAAGAGTGGTTTGGAAGAAGGCAGAGAGGATCATGCCGCGGTCGCTTTGGGCGAGGAATTCCCACGTGAGTTCCTTCCCGCGTGCTTCGAAGAGCGCGAGGAGCAGGGCCAAGGCGATGGGGGCACCGAGGGCGGTCGCAGCGATGAAACGAGGCCGGATCCTGCGACCGAGAATTTCTGCGAGAAAGAGGAGGAGGAGCCCCATGGTCGATCCGCAAAGGATTGAGAAAGAGTAGGCAGCGAGGCGGTCGGCGATCGTGAGGCGGTCCCGCGCAATGTAGAGAAGGATGGCGATCGTGTACGAGCTGTAGATCGAGAACTCGATGAGGTAGGCGCCGCGAAAGACCTCTGATCCGGTGGCCAATGCGAAGAGCAGGTTGGCGCCGCAGATCAAAAGGAAGGCCCGGAGGGCCACGAGAGCCGGAAAGGTGTTGTCATGTCGTGATCCCCGGACCGTCAGGATGGAAACAAGGGCGAAAAGGGCAAGTTTGCCGGCCTTGACGACCGCCTCGTTGGGGCCGAAGGCGGCGATGCCGACGAGAATACAAACGGCGAGGTAGGCGACGAGGACCCACGAGGTGCTGACCTCCGCCTTGAAGCATCGGGCGGCCACGAGGAGGACCAGGAGAACGGCTGCCAGTTGCGCAGCGGGGCCGAGAAGGTGGGTGACGTTCACGGCGACGAGCGCCATGGCGGGAATGGCGGCGTCAAATCTGGTATAGGGAAAGAGTTTCATGCGTTCCTTCCGGCCTCAGATTTTTCCCAACGATGCGGGTGAGGTGCCCCAGGGCAGGGTCGGGCGTTCCTTTTCCTTTTTCTTCCCTCCCGCGGCCTGTCTCGATTCACTCTCCCGCAGGTAAACACCAAAAGTGGATTCAATTCCCGAATCGCGGCAGCGCTCGACATAGTATTCCGCATCGGCCCGTTTCCCCTCCTGTTCGACGACGACGATCAGGTTGGCTTCCGCTTCCTGGGAGACGGCGAGAGAGGTCTCCGTTTCATGGATCTGCGTCGTGTCCGCAATGACGCGGTCGAACTTTTCCATGGCCTTGCGCAGGCCGGTCCGGAAGTCGTCCATGTTGAGCAGGTGGACGGAGGAAAGCTCGACGAGCGAAAGGTTGGTAACGGACGAATCGCGGACGGCGTTGAGCGATTTATTCGTCTCGTGACTGAAAGTGATGAGAAGGGTCTTCAAGTCGTGTTTGGCGAGAGTGCGTCCGAGAACGAAGGAGAGGAGCGGGGCGGGGGAGTCCGGCTCGCAGGAGGAGACGTGAATGCAGCGAAACCGTTGGACGGCGATGAGGAGGTTGAGAAGTTGGGGGGACTTCTGTAGTCGGGATGTCTTTTCCAGGAGTGTTCCCTTGGGCGGGATTTCGAGCGTGGCAATCGTTGGAACCCGGAGCAATTCGGTCGGTTGTTTGCTATTCGTGAAGGGCAGGCCGTGTCGGTTGCGAAGAACGACGATTCCCATCGCGGCGAGGCAACCCAAGAGGGTCCCGCCCGCGGTCCAAATGAGAGTCCTGGGATGGCTCTTCTTGTCCGGGACCACCGGTGCGGAGACTACCGTCACAAATGAGGGCGTCCCCTCGGCATCCACGTCGAGATCCATGATCTTCTGTTGGAGGGCGGAGTAGGTGTTCCAGTAGCGATCGATCTTCTCCTTGATGCCGCGGAAAGCAGCGCTCGAGGACTTGAACGTCACGAAGTCGGCCTGGAGGGCCGCGAGGGTTTTCTCGTGTGACACGGCTTTCCGTTTCGCCGTCTCAAGCTCCAACGCGACTCCTTCTTTCATTTCGGCCGCGTAATCCTTCAAGGTGGACTCGACCTCCTCGAGCTGATTGACGGCCGCGATGTGATTGGGGTGCCGGTGGAGATACCGCTCCTTGATGAGGGCCAGTTCCTTCTGCGACTCGGCGTGCATCGAGAGCAGGTCGGAAAGGTATTCGCTGTTCCGGTTGGTCAGAATCTGGAAGATCCGGTAGGGATCCTCGGCCGGATCGATCGGCCCGAGGGCGGCGAGGACTTCCTCGAGGCGCGAAGCTTCGGCCTTTGCCGTGTTGAGGATTTCCCCCTGCTGCAAGAGACGTTCATGGAATATGTTGCTGTCCTGCTCGACGAGGAACTCGGGATGTGCCGACCGGAACGCTTCGAGTTCCTTCTCGTTCTTCATTGTTTCCGCGAGGGCGGCCTCGGATTGACGAACGAGGATTTCACGCGCGTCCGATCCCTTCACGCCTCGCTCGCTCCTGAATTGCACGAGGAATTCATCGACAATCGTTTCTGAAATCAATTTGGTTCTCTGAGCCGAGAAATCCTTCACCTCCAGTTCGATGAGCCGGGTGTTCGGCTTGAGGTCGGTCGTGTAGCGGTCGCGGACCTTCTTGAGGAGGGCGTCGTCGCTAAGGGGGCTCGAAGATTTCTTTCCTCCGCCCGTGAAGCTTGAATCGTCGCGCAGGCCCAAGCGGTCCACGACTCTCAGGATAACCGTGTCCGAAACGAGGAACTCCTCGAGCGAGCGCAGGGAGTCGTCGTCATCGAGCTTGGACGATGTCTTCTCCACCTGCATCTCCTTGTCGAAATTGGGGCGGACGTAGAGCACCGACGAGGTGGTGAATACCGGAGAAATTAGGGATGAGGCGCCGATGGCAATGCCGCCGCAAAACAGCGGTAGCAGGAGCAACAGCCAGAAATGCCGACGAATCAGAAAGAGGAGATCGCTCTCATCCATCTCAAACCACTGGAATCCTTCTTCCTTGGGAGACGGAGGGTCGGTTGATTCCAGCCGGGGCACTTCCGGTTTCAAGGGTTCATGGGTGGAATCCGCGAGTTTCAAGAGCTGAAAAGGAGAAGGGGATTGCAGGAGAAGTGCTCCACGAATCGTCAAAAACCAGAAATTCTACCTATCCCATATTCGCAAAGTTGATTCTGCTATTTGAAATTTTTATAATTTCCGCGAAAAAAGAAAATGGTCAATCAGAATTCCTATGATTTTCCTAAGAGATTCGACAAATTCTCACAACCTTGGAGAATTGGACTGAGGAGCGAATCGCGTGAACTGCGTTTGGCCGCTACCGGGGGTCGAGCGCCTTTTTGGCCGCTTTTTATGGATCAAGAGCGGTCACGTCGCCGGGTTTGACCTCTGCAGTCGCCCAGGCGATGAGCCGTTTAGAGCGGGCACCGCTCGTGAAGAGGTAGCGTGTGTCGCCGTCGAGATAGAACTCGGAGCCCCGCAAGCGATTTTCCATCGGTGGTCCTTCCGGGGGATCGATCAAGACGAGGCGTTCGCTGCCATCGCTTACGGTGCTCAACTCCTGGTCCAGTGCCACGTATTTGAGGTTGCCGCCCCTCCAGGTCGTGCCGTCCTGATAGGTAAGGAAATTCCGCCCCTTCCAGCGAAGGAGGGCGGGTCCGTAAAGATTATCGGCTTCGCCCTCGATCGGTTCTGCCAATGGCGTCTTGATCGGCGTCCACGTTCTTCCATTCGTGGAGTGGGCCAGCCAAATGCAACGGATTCCTCGCTCTTCCATGAACCCGGTGTAGAGGGTGACATACCGGCTTCCAAACTTTTCAAGGGGGTATTCGTAGACCCGGTTGTAGCTGGCGTTGCGAGTCCCGATGTCGGAGGCGCGGAGACTCACGCTGTCATGTTCGAAATGGATTCCGTCCTTGCTTGTCCAGAGTTCCGTCTGGCTGTTCTTGCGGTGGCCCCAAAGAAAAAATCTTTCTTCCTCCGGGATCCATCGGACCTCAGGGGCGGAGGGGCCCTCGAGTACGGGGTTGTCCCTGAATTCCGTCGAGGGGCCCTCTAGGCTGTCTGCATACGCCATGCTGATGGCGATGTGCTTGTGAGGAGCGTAGTAGAGGTAATACCTCCCGAGCGGATTCTGGATGCGGTCCTCGGTCTTGACGATGGCAGGATGAATCAGTTGGTCAGTCGGCGTGAATTCGAGATCGTCCGGATGCAGTGCCACGCCTCGGAAGACGAATTCCGGCAGGGGGTCGCCCCGCGAATCCGTGACGGGATGCCCGAGTAAAATCGCCACCAGGAAGAAGAGGTTGAAGTTCCCTGAGGCATTGGAGTTCATGAGTTTCCCGCGGACTTGGTGGTGACGATTACTCGTCCATAAAGAAGCTTCCAGATCAATCGGTCATCACACGGCAAAAGCCGAGGTGGTTCGTTTTTTTCAACGCGTGAGATGGGTCGTCGCTCTGGTTGGTCAAAGGATCGACAGCGAGTGAGGGAGGAGAGGTGCAGGTTTCTGGCAACAACCGTCAGCAAGACAACCGGTGGTAGTGAAATTTAAAACAGGAAAAAAAAGTCACGTTATATGTTGCGCGTCTTTAAAGTCGTATTAAAATCCCGCAGCATGAAAAACAAGACTACTACCTTGACTACCCTGTCTACGTTAGTTGCCACTCTTCTCGTCGCTCCTGTGGCGTTGAAGGCGGGCGAATTGGCACCCCATATGGGGGCGCTTCCCGATGGCCCTGAAATCACTGCCGCCGATATTGAGGCAGCGCAGAAGATGTGGGGCGACGCCGTCGTCGCGATTGGCGAGGCCGGAGATGAGGCCGCCAAAGTGGCGGAGGAGGCTGCCAAAGCGGCCTATGCGTTTGACCTCGGCCCCATTCAGTTCAAGCCGACTCTTGCCGCGGAAACTCCCTTTCGGCCCGACCTGGAAGGGTCCTTAAGCTACTTCGTCGGAGGAAACGAAAAGTATGCCGAAGACAAGGGGTTCGCCCTGAAGCCGTGGTCGAAAGTACGCTTCGACAACCACACGGTGAAGATGCACGGCAACATCGCGATAGCGATGGGTCACTACTACTTTACGGGTCCCGACGGCACGGAAACGAAGGTGGAGTACACGAAAGGGTATGTGAAGACCGAGGACGGGAAAGTGCTCCTCTTCCTCCAGGATTCCTCACTGCCATACAACCCAAGTTGATTCAGCGTTAACCCCGGCGTGTCAGCAACGCCGGGCGTCCTTCAGGGAAAACCCCGTATCCTGTCCGCAGGATGCGGGGTTGTTTTTTGTGGTTGCTGGTGCTCGGTCGTCCACGAATTTCATGAGGTTAATCGTGCGGAAACCGAACCTGTTTCGCCTATCGAGTGTTAACGCAATTAATTTGCAATAAGACCGGGTCGGAAATAGTAGTTCTGGATGCAAAATTCCATGGGTAGTTCGGTTTCCCCGCTCTCCCAGCTGTTCCGTGATCTCGCCACCGGGATGCACCAGCAGATGTTTTTCTGGGGAAGGGATGTGATCCATCCAGAGGGAAATCTCTTCGAGCAGACGGGCTTTGAGAAGCGCCCGTCGGAGGGGCTCCAGGGGACCTCTTGCTACCGGCGACCGTGGCAGGATGGACACATCGAACTACACGGGTCTCACGCAGGTTGGCTCACTCGCAGCGGAGGCATGTTTTTCGTTCGACCGCTCAGTCGTGTTGTGCGTTGGCTCGATGATTCTCCGCCCATTCCCGGAGAGTGGCCATGTGAGCGCTATTCGCGAAGGCTCGACACTGAACTCTACAAGGTTGCCTGTCCATTCCTGGACTGGTGGCTGGAACACGAGGCGGAAGTTTTGCGCTTGTTCGGAGCGGTTTACCGTGAAGACTGCCATCAAAAATACAAGAGTCTCCCGCGGGCCCGCGCGTGGTTGCGACCGGAGACGGCCCGGCGTTGGGTCACCGGGCTACGCGACCGCCCGGAAAAGCTCCCGCGTGCACGACGCTTCGACCACGCCGGATAAGTTATGAACCCGACCTACGAGAGTTATTCCCATTGGCGCTCGATGATGACGCAGACAGCCGGTCTCGCGCTCGATCGCGCCTATTGCCGTGAGCGCATCGCGGTGCTCTCCGACGAGAAGGACCCCTCCACAAGGGCATTCATCAAGACTTATGGCGCCGATCACCGCGACCGAATCGTCCGCTGGTTCGAACAAGTTATCGCAGAGTCATGAAGTCTCCTCTACTTTCCGCTGCAGTGCCCCCGCCCGTCGTCACCATGCGCCCCATGGTGCTTTTGAGCGGGTTTCTCGGCGCCGGTAAAACGACGTTCTTGCGTCACTGTTTGACGGAATTGGCAGATCGTCAGCTTCTGGCGGATGTCATTCTGAATGATCGTGAGAACGCGGAGCTGGATTGCGAAACCTTGCGCGAGCGAGCGGCCTCCGTAGCTGCATTGGCGGGTTCATGCGTGTGCTGCGACGGGATGGAGCAGCTTGCGGAGTTGGCCCTTGCGGCATCGAAGTCCGATCAGGATGTGCTCTTTGTCGAGTTGAATGGCACTGCCGATCCGGTTCCACTTCTCGAAGCCTTTACGCTGATGGAATCCCGTTTCCTCATGCGCCCGCGTTGGCAGGTGGGCGTGGTCGATGTCCGTCATTTCGGAACCCGTGGTGCCTTCAGTGATTTGGAAACCTTGCAGATAGAGACGGCGAGTCATCTCTACTACAGCCATAAGGATGAGGTGGACCCGGCGAATTTGCAGAGGGTGCGCGAACGCGCTCGCACGATCAATCCGGGTGCGAGCGAGACGGACGTTGAGACGATGACGGGACATCTCGCCCATGCCATCGCCCGAAATCAAGGACTGGCCGTGGGCAGTGTGGATGAGTCGAAGGTTTCAAGCTCCCTGTCATCCCCGCGACCAACCGATCCAAGGCATCGGCTTGCCCATGAATTCACCGGTTGCCAGATCCTGATTCCGGAACCCCAGCGGCCTCAGCGACTCCTTTCCTGGCTTGCTGAGCTTCCGAGGCCGGTAATTCGTGCGAAGGCGCTGACGAGGACGGCTGACGAGCCCGACGTGCGTCATCTCTTTGAGCGTGTCGGCAGTGAGGTCTGCCCGGTTCCGATTCGTGTGCCCATATCGGACCGGGTGCCGGCATCCGTCATCTTGATCGGTGCCGATCTTGATCCAGATTCCCTCCTTCAATCAGCCCGCAATCAACTGGGCAAGACTTGTGTGCTAGGATGAGCGAGGAACAACTTCAGACAGGTGTGTTAGTCGTCGGCGCCGGACCGGCTGGGCTTGGTGTATCCGCCGCGTTGAAGCGGGCAGGAGTCATTGATCAAATGGTCATCGACGCACGGGAGATCGGTGCCTCCTTCAACAATTGGCCGCGCGGGATGTCACTGCTCACGCCTTCCTTCTATTCGAATCCCTTCGGCTTGACCGACTTGAACGCCATCGATCCGGAGACTTCGCCGGCGGATTTTATCCGAACTCAACATCCCGAAGGGCACCATTACGCGAAGTACCTCCAAGCCATCGCCAAGCAGTATGAGCTCCCCGTGCGCACGGGCATTCGTGTCAGTGCTTTGAAGAAGGAGGACGATCAATTTATCGCCGCCACCGACCAGGGCGAGTTCATCGCCGACTATGTCGTCTGGGCCGCCGGACAGTTCTTTCATCCTCGCGAGCATGATTTCCCGGGCGCGCATCTCGCCTTGCACTCGTCCAAGGTTGAGGACTGGAGCGCGCTTGAAGGGGAGGAATTCGCCGTCATCGGCGGCTACGAGAGCGGGGTCGATGCTGCGCTGAATCTCGTCAATCTCGGCAAATCGGTCCGACTTATCTCGAAGGGTGAGCCTTGGTCATCGGATCATCCCGACCCGTCGCGTTCCCTCAGCCCACGCACCCTTGATCGTTTGCGTGAGTTGCTGCGAACCCCTGAAAAGGCCGACAAGCTCGAACTCGTCAAGGACACTGAGATCCGCTACATCGAGGAATGCGAGGGATGGTGGAGTCTTCGCGACCAGGATGATGTGCCCTCGGTTTCCTGGACGCGTCCGATTCTTGCCAATGGATTTGAGTCCGGTCTTGGACTGGTGGAAAACCTTTTCGCCCGCGACGAGGAAGGCCAGCCGATCTTCAGCGAGGACGCCGATGAGTCGACGATTACCCCGGGTCTTTTTTACTCCGGCCCTTCACTGGTGCACCGCAACTCCCTCTTCTGCTTCATCTACAAATTCCGCGCACGCTTCGGCGTGATTGCCCACGAAATCGCCTCTCGCCTCGGGAAGCCGGACGTCGACGAAAGGCTGATGCCCTACCTCAAGGCTGGGTTCATGAACGAAGACCTCGATTGTTGCACGGACTGCAAGTGTGCGATCGAGCCCACGGAAGCTGCTCCCGAGCCCTCTGCATTCGCCTCATGACCTGGCCCGGCAACGGCACCGTCCTTCTTCTTCCAGCGGCCATCCTGCTTGGCCTCGGGCTGGGGCATTTTTTTCCTGCCGCTGCCGAGCCGCTTGGCGGCCTGATCGACCCGCTGGTCATCCTGCTCCTCGCCCTGCTGTTTTTCGAGGTCCGTTTCGAGCCGCTCGTCCGGGCTGCGAGGCACCTGCGCTTTCTTTCCCTCGCGTGGGTGGCCAACTTCGTGCTGATCCCGGTGATTGGATGGGGCATCGCTTCGATTTTCTTTGGTAAGGACACCGCGCTCTTCGCCGGTCTGCTTCTCTATTTCCTGTTTCCCTGCACGGATTGGTTTCTGGGTTTCACCCGGGTCGCCAAAGGGGATGTTGCCCTGGGATCAATCCTGCTCCCCATCAATCTGATCACCCAATTGCTTCTCTTTCCGGTGTATGTTGCCGTTTTCTTCGGATTGCAGTCAGGGGCTGACTTCGCCGGAATCTGGGGGACCTTGATGCACTGGTTCCTGATTCCTTTTGTGGGGGCGATTGTGCTTCGCCTTGTGCTCTCCAGGTTGCTGCCGCCTTCCCGTTTTGAAGATTTGCCACGCCTCGCGGGTTCTCTCGTCTCGTGGGTGCTCGCGGCTCTTGTCTGTTGCATTTTTTCCGTCCACACGCCCACGTTGGTGGCTCACCCTCAGGAATTCGGCCTTATCCTGCTCGCGGTCTTTCTGTTCTTTGTCCTGACTGCGCTGCTCGGGGAATTCCTCGCCCGGCGTTTTCGATTGGGACATCCGCAGCATGTCCTGCTGTCCATGACCACCGCCGCCCGCAATGCCCCGCTCATTCTCGGGCTCACGACCATCGCCATGCCGGATCAACCGCTCGTCTATGCCGCCCTCATCATCGGCATGCTTGTTGAGTTTCCCCACCTTACCGCTCTTTCGCAGTTGCTGCTTCGGCAGGAAAGCAAACCCCCGTCTTCCGCAGGCAGTGCCATCACCGCCTCATGACCCCGTCCCAGAGGCTTCCTGTCACCGTTCTCACAGGGTTCCTCGGCTCGGGGAAAACCACGCTGCTTCGGCGTTGGCGGCGCGACGAAGCCCTGCGTGATGCGGCCCTTATTGTGCACGACCTCAGCGAACTGGGGGTTGATGCCGAATTGCTCTCAAACGACGGCGCGTCGACGACCGCTGGAGAACTCAACGACCGCGTTGCCGCGCTCCACGGCGTGCATGCCCATGAAAAACTCCACTCTTCACTGGGGAGCGTCCTCAGCCAGGTCGCTGATCTCGATCCAGCACCGCCGCAGGTTCTTTGCGAAAGCACCGGGGCGGCGCGGCCGTGGCCGTTGATCTCTGCACTCACGCAGGACGAACGATTCTTTCTGCGCCACTTCATCGTCACGGTCGACGCCCTCAACCTTCACCGCGACTTTGCCGACGGGAGTGTCCTGACCGGGCAGGCCTCAGCCGGTGGCGATCCCGCCCTTCGCCAGGCCGCCGAAGTGCTGGCGGAGCAAATCGCTTTCGCCAGCATCATCATCCTCACCAAGATCGACACCATTCCGCAGTCCGTGGCCGAAGCGCAGGTTCGCAATCTGCAGAAGCTTCAGCCCAAGGCGACCGTTGGCCTCTCCGCGCGGGCTGGCCTCCTCCTCCCGCAGCTTGATGCCACACCCGCACCGAAGCTGTCTGAATTGAGGAGCCGTGCCGATCAACTCGACCTCATCGAGAGCTCCGCGACCGCTCCAGAGGTCGCAGCAACCATCCTCCGCGACCCGCGCCCCTTCCATCCGAAACGACTCCACGACGCCTGTCAGACCAAACTCGGCACTGGCCTCTACCGCACCAAGGGCTACCTCTGGCTCGCTTCGCGCCCCGCGCATGTCCTTCTGTGGCAGCAGTCGGGTAGTCAGATATCCCTTGAGCTTACCGGCATCTGGCGGGCCGAAGCCGCCCGCAATGCGGATGGCAGACTGCTTCCCGAGGAAGTCGAGCAACTGAAGGCACGTCTCGAATCCGCCCATCCGGTCTTCGGCGACCGTCATAACGAACTCACCCTCATTGGTCTCCCCGTCGCGCGGGAGGCTTTCGCCGGTGCGCTCCAGTCTGCTCTCTGCACGGAAGACGAAATCGCCGCGTGGCAACGAGGTGAAGCCTTTCCCGACCCCTGGCCACAAACTCTTCGTCGAGTCGACTGAATTTTCGCCACCATCATGAATCCAAAGCTACCTGTCACCATCCTTTCGGGCTTCCTCGGAGCCGGTAAAACGACACTGCTCAATCACATCCTCCGCAATCGCGAGGGCAAAAAGGTCGCCGTGATCGTCAATGACATGAGCGAGGTCAACATCGACGCTGCCCTCGTTCGTTCCGGTGATGCCTCGCTCTCTCATTCCGAGGAGAAAATGGTGGAGATGTCGAATGGCTGCATCTGCTGCACATTGCGGGAGGATCTGCTTCTCGAAGTGGGCAAGCTGGCCCGCGAAGGCCGTTTCGATTATCTACTCGTGGAATCGACCGGAGTGAGCGAGCCCATGCCGGTCGCGGAAACGTTCACCTTTCGCGACGAGGAGGGCATTTCCCTCGGCGACATCTCCGGGATCGACACGATGGTCACCGTCGTCGATGCGCTCAATTTTCTCCGCGATTATGAGAGCCGGGACGATCTCCAGGCGCGTGGCACTGCGGTCGCGGAAGACGACGAAAGGTCGATCGTCGATCTTCTCGTCGATCAGGTCGAGTTCGCCAACGTCATCCTCATCAACAAGGTCGATCTCGTTTCTTCAGAGGATCGCCGTCGTATCGGGGCGATGATCCGTGCCCTCAACCCGAAGGCGAGGATTTACGAAACGACAAACGCCGAAGTCGGCATTGGCGAGGTCATGGGAACCGGCCTCTACAACCTTGAGGAAGCTGAGGAGACGGCGGGTTGGCTTGACTCGCTCGTGGAGCACACCCCGGAGACGGAGGAATACGGCATCTCGAACTTTGTCTACGAGCGGCGTGTCCCGTTCCATCCCGAACGATTCTACGAGATCCTGAACAAGGATTGGCCCGGAGTGATTCGCTCAAAGGGGGTCTATTGGCTGGCGACCCGGCTGCCGATGGCGGGCTACTGGTCCCAGGCGGGCGCCATGGGGCAAAACCGTTGTCTCGGCTACTTCTGGGCGGCCGTGCCCCGCGAGCATTGGCCGACGGATCCTGAACAGCTTGCACAGATTGAGAAAGTCAGCCGGGAACCGAACGGCGACTGTCGACAGGAGATCGTGTTCATTGGAACGGAGATGGATCGCGAAGCCCTGACCGCGATGATGGACGAGGCGCTCCTGACTGACGAGGAACTCTCGATGAGCAAGGAAGAGTGGAGCGCCCGCTTCAAGGACCCGTTTCCCGAATGGGATCTGACGGCCAACGGGGCCGACTCGTGAGCGTTGCCGGTTCCCGTTCATGGTAAAGACAAAACAAGCACGGCTCGATTGGCTGATTGTCGGTGGAGGCCCTCATGGAGTCCACATGGCGAACTGCCTCCTTGATCGAGGCGTCGCTTTGGACAAAATCACGATCCTCGATCCGAATGCCCGCCCGTTGGCCCGATGGAACCATCATACCAGGAATGCGGGGATGACTCATCTGCGTTCTCCTGAAGTTCACAACCTTGACATCGATCCGCTTTCCATGGGGGCTCATGCGAAGAGCGAGGCGTTCATCACGTCAAAACACGAGCAAAGGGGAGGGGATTCAGGAGACGAAAGTGATTTTATCCCGCCATATTCCCGTCCTTCGCTCCGACTCTTCGCCCATCACGTTCAATCCATCATTGAAAAGACGGGTTCGATGAGATGTTGGAGAACGGGCCGGGCATGCTCCGTCAACGCCATCGAAAACGGGTATCTTGTTTCGACAGAGGCCGGCGACCAGATCGAGGCGGCAAACGTTGTCCTTGCGCTCGGCATGGGAGATCAACCCCGGTGGCCCGTGTGGGCAGGCCGGTTGAAAAGCCGTGACGGTCAGGCCGGAATTCATCATATCTTTGCCCCGGAATTTCGACGCGAGGGGATTGACGAGCATCATGACGTGGTCATCGTCGGTGCGGGCATTTCCGCCGCACAACTGGCCTTGTCGCTGTTGGACGTGAACCCGAAACGTCGCGTTTCGATTGTGTCCCGTCATTATCTCAAGAAGGAGGATATTGACAGCGACCCCGGCTGGCTCGGTCCGGCATTGTTGGAAAAGTTCGCTGTCATCAAGAACTATGCGAAGCGGAGGTCGATGATTCAGGAAGCTCGAAACCGGGGTTCCCTTGCTTCGGAAGTGATGCAGAATTTACAGGGAGCCATCCAGGAGGAAGCCATTCGCTGGGAGTTGGCTGAGATCGATAGTGTTTCCCGCGAAGCTGCTGGGCGGAAATGGCTGCTTCAAATCCGCTATTTTGTCTTGGACGAAGCCGAGTACGCAAAGACCGGGGAGATTGTGTCCAAGCTCAGTGACGAAGCTCAGACTCTGAAGGCGGACGCCGTAATTCTTGCCACTGGCTTCGAAGCGAAACGGCCTGGTGGCGCTTTCGTCGACGACGCCATCGAATCCATGACCTTGCCGACAGCGGAAGACGGCTTTCCGATCGTAGACCGGCATTTGCGTTGGCGAGAAGGCCTGTTTGTGATGGGGCCGCTGGCGGAACTGGAAGTCGGGCCTGTCTCGCGGAACATCAGCGGTGCGCGGATGGCGGCGGAGCGGATTATTGAAAGTCCGGAAGCAAATCCTCGCGCGCTGAAATTGCACGGAGTCCCACCTGATGCAAGTATGTTGCAGGGAG
>JBCDLR010000036.1:0-17843 GCA_038745205.1 Verrucomicrobiota bacterium
CACCAATCAAGGTTTCGATTCCTATTTCGGCCTTCCCTACAGTAATGACATGTCCATCGCCAAGGAGATTGCCCTCTCAGATGACCTGAAACTCGATCCGCGTTGGACCAGGAAACGACTTGAAAGAGACCTCAAGGTTTATGAAACAGACTACCGCTCGATGAAAGACATCATGCCCCTCATGCGGGGCGAGGAGATCATCGAATACCCCACCGACCAGAGCCAGCTCACCAAGCGCTACACCCACGAAGCCGTGCGGTTCATCGAGAGGAACAAGGAAAAACCCTTCTTTCTTTATCTCCCACACACCATGCCGCACACGCCCATCTTTGTGGATGAGAGGTTCAAGGACTCCAGCGGCGTCAGCCTCTACTGCGACTCCATCCAGGAGATCGACTGGTCTGTCGGGCGGGTCCTGAATTCCCTTCGAGAGAACAATCTCGCCGAGAAAACCCTCGTCCTATTCTGTTCCGACAACGGACCAGCGAACCGCGAGGACAAACCCGGAGGTTCCTCCGCCGGCCCCTTCCGCGGACATAAATTCGACACCTTTGAAGGTGGACACCGGGTTTCGTGCATCGTCTGGGCGCCGGGACTTATCGAAGAGGGAACCGAATCCGATGCCATCACCTCCACGCTCGACCTCTTCCCCACGATTGCGCACCTCGCCGGCATCCCGCTTCCCACGGATCGGGTCTACGATAGCTACAACCTCGCTCCACTCCTCACCGGCCAGACGGACACTTCTCCCCGCAAGGAAATGTTCTTCTACAGGGCGAATTCCACCGAACTTGATGGCGTCCGCATCGGCGACTGGAAATTCCTTCACCGTGGCAGCCACCGAAATCGTGACAAGAAACCTGCGTCTCCCATGCTGTTCCATCTCAGTACCGACCCCGGAGAGCAGACAAACCTCGCTGAAGAGAACCCGGAGAAGGTCGAAGAACTTCTGGCCCGCATGAAGGCCTTCGATGAGGCAATCACCACGGAATAGCTCACCATCATGAAAACCTGGATCCTCCTCTTCTTTCTCGTCGCCATTTCCATGAAGGCAGGCGAACGCCCCAACTTCATCCTTCTCATGGGAGATGACCACGGCTGGAGCGAGACTGGATACAACGGCCACCCGTATTTGCAGACACCCGTTCTGGACGAAATCGCCGAATCCGGACTGCGGCTCGACCGCTTCTATGCCGCCCACCCCACGTGTTCTCCGACCCGCGGAAGCTTCCTTACGGGTCGCCATCCGAATCGCTACGGAACATTCACGCCGAACTGGTCCATTCGCCCCGAGGAAATCACAATGGCCCACCTCCTGGGCAAGTCAGGCTATCACTGCGGCCACTTCGGCAAGTGGCACGTCGGCCCGGTGAAAGCAGATTCACCAACAAGTCCGGGCGCCATGGGATTTCAGGAATACCTGTCACACGACAATTTCTACGAGATGGATCCGCCGCTCTCCCGCAACGGAGCACCGCCGGAAATTCTCAAAGGTGAAGGCTCGATCGTCACCATTGATGAAACCATCAAGTTCATCGAAGGGGCCCGGGAGAAGGAAAAGCCCTTTCTCGCCGTCGTCTGGTTCGGCTCTCCCCATGAGCCCTACAGCGGACTGCCTGAAGATCTCGCTCCCTACGACGACCTCCCCGAAGAGTATTCCAAACGCTCGGTCAAACTCACCTCGAACGAAACCGGCCAGCAGGTCAAACGCCCCCTGCGCGACGTCCTCCGCGAACGCTATACAGAGATCACCGCGATGGACCGCGCGATCGGCCAATTGCGTGAATTTCTCGACGAGGCCGGACTCCGGGAGAACACCGTTCTCTGGTATTGCGGGGACAACGGCAGCCCGCCCAGCAGCGGCCGTGTCACCACGCCATTCCGCGAGGAAAAAGGCCACGTCCACGAAGGCGGCATTCGCGTCCCCGGCCTCATTGAATGGCCTGCGAAGATCTCCAACGCTCGAACCACCAGCTTCCCGTCCGTCACGAGCGACATGCTGCCCACGCTCTGTGAACTTGCGGGCATCCCGGCCACTGGACGCCCCCTCGATGGCATCAGCATCGTTCCCATGCTCAATGGCGATCTCGAGGAACGCCCGCAACCCATCTTCTTCTGGGAATACCGGACAGATCTGGTGACCAACCGCGATCCGGCGCCTCAACCGTGGATTGACCCCACTCTCCAGGAGGGCACCACGCCACTGGTGAAGTTCCTCGACGGAAAGCGCACCCGAAGTTTCATCAACTTTCGCCATCACAAGCCGACGGAAGAAGACTACGGCGGCCCGCGCGTGAATCTCGGCAACCGTTACAAGCTCGTCCTCGGCGCGGACAAGGGTGCGGAGGTCGAACTCTTCGACATCAAGAACGATCCTGCAGAAACGAAAAACCTCGCCAAGACAATGCCGAAAGTCGTGCAATCCATGAAGGCGGATTTGAAGACATGGCAGGAATCCGTTCTTCACAGCCTGCAGGGCAACGATTATCCATGACCAAAACCCTATGAAATTCCTCCTTTCACTCCTTTGCTCTTTCGCCTTCGCCCTTGCCGCAGGCGCGACGCCAAAACCGAACATTGTCCTCATCTTCATCGACGACATGGGATACGGCGACATCGGCCCGTTCGGAAATACGGTGAACCAAACCCCCCACCTCGACCGCATGGCGAGAGAGGGCAATGTCCTGCGCGAATTCTACGTCGCCAACACAGCCTGCACTCCCTCTCGGGCTGCTCTTATGACCGGCTCGTATGCCCACCGCATCGGGATGGACGGCACCGTTTGTTTCCCCGGTGAGCACCGTGGACTGAATCCTGACGAAATCACCATCGCTGAAATGCTGAAGGAAAACGGCTACACCACCGGCTGCTTCGGAAAGTGGCACCTCGGCGACCAGGTCGAGTTCCTTCCCCTCGCCCAAGGGTTCGACAATTACTTCGGCATTCCCTATTCCAATGACATGTGGCCGGGAAACGAACGGGGCAATCCCCTGACAGACCGGGGCCCTTACACCCCGCTTCCCGTCGTGGAACAAAATGAAGTCGTCTCCTACGTCAGCGACGGCGATGACCAGGCCCTCCTCTGTGAAGCTTTCACTGACAAGGCCTTGGACTTTATCAGGGCGAACAAGGACCAGCCCTTTTTCTGTTACATCCCGCACGCTTACGTGCATCATCCCCGCTACGCCCGACCGGAAATCCTCGCCGCAGCCAAGGGCAGTGTCGACCGCTCCAACGTCGAGGAAGTCGATACCGGGGTCGGGCGGGTCCTCGACACGCTGGTGGAATTGGGCATCGCGAAAAACACACTCGTCCTCTTCACCTCGGACAATGGAGGCGCCGGCGGCATGAGCATGGGACCGCTGCGCGGCGGCAAGGGAGGCCCCAAGTTTGAGGGCCACATGCGCGTTCCAACCATCGCTTGGTGGCCCGGCACTATCCCCCCCGGATCCGAAACGCGGGCCATCGGAGTCACGACCGATTTGTTTCCCACCTTCGCCAAAATTACAGGCTCCGAAATTCCGGGAGACCGTACTATTGACGGAAAGGACATTGGCAGTGTTTTGTTAGGACAACCAGAAGCGAGGTCACCCCACAAGCTTCACTTCTATGAAGTCGAAGGCATTCGACGCGGACCCTGGAAGCTCGTTCGCACGGGAAACAACCTGCAACTATTCAATTTGAAGAACGATCTTGGCGAACGGAAGAATATCGCCAAGCGGCATCCGGACCTGGTGAAGGAACTGGATTCTCTCCTCGCCAAGCATGGCGAAGCCATCGCCAGCGACACCCGGTCGGCAGGATTCATCGACAAGACCGCCGCGAAGCCGCTGATTTCCAAATCGGGCGACCTGCCTCGCCTGCGCGAATTTCTCTCGCCCGGGTCCGCCAACTGAGCGGAACCGTCTCTCGCCAGCCACTATCCGCCGAGCTATTTGAATTTCCTCTGGAACGAATAGGCATTTGGACACGCTAATTTTCTTGAGTCAGTCCAAACTATCGACACTCTCCTCCTGTGATCACCCCCGAGGACCAGCTTCGTGAGAAGGGTATTCCCGTCACCGCCCAGCGGCTGGCGGTCCTCCGGGCCATTTCCGCGCATCCTCACGCCAACGCAGAAGTCATCGCCGAGAGTGTGCGCGCGATTATAGGAACGATCTCCAAGCAGAGCGTTTATGACGCGCTGAATATCCTTTCCGAAAAAGGCCTGATCCGTCGCATCCAACCGGCCGGTTCCCCCACGCTCTATGAGGACCGCGTCGGGGACAATCACCATCACCTCGTCTGCCGCCAATGCGGAAAAACCGTCGATGTGGATTGCGCGGTAGGAGACACGCCCTGCCTCACCGCCGCCCAGTCTCATGGGTTCCAAATCGACGAGGCCGAGGTCGTCTATTGGGGGACCTGTCCCGAATGCATGTCCAAAAAATAAAATTTTAACCACCCCGTTCACCACCACAAACCACCATAGAACCCTTAATACTCCGATGCTTCCAACAAAAATCCACCAATCCCTCCGTTCCGTGATGGCTGCGTCCATCGCCCTCGCCTATATGGGTAACCTCGCCCTCGGCGAATCCACAACGAACCCGTCCGAAGAGGAGTCATCGACCACCTACTGCCCTGTCATGGGCGAAGTCGTCGCGGGCCCCTATCGCCACACCGCCGCCAGTTCGTTATCCAACAGCGATTGGTGGCCCAACCAGCTGAACTTGGGAATCCTGCACCAGAATTCCGGCCAGGAAAGTCCCATGGGAGCGGACTACAACTACGCCGAGGAATTTGCGAAGCTCGACTACGACGCGCTCAAGAAGGACATCGAGGAAGTTCTGACCACCTCGCAAGAATGGTGGCCAGCCGACTACGGTCACTACGGGCCGCTGATGATCCGCCTCGCGTGGCACAGCGCAGGAACCTACCGAACCTATGACGGTCGTGGTGGCGCATCGGACGGAACCATTCGATTCGCTCCACTCAACAGCTGGCCTGACAACGGCAATCTCGACAAGGCCCGCCGCCTCCTCTGGCCGATCAAGCAGAAATACGGCAACAAGATTTCCTGGGCCGACCTCATGGTCCTCACGGGGAACGTGGCGCTGGAGTCCATGGGATTCGAAACCTACGGCTTCGCCGGCGGTCGGGCGGATGTCTGGGAACCTCAGGAAGACGTCTACTGGGGACCGGAAAGCGAATGGCTCGGCAGCAAACGCTTTAGCGAAGAAGACGAGTTGGAAGATCCGCTCGCCGCCGTGCAAATGGGGCTCATTTACGTGAACCCGGAAGGTCCGGGTGGAAATCCAGATCCCCTCGCCGCCGCCAAGCGCATTCGCGAGACCTTTGCTCGCATGGCGATGAATGACGAAGAAACTGTCGCCCTCATTGCTGGCGGGCACACCTTCGGCAAAGCCCATGGCGCCGCGCCACCCGAGGGGAACGTCGGACCGGAACCCGAGGCCGCTCCCCTCGAAGCCCAAGGGCTCGGCTGGATCAATTCACACGGCTCCGGCAAGGGCAAGGACACTATCACGAGCGGACTGGAAGGCGCATGGACAACCACTCCCGCCATCTGGTCCCATGGCTACTTCACAAACCTCTTCGCCTTCGAATGGGAGCTTTCGAAGAGCCCGGCTGGCGCGAAGCAGTGGGTTCCCAAGGATGGATCCGGCGACGGTCTGGTCCCCGACGCCCACGACTCCGATGTGCGCCATGCTCCCATCATGTTCACCACGGACCTCGCCCTCCGCATGGACCCGGAGTATGAGAAAATTTCCCGGCGCTTCCTCGAGAATCCAGACCAATTCGCTGAAGCGTTCGCCAAGGCATGGTTCAAGTTGACCCATCGCGACATGGGACCCGTTTCCCGCTACCTCGGGCCGGAAGTTCCCGATGAACCCCTCCTTTGGCAGGATCCCGTCCCGACCGTCAAGCATCCGCTGGTCACGGAAAAGGAGATCACCAAACTGAAGTCTGCGATCCTCGCGAGCGGCCTCACCGTCCCTGAGCTTGTCTCAACCGCCTGGGCTTCGGCTTCGACCTTCCGGGGGTCCGACCTTCGCGGCGGAGCCAACGGAGCGCGTATTCACCTCGCCCCGCAAAAGGACTGGGAGGTCAACCAACCCGAACAATTGGCGAGTGTACTGAAGACGCTTGAGACCGTACGCACGGCCTTCAACACCGAAAACGCCGGGAAGGCACAAATCTCCCTTGCCGACCTGATTGTGCTCGCCGGGAACACCGCCATCGAGCAGGCCGCGGCCAAAGCGGGGCACCCGACGAGTGTCCCGTTCACCCCGGGGCGCACGGACGCCTCGCAGGACATGACTGACGTCGATTCCTTTGCCGTCCTCGAACCGAAAAACGACGGATTCCGCAACTTCCTCGGACAAGACCTGGATCGCCCGGCCCCGGAGAACCTCGTGGATCGCGCACAGTTGCTCACCCTTACAGCACCGGAAATGACGGTGCTTGTCGGCGGGATGCGGGTCCTCGATACGAACGTTGGCCACCCGGACCTCGGCGTCTTCACCGATCAGCGGGGTGCGCTTACCAATGACTTCTTCGTCAATCTCCTCGATATGAGCACGGAATGGAAAGTGTCCGAGATCTGCGACCACTTCTACGAGGGCCGCGATCGCGACAGCGGTGAGGTGAAGTGGACAGCCACCTCTGTCGACCTCGTCTTCGGCTCCAACTCCCAGCTCCGGGCCATTGCGGAGGTCTACGCCCTCGAGGAGTCCGAAGAGAAATTCGTCAACGACTTCGTCGACGCCTGGACGAAGGTCATGAATCTCGATCGGTTTGACCTCGCCGAGGGCGCCAGCGCCCCGAGAGTTGCTCGCGGCAAAGACGAGGTTGGCAACTCCAAGGAGGATATCTAATCTGTTTCCGGAATCCACGAACCACCACCAACAAACCAAAGCAATAGAACCATGTCAGGAACCCCATCCAACGAGGGCGGTTGCCCGTTTCATCAAGCCTCGGCAATTGCCGATGGCGGCACCAACAACGAAGACTGGTGGCCCAACCGCCTGAAGGTCGAACTCCTCACCCAGCACTCGACAAAGTCCGATCCGATGGGAGACGACTTCAACTACAGGAAAGAGTTCGAAAGCATCGACTACGCCGCGCTGAAAGAAGATCTCGCGGCGGTCATGACCGACTCACAGGACTGGTGGCCCGCAGACTTCGGCCACTACGGGGGATTCTTCATTCGCATGGCGTGGCACGCTGCAGGAACCTATCGCGTGCAGGACGGGCGCGGCGGTGGCGGGCGTGGACAGCAGCGTTTCGCTCCTCTCAACAGTTGGCCGGACAACGGGAACCTCGACAAGGCGCGCCGTCTCCTCTGGCCGATCAAGCAAAAGTATGGCCGGAAGATTTCCTGGGCCGACCTCCTGATTCTCGCGGGGAACGTGGCGCTCGAGACCATGGGATTCAAAACCTTCGGCTTTGCGGGCGGCCGCGAAGACGTTTGGGAACCTGACCAGGACGTTTACTGGGGCCGCGAAAAGGAGTGGCTCGGGACCGATGAGCGCTACGGCCGTTCCGCCACAACGGCAAATGCTGCCTCCGCGGGAGCCGCCCTCGAGGGGAATGCCCCCGCCGGAAGCGCCGTCGACCTTGAAGACCGGAACCTCGAAACCCCCCTTGGCGCTACACACATGGGCTTGATTTACGTCAATCCGGAGGGTCCGGAGGGCCATCCGGATCCCGTGGCAGCAGCGCATGACATCAGGGAGACCTTCGGGCGCATGGCCATGAATGACGAGGAAACCGTGGCGCTGATCGCCGGGGGACACACCTTCGGGAAAGCCCATGGCGCCGGACCGGCGGAAAGCGTCGGCGCGGAACCGGAGGGAGCCGGCCTGGACGAGCAAGGCTTCGGGTGGACCAGCAGCTACGGGAGCGGCCGCGGCGGTGACACCATTACCAGCGGATTGGAAGTCACCTGGACCCAGACGCCCACGCAGTGGAGCAACTATTACTTCGAGAATCTCTTTAACTACGAGTGGGAACTCGAGAAAAGCCCTGCCGGGGCCAATCAATGGGTCGCCAAGGACGCAGATGAAGTCATCCCTGATGCCTTTGACCCGTCGAAGAAGCACAGGCCCACCATGCTCACGACCGACCTGTCGATGCGTTTCGATCCGGCTTACGAAAAGGTTTCACGCCGATTCCTGGAGAATCCCGAGGAGTTCGCCGACGCGTTTGCCCGTGCTTGGTTCAAGCTCACGCACCGGGACATGGGACCGTTGGCACGTTACAGCGGCCCGGAAGTGCCGGATGAGGTCCTGATTTGGCAAGATCCCATCCCGGCCGTCGACCATCCACTGATAGACGCCGAGGACATCGCCAATTTGAAGGCCAAGGTTCTCGATGCTGGACTCTCAGTCTCGCAACTGGTTTCCACCGCATGGGCTTCCGCCTCGACGTTTCGCGGATCCGACAAGCGCGGCGGTGCGAACGGGGCGCGCGTTCGCCTTGCCCCGCAGAAAGACTGGGAGGTCAACCAGCCTTCACAACTCGCTCACGTGCTAGAAGTCCTTGAAGCCATCCAAAGCGAATTCAACGGTGCACAAACCGACGGCAAGAAGATCTCGCTCGCCGATCTCATCGTCCTCGCCGGAGGCGCGGCCGTGGAAGCCGCCGCGAAGAACGGAGGGCGCGACGTCGAAGTTCCATTCACCCCCGGACGCATGGACGCCTCTGCGGAAGAAACAGAGGTCGAGTCTTTCTCGCACCTGGAACCGCCCGCCGACGGTTTCCGCAACTACTTGAAGGGAGCCTTCGCCGTTCCCGCCGAGGCATTGCTCATCGACAAGGCGCAGTTGCTCACCCTCACTCCACCGGAGCTAACCGCTCTCATTGGCGGTATGCGGGCGCTCGACACCAACTACGACGATTCCAAGCACGGCGTCTTGACCGACCGCCCCGGAACCCTGAGCAATGACTTCTTCGTAAACCTCCTCGATATGGGCACGGAGTGGAAACAGGTATCTCCCTGCGGCAATGCCTTCGCCGGCGTTGATCGCGCCACTGGTGAAACCAAGTGGTCTGCCACGCGCAATGATCTCGTCTTCGGTTCCAACTCCATCCTGCGCGCCCTGGCCGAAGTCTACGGATGCGCTGACGGAGAAGAGCAGTTCGTCCACGACTTCATCGCAGCTTGGACCAAGGTCATGAATCTGGACCGCTTCGATCTACAGAGCTAGTCCAGGCACAGGGTGTCTTTTCGACGTCAATCGTCAGATCGACCACGCCCCCGAGAGATCGGGGGCGTTTTTTTGTTCCGAAATCGAATCCTAGTTCCCTCCACTCTCCTGAGGTGTTGCACCCCGGAAAGGTACTTCATTCATGCCCGATCTGTGTTGGCGTGTCCTTCTGAGGCAATGCGATCTTCGGAATTTCCTTCGCCGGAATATCTTGCGCAACCAATTCAAAATCAACAATTTGTCTATGCTTTAGCTAATTCCTAAGCGGCTGAACACCCTCGTGACCTCTTTCTGCATCGAAACCGCTTGTCAGTGACGTTAATTTACATAAAAGTGCATAAGCTTTTGGCCGTTGTTTTCTCTGGCCTATCCAGCTCTCCCGTTCCACCAAGCCCCCATCATCGTGAAATCCCCCTGTTTTGCTCTCGCCGTTTTGGCGTTCTTCGCCGCTACCTCTGTTTCCTTCGGACAGCTTTCCTCCTACTCCCAAGACTTCGAACTGTATGACAACACCCTTGTCACCGCCCTCGGGGATGATGGTTGGCTTGTCTTTGGGAATCGTTTCAACAGCAGTGGCGGTTACATTGACGGTTACGGACCCGACCCAGCACCGAACAATGTTGCGGCACCTGCCTTTTCCCTGATCACAACCGGACAAGGGGGGCTCGATCAGGGGCTGCAAGGACTGGTCGCCATCAGCGACTACAACAACGCGGCCACTCACGCCGATCCCAACATCCGCCTCGAATCGAACGTCTTCCAGGAACAGACCGTCGGCGCGGGCGAAACCGGAACCTGGCGCTTTCAATTCGACGCAAAGGCTGGCGATATCGACACATCGCAAGCCACCGCGACTGCCTTCATCAAGACGCTCGATCCTTCCAACAATTTCGCCCTCACCAATTTCCTGACCATCGACACGACAAATCTCCCCGTCGATTGGGGAACTTACATGATCGACATCACCGTTGATGGACTCGACGGGCAACTCCTGCAGTTCGGCTTTCTCAACGACGCCTTCACTAATGTACCGACCGGCGTCTTCTACGACAATGTCAGCTTTTCTCCCACGACCTCCGCCAACGGGCTCTCGGAATACAAGCAGGATTTCGAATCCTATGACAACTCCCTTGTCACCGCGCTGGGCGACGACGGATGGCTCGTCTTCGGCAACGTCTCCGACACTCTCGGATTCCTCTTCGGCTACGGCCCCGACCCCGCACCGAACAACTCCGGCAATCCAGCCTTCTCCCTCATCGCCACCGGTGAAGGAGGACCGGACCAGGGAGCGCAAGGCTTGGTCGTTTTCAGCGACTACGCCAATACCAGCCACTCCTTCCCCGACCGGGTGATTGAATCCAACGTCTTTCAGGAGCAGATCATCGGTGCCTCCGACTCCGGGACCTGGGAGTTCAGGTTCGACGCAAAAGCCGGGGATCTCGTTCCGCCCTCTACGGCGTCCGCCTTCATCAAGGTCCTCGATCCAAACAATGGTTTTGCCCTGACCCAGTTTCTCACGTTGGACACCGGGAGTCTCCCAGTGGAATGGGGAACCTACTCGATAGACATCAACATCGACGGATCGACCCAGAATGGGCAGCTCCTCCAGTTCGGATTCCTCAATACTGCCGGTAATTTCGACCCTTCGGGAGTCCAATACGACAACGTTTGCTTCCAGGTGAAACCTCCGGGCCTTGGGACCTACAAGCAGGATTTCGAGTCATATGACACGACCGCCAGCGGAGCTCTCGGCGATGACGGATGGGTTGTCTTTGGCAATGTATTCGACTCAGGATCCTTCCTCTTCGGCTACGGCACCTTCCCGGCTCCCAACAATCAGGCACTCCCTTCGTTCTCCGTGCTTCGCACCGGCGTGGGAGGAGCCGCTCAAGGCAGCCAAAGCCTGGAAGTCCTGAGTGACTATGACAATACTTCCCACGATTTCCCCACGCGAACGATTGAGTCCCTCGTCTTCCAGGAACAAACCATCGGTCCGGATGACACCGGAGTCTGGCGATTCACCTTCGATGCCCTCTTTAGTGACATCGAATCTCCCTCGACGGCAGAGGCGTTTGTCAAGGTTCTCGACCCTGAGAGCAACTTTTCCACAACGGCCAGCTCCTCCATCGACATGTCCGCTCCCCCCAACACATGGACGACGTTCATGATTGACATTGCGATCGATGGCTCAACGATGAGCGGCCAAATCCTTCAATTCGGGTTTTCGAACACCGCCGGAGAATTCGACGGCTCCGGAATCTATTACGACAACGTGTGCTTTGAGGAAGCCTCCGCCACGAACCTCTTCCGTATCTCTGAAATCCTGAAATCCGGCGACTCGGTGGAGGTCACCATTCCCAACAGTTCGACCGGTGTTTTCTACGACCTGCTGAAGACCACCACACTCACCGGCGGAATCTCCTCTTACTCAATCGTTGAGCAGGATGTGGAGGGCACGGGAACGTCATTGACCTTCTTCGACGACTTTGCGACCGAAGACCTTGCATACTACTTCGTTCGCCAGAATCCTTAGGACCTGAAGTCAACGCTCCCGCTTTACTTGTCAGCGCCAGTGTTCTCCGATTCACCGGAGAACCTTTGCTCCCCGTTGAGACCGCGCGCCTTCCTTGCAAGACTCACTTAGGGAAACTCGAAACCTCGCGTCGTTGGCCATGTGCCGGCGGGATCGACGTCGTTCTCATGGACCTTCAAATGTCGGAAATGGGAGGACTTGAGGCGACCCGCCTCATCCGCCAGCAGGAATCAGAAAGCAAGAGCCCACCCGTCCCCGTTTTCGCCCTCACCCCTCATGCCCTGAATTCCGGTGAGGAAGAATGCATGAGCGCGGGAATGAACGGCTACCTGCGGAAACCTTTCAATCTCACGGAACTGGTCAAGTCCGTCGAGGATTGCGGGACGGGAGATGCCTGAATAATCCTCCAAAGTCGGGCGGTTCAATGCTTGTCATTCGTTGACGATTGCCGAAGGATGGGAGCGTGAAATTTCTCGCCCCCCTCTTCATTGCCGCTCTCACTCTCACGCAACTTCTCGCCGAATCCCGTCCACCCAACATCGTCTACATCATGTCGGACGAACTCGCCTACTACGAGCTGTCCCACATGGGAAACGAGCGGATCAAGACACCGCGGATTGATCAAATGGCCGCCGAAGGCATCCGCTTTACCCAGGCGTTGGCCGGTTCTCCAGTCTGCGCGCCACTTCGCTGCAACTTGATGACCGGCAAGCACTCTGGTCACGCCTCCGTCCGTGCCAACGGCGGGGGCACGCCCCTTCGGGCAGGGGAACCCACCATCGCTTCGATGCTCAAGGAACTCGGCTACGCGACCGGGGGATTCGGAAAATGGGGCTGCGGCGGCAGGGACTCCACCGGCGTTCCGGAAGAACACGGCTTCGATGTATTCCTCGGCTACTACGACCAGGTCCAAGCCCACACCTTTTATCCGGCGTACATTATCAGGAACAGCGAAGAGGTCCCTTTGAAAGGCAACAAGGGGGGACGCCACGGCGAGACCTATTCGCACTATCCCATCATGGAAGCGGGACTTGAGTTCATCCGCAACAACAAGGACCAACCCTTCTTCTGTTACCTTCCCATTACCCCTCCCCACGGGATGTATGATATTCCCGAAAGCGATCCCGCGTGGAAACACTATGAAGGAGAAGACTGGATGGAGGACCCCGATGTAAACTGGGAAGCAAAGAACTACGCCGCCATGGTCACGATGGTCGATCGCAATGTCGGCGAAGTCATTGACCTGCTCAAGGAACTCAACCTTGAGGAGAACACCATTGTCTTCTTCACCGGCGACAACGGTGGACAGGATCGATTCAAGGACGAAGCCCACCCCCGGGGATACTTCGGACCAAACGTGGATCCAAAAACCGGCGTCGAGTTTCGCGGTGGCAAGGGCAATCTCTATGAAGGTGGGCTTCGCATCCCTTACATTGTGCGCTGGCCTGGAAAAATTGCAGCCGGGCGAGTCAGTGATCACCTTTTCTTCCAGCCCGACGTCCTGCCCACCCTCGCAGAGTTGACCAAGGCGACTCCACCGTCGGATATTGACGGCCTGTCTTTTCTTCCAGAACTCATTGGCAGCAAGGAAGTTGGACGGGAGCAAAAGGAACACGAATTCCTCTACTGGGAATACCGTGCGCAAGTCGCCCTCCGTGTCGGAAACTGGAAAGGCATTCGCCCCAGGGAAAATGTCGAATGGGAACTCTATGACCTGACGAAGGATGTCAGCGAGGCCAACGACGTTGCCGCCGCCCACCCTGACATGATCACCAAGATGAAAGCCATGGCGAAAGCTTCGCACACTCCGGTCGAGGAAGGGAGCTACCACGACCCGGACCAAATCAGGCACCAGCGCGACCGCGCGGCCAAATGGGGAACCTCAGGCGAGGAACCACCGAAACGACCCAAGAAGAGTAAGTGACCCGCTTGCCAACCGCCTAAGCGAAATCAAATTCCAGTTCCTTCGCGGGAGGTGGCGGCATGATCGAAAGCTCTCCCTCAAAAGGCTTCACCAACCCCCGGGCTTTTTCCGCGGTCGAACCCACAAACTCCTCCACGGAACTTGCCGGAAGAATTACCGGCATCCTGTCATGGATCTCGCCCATCTCTTCATTCGCTGCAGTCGTCAGCATGGAATAGGCAAATCCAGTCTCATCCCCTGGCGCTTCTTCCCAGATCCCCGCCACCCACGTCCAATACTCCTCCTCCGCGACGATCCGATGCTTTGTCTTCGATCCCTTCGGCCCGCTCCACTCGAAGAATCCCCGCATCGGCAGGACACAACGCCGGTGCGCAAAAGGGTCTGCCCACGTCCGGCCATCCAGCTTGTCATCGCGGGCATTGTTGATGCAATCGCTCCAAGGGCGTGCAAACCCCCAACGCATCGCCGCGGCCTTCATCCCGTCCGGAGTCAGTCGCACCACGATCCCCTTTCTTCCCGGCGCCACGTAGGCGACTTCCCCAAGAGCTTCCTCGATTTGAGACTCCCATTCAAAGCGACGACTTCTGGGGGTGGGGCCAACTTCGTAAAGATTGCACATGGGCGGGAGCCTCCCTTCAACCAATCTTGATCGACTCGTCCAGACTCCGCAAATGCAGGTCCCGCTGCGGAAAAGGAATCTCAATCCCTTCTTCGCGGAACTTCCGATCGATTTCTCCATGCAATGCCGTGATTGTTTCGAGTCGACCGTCCATTTCGGGTAAATAACAACGCAAAAGAAGATTCAGCGAGCTGTCTCCAAACTCCTCGAAGGAGACAATGGGTGAGGGATCTTCCATGATGCGTGGGTGTGACGTCGCAACCTCATGCATGATCTTCAACGCTTTCTCCGTGTCACCACCGTAAGCGACACCGACCTTGATGACGATGCGGTTGATGGGATTCGTCAACGTCCAGTTCAACAGGGTCCCCGTGATGAAGTTCTTGTTCGGGACGACAAATTCCTGGCGATCCCAATTCGTGACCGTTGTCGCCCTCATCCGGATCCTCGTCACCGTCCCGGTCACACCGTCAACCGTGACCACATCGCCAATCCGAATCGGGCGTTCGAAAAGCAGGATGATCCCGCAGATGAAATTGGCCACGATTTCCTGCAGGCCGAAGCCCAACCCGACACTGAGCGCAGCGGCGATCCATCCGAATTTCGACCAATCGAGCGAAAGGACATTGAAGAGCATGGCGAGGCCCACTCCGGCGAAGGCATACTGGGCCAGCGTTGAAATCGCGTTTCGAACACCTGCATCAAGCCCCGTCTCCCTAAGCCCCGCAAGTTCCAGGAGCCCCGGCAAGTTCCGGGTTCCCACCGTCGTGACAACGAGAATCAGGATCGCCTTCGCGAGGCCCAGCAAATTCATGCCGCCCGGAAGTTGAACGCCGCTCAGCGCATCCTCGAAGGGCATGGTCGTGGACCAGAGGAACCAGACCGCCAGAATGACTCCGACGCTGACGAGAGATCGCAGCAGCCGCCTTGTCTGGCGACCGACATCGGACAGGTCCAATTCACTCTCCGCGGATTCGAGCAAAGCCTCCTCTTCCGAAGCCTTCTCGTTCGGATCCTCTTTTCTCAAGCGTGCCTTCCGTCGCTCCAACGCTTCCTCCAGCGCCAGCTTCCGCTCCTTGACATTGAACCAACGGTAAACCAGCCCGTAGAAAATTACCCCGGCTGCGACAACCCCAAGGGTCGTAAGAAGAATCAAACTTAGCGCCTGCGCCGTGAGAAGAAAGCCAAGGCAAGCCAGGACGGCGAGAGCGAGCGGCGCAACCACCGCGGCGAGATACCAGGCATGGCGGAGGCGGGAGAAGAGACGATGCGGCTTCTCTCGAATGACCTTCGCGAAAATGCCCGTGGAGGGATGAAGTAATCGCGCCAGAACCAACGTCACCCACAGATGCGAGACGACGAAGACGACGAGTCCCACTGTGTCGAGATGCCTTGAGTCCTCCTCGTAGAACGTGCTGAAGAGAATCAACACGGCCGGCACAAAAACGACCATGATGGAGAAAATCGATCGTCGAAACTCCAGCACCGAGGATTCCTTCCATCCAAAATGACCTATCCCGAGCCCATGCGGCCGGCACGTCGCCACCATGAAAAGGTAGCCCGCAGCGATGACTCCCGTCACAGCAAGCCCCCGGGACACGCCCCGCAGCCACTCCGACGCCATTGGATCACGGAAAATGGCCCAGCCAAGATACCAGATCACGAGCGGAACAGGCACCGCGAGCGCCAGGGTCCAAAGCGTCACCTTCAACGTCACTCCAAAATTGTCCGTGGAGATACGACGCACAATATCAGCCCCTTTCTCAATCTTCTCCGCGATCCTTCGTCGACTTACGAGGAGCCACGCCGAGACAAGGAGAACGACGAGAGTGAAAACCGGGTGACGCTTTGCGACCCGCAAGGTGGCGGGCCCCAATTCCATGAATCGCTGCGGACCAAAGACCTGGCCGGCACTGGCCGGCAAATCAGTCAGTGTGCGTAGGCTCGCGGTCGGTGAACTCCGTTTCCAAAAAAGTTCTTCACCCAGGAACCGCTCGAACTGTCTCGCTTGCGCCATGTAACGCCTCTCGTCCGCATCGAGCAAGGCCAGCTCGCTGATGAGGCGCTGCCCATTTGGCTCTCCACTCTCCAACAGCGCCCGCCGCGCCTCGAGTAGTGCCTGCACGCGAGGCTCTGAATTCGACGATAACCTTTCCTCCCATTTCTCCTGATCTTTGAGATCCTCGCTGAGCGAGAATGCCTGGAGCCGGTATCCACTCAACTCCGAGTGCCGATTCGCCAGTTTCTGGCGGTACGCGCTCACATTGGGCAAGCGCTGCAGTTGATCCCGCAAAACCTGCGCAAACGCCCCATCCAGTCCACCGAGTTCGGCCTGCATCTCCAACTTCGCCTGCTCTTGCTCCAGATTTTCCAGCCTTTCCGCCACTTGGTCCCGTTCCGCGTCAGCCTCACCCAGCCGCTCCGCGAGGAGAGGAATCTCGGCGGCAAGAGTCTCCACTTCGTCGCGGAGTTCCCTGACCCAGGCATCAATCTTCGCCAGTGGTTCGGCCTGTAGCACGGCCTCGCTCCCCTGCGCTGCCAGTGACCTGGCTTCCATCAACCACGTCTTTGTCGCATATTCCTCCAGTTCATCGAGGTGTCCGATCTCGACCTGTAGAGACCGCTCCGCCAATTCCCGGGTTCCATCGAGCAACTCCACCCGCAAGGCATTGCTTGCTCGCTCCTGCTCCAGCATTCCTTTTTCCGCGAGCATCTTTAGACTCTCGGCGCGTCGCGCGGCAAAGCCGACCTCGTCTTGAACTCCATCTCCGGCACCGGGATCAACGATCTCGACCTCCTGAAGTGCTTCGAGACGGTTCCCGATCTCCAACGGTCGACCCCGCGCTTCGAAGAGTTCCGATGTGATCTGCGCCAGTTCCGCACGTTGCTCCGCGACCACTGCCCGCTGCTCTTCGATCGCCGCCGGCAATTGCTCCACCGCCTTGACCATCACTCTCGACCTCTCCGGCTCCCCCTCGAGCGCGGCCCGCTGTTTTTCCAGATCCCTTCTGCCCGTCTTCGGCAATTGGCGCCACTTTGCCTCCCGGGTCTTGAATGCCTCCGCGATCTTCAAGTCCTCGATCGCCAACCGGTACTTCCCGATGATCCCGTCCTTGACGATCTGCTCGCCGTCAGAGGCCTCTACTCCTGCAATCGCCGCCTCGAGGGAAGCTATCGACAAGGACTTCTCGCTTCCATCCTGCCCCGACACGGCAACAACCAGAATGGGCCACAAAAGAAAACCCGACAGAAGGGCGTTGAGACGAACTGGCAGTGTCATCATGGACATGGATCCAATTCTGGAGAACAGACTCGGCATTCTCATCTCGGCAAGAAGTCCTTCCTCGCATTTACCGCTTTTATCCCGCCCCGACCGGGGCAAGCTACTGGCGCAGACACCATGTTTTTCCGGCTCCTCCTTCTCTTCATCGTCGTCCCGGCCGTCGAACTCGTTCTTCTCATCAAGATCGGATCAAGAATCGGGCTCTTCCCGACACTCGGCATGATCCTCGTCACCGGCTTCCTCGGTGCATTCCTGACGAAACTTCAGGGCGC
>JBCDLR010000037.1:0-17556 GCA_038745205.1 Verrucomicrobiota bacterium
CGCGCATCAGCTGGATTCCTGCGTGGAACAAGAAGGGAGAATCGCCGGTATTTGAAACCAACCGCAGGGAATTTACATAGATTCTCGCTTCGAGTTCGTCATTGACCGGATGCGCTTTGAGGATCTTTCCGAGGGAGATGGCCGCCGCGGTCTTGACGCGTTCGTTCCCGGTTTTCAGCAGGCGGTTCAGGATCTCCGCGGCTTTCCTGTCCCGGAGATCTCCGAGTGCCCGGGCGGCCTGGGTGGTGATCTCGGGTTCGTTGGAGGTGAAGGCGAGGTTTCTCAGGGTGGAGACTTTCCCGAGTTGCCGGAGGCCCCAGACGCCGTGCAAACGAGAGAAAAGCGCGGCATTCGTGTCGAATGTTAGGTTCTTCAGGGTTTCAAACTCCTTGCGCTTCACCAACTCGAATTGTGCCCGCTGGCGCACACGCATATCGGGATGGGAGAGGTGATCGGCGAGCGTTTCCACGTCCAGGGTTTTGAAGTCGCTTCGCAGGATTTCCTCCGTCGTTCCCACAATTGCCGTTTCATGCGTCGGTTCATGTGAAAGGACGTAGATCGCACCACGGTCGGGCGTGCGCCAGCCTCCGCCGTAGTCGGCAAGGTAGATTCTTGAATCGGCGCCGAGATCGACATCGGTATTGGTGACACCGGCGAAGAACACATGCGGGTCCTTCACCTTGTAACTTGCGCCGTCTCGCTCGACCTGAAAGGACCAGAGAAAACTCTGGGCGGCTGAGCCCTTGTAGTCGCAGATGAGGAAATGGCCGTTTCGGTAGCGGTCAGGAAGGGCGATACCGGAATCGAAAACGAGTCCGGAGGGGCCATTGGTGAGGTTGTAGAGGGGAGGGACGATCCACTTCGGTTGACCCTTGTGCCGGGGTTTCCAGAGGTTTTCGGTCAACCAGAACGGCTTTTCGCCGAGGTCGCCGTCCTCGATGTCGTCCTTGAAGGTCGTGAGATGCTGGTTGCCGATCGTCCATCCGGCGTTTCCGCCCTCGATGAGATAGCAGATGCGCGACTGATCCCCTTGATCGGAATTGTTGTCGACGGTGAAGAGGTCGCCGAACTCGTTGAATGCGATTTCCTGCGGGTTTCGCAACCCGTGAAAGAAGATCTCCAGGCTGGAGCCGTCGGCGTTACAGCGAAAAACGGCGCCGGTGTTCACGTCTTCGAGGACCTTTCCCTCGCGGGTCTTCAAGTTGAACCCGCGGTCGCCCATGGAGAAATAGAGCTTTCCGTCCGGGCCCCAGATCATGCCATGGAGGTCATGGCCGCTCAGGCTGACCTTCGGGCCGAACCCATCCTGGAAAACCTCTCTCTTGTCCGCCACGCCGTCTCCATCGGTGTCTTCGAGGAGCCAGATGTTCGGAATGCAGGCCATGTAGACTTTTCCGTGTCCGGCCACGATGCCGATGGCGGGTCCGTCCACCATGTCATTGAATCCGGCGGCGAACTCCTTGATCTCGTCCGCGGCGCCATCGCCGTTGGAATCGCGCAGGCGGAGGACGCGTTCCTTGTGTTGGGTGAAATAGTTAGGACCGAGTTGCGGTTCCCATTTCTCCAGCATCCGCCGCCGATCTGTGGTGGTCCGCGTCCGGATGTCCTCCATGAACCAGTAGCGGTGGTTCCGGTTGTCCTCGACCCCTCGCCGGAAGCGGTGCGTTTCCGTCAGGTAGAGGTCCCAGTTCTCGTCGAAGCAAAAAGCGGTGATATTCCGGACGTCCGGGGCCTCGGCAAACGTCTCGACCGTCAATTTCGGGCCATGCGCCTGTTTTGGGGCGGATTTGTCGGGATCGAGATCGAATTCGCCAGGCGGAACCGCGACGGTAAGCGGGGCGACGGCGATCAGGGCGCCGCCGAGGATGGATAGCGGGGGTTTCATGGTGGACGGGAGCTTTTGAACAGGGAAAAATATGCACCAAATTTCCTGGGATTGCCGTACTACCATTTTCCCTAAACGATTGGCAGGCTTGCGGACGTTATCGTAGTTTGCCCGGTCCCCATGATATGTGATGTGTGCAAGACAAAGGCGGCGACGGTATATCTCACCCAAATCGTCAACGGCCAGATGCAAAAAGTGAACCTTTGTGAAGGTTGCGCGAAGGAGAAGGGCGTGACGGATCCGACGGGGTTTGCCCTTGCGGAGATGTTGCTTGGCCTTGGCACGGAAAAAAAACTGGAGCGGTCGAGCGACGAGGCCTCATGCGACTCCTGTGGGTTTACTCAGAGCGACTTCAAGAAGACGGGCAGGCTCGGTTGCAGCAAGTGCTATCGAATTTTTGGCGACGGGCTTGGCAGCCTCCTGAAGGCGATGCATCGCGGGACGAAGCACGTCGGAAAGTCGCCGCAGAAATTCCAGGGGAGCCGGGACTTCTCGGATCGCCTGGAGGATCTCAAGCATCGGCTGAAAATCGCGGTGAAGGATGAGAATTTCGAAGAAGCTGCCGCCTTGCGGGACCAGATTCGTTCTGCCGAAGAAGACCTGAAAAAGGACGCCGGGAAGTCCTCGGAGTGAACCAAACGGGGCAATTGGCGGTCAAAACATCCCAAACCGGCGAATTTCCGAATAATTGCCGTGTTCGTACATCAAACGTAATGTTTCTACCCCTGTTAATCTACCCCTGTTAAAATTCGTGTCATGAACTTCGAAACTCTCCTCGACAATCCCGCCGACTGGATGCAGTCGCGAGGACCGTATTCGGAGATCGTTTTGACGAGCCGCGTGCGACTCGCGCGGAACGTGGGCCAGACCTCCTTTCCGGGGTGGGCATCAAAGTCGGAACGGAAGCGGATACTCGGCGATATCCTTCCTGCGGTGAATGGCCTCGAGGAAATGAGCGATGCCTTTTCCGAGGAACTGGAGAATCTCAGCTCGATCAAGAAGCAGGTCCTCGTTGAACGCCATCTCATCAGCCGCGAGCATGCCGCCCGCAGCGGGGGAAGCGCCGCTGTCATGAACGCGAACCAGTCGGTGTCGATCATGATCAACGAGGAGGATCATCTGCGCATGCAGTCGATCGAGCCCGGATTGAACCTTGAGGAAGCCTATGGCGCCATCGACAGCGTCGACTCGAGACTCGAGGAGGCGCTTGACTACGCCTTCGATTCGCAATTGGGTTATCTCACTGCCTGCCCGACGAATCTCGGAACCGGCATGCGGGCGTCCGTCATGCTTCACTTGCCGGCGCTTGTTCTCACTGAGCAGGTGAACAAGGTGGTCCAGGCTGTGAACAAGATCGGGCTGGCCGTGCGGGGTCTCTACGGAGAGGGGACGGAAGCTCTTGGAAACCTTTTCCAGGTGTCGAACCAGAACACGCTCGGCGAAAAGGAGGATGAAATCATCGCCCGGCTCGAACGCGTGGTTGGTCAAATCATCAACAACGAGCAGAACGCGCGTCAGATGCTTCTCGAGGACAAGCCCAACACGCTTTTTGACCAGATCGGCCGAGCATACGCCATCCTGCGGCACTCGTACATCATCACTTCGAAGGAGGCACTCAACCTGCTTTCAGTCCTGAGACTTGCTGTCGATCTCGAGTGTCTCCCTTCGGAAGCTCGCGAGTCGGTGGACATTCTCCTCATGCAAATCCAACCTGCTCATCTCCAAATACGAGCGAAAACCAAGCTTTCCGCGGAAAAACGCGATTCCCTCCGCGCTGAAATCATGCGCGACCAGTTGAAAACATTGCCCGAGCCGGATATCTTTTCCCTGAAACGGAAAGGTGAGGCTTCCGACAATGATGACCAGTAGCTACCGATGATGAATAATTTTACACCACGTGCCCAGCAAGTTCTCGCCCTTGCCCGCAAGGAAGCCGACCGATTCAATCATAATTATGTCGGCACGGAGCACCTGCTCCTGGGATTGATCAAACTCGGCCAGGGCGTTGCCGTCAATGTCCTTCAGAAGATGGGACTCGACCTCGAGACCGTCCGCATGGAAGTCGAGAAACAAGTCGGCTCCGGACCGGAAACGAAAATGGTCGGGAACATTCCCTACACACCGCGCGTGAAGAAGGTTCTTGCGCTTGCCGGGAAGGAAGCGAAAGCGCTCAATCATTCCTATGTCGGCACCGAACATATCCTGCTTGGTTTGCTCCGCGAAGGCGACGGCGTGGCTGCCCGCGTCCTCAAGAGTCTCGAGGTCGACATCGAGCGCACACGCAACGAGATCCTGAAGGAGCTCGATCCGAATTTTGCCCCCGACGGGGACGACGAGGAAATGGAAGGCGCCGAGGGTGTCTCCGCCGGTGCCGGTGGACGGAAGGACTCGAAAACGCCTGCTCTCCGCGCTTTCGGCCGCGACCTCACGGAACTCGCGCAGAAGGAGGAACTCGATCCCGTCATCGGACGGAAAGAGGAAATCGAGCGCGTCATCCAGATCCTCTGCCGCCGCACGAAAAACAATCCGGTTCTTATCGGTGAAGCCGGCGTGGGCAAGACGGCGATCGTCGAGGGCTTGGCCCAGGAAATTGCCTCCGGCAACGTGCCCGAGATTCTCCGCGACAAGAAGGTCATCACCCTCGACCTCGCGCTGATGGTGGCGGGGACGAAGTATCGCGGTCAGTTCGAGGAGCGCATCAAGGCGGTCATGGACGAGATCCGCAAGTCGAAGAGTGTCATTCTCTTCATTGATGAATTGCACACGATCGTTGGGGCGGGTTCCGCCGAAGGGGCGATGGATGCGTCCAACATCATCAAGCCAGCGCTGAGCCGGGGTGAACTCCAGTGCGTGGGTGCGACGACGCTCAACGAGTATCGCAAGTACATCGAAAAAGACGCGGCCCTCGAACGACGCTTCCAGAAGGTGAAGGTCGATGAACCGAATATCGACGACGCGATCCAGATCCTCCGCGGTTTGCAGCACAAGTATGAGTTGCACCACAAGGCGAAGTACACGGAAGAGGCCATTGAGCAGTCCGTCCGCCTTTCCGAGCGCTATCTCACCGACCGTTATCTTCCCGACAAGGCCATCGACATCATGGACGAAGCCGGCGCCAAGGCGCGCATCTCCGCGATGACACGTCCTCCGGAATTGACCGACATCGAGGAGAAAATCGAGGAGATCAAGGTCAACAAGGACGTCGCGATCAAGGGGCAGGACTTCGAAAAAGCGGCTTCCCTTCGCGACGCCGAGAAGCAAACGAAGCGCCAGCTCGACGAGATGCTCGAGGAGTGGCGCAACGAAAGCGAGGAAACGCAGGTCGACGTCAATGCCGAGGACATCATGGCGGTCGTTTCGAAATGGACCGGTGTTCCGCTCAACCGCATGGAAGAAAAGGAAGCGCAGAAGCTTCTTCGCATGGAAGACGAGTTGAGCGACAAGGTCATCGGGCAGAACGAGGCCGTGATCGCCATTTCCAAGGCGCTCCGTCGGAGCCGCGCCGACCTCAAGGATCCGCGCAAGCCGATCGGGTCCTTCCTTTTCCTCGGACCGACCGGTGTGGGCAAGACCTACCTCGCGCGCAATCTCGCGGAGTTCATGTTCGGCGACGCCGACGCGCTCATCCAGATCGACATGTCCGAATACATGGAGAAATTCACGTCGAGCCGTCTCATCGGTTCGCCTCCCGGATACGTCGGTTACGAAGAAGGCGGCCAGCTCAGCGAGGCCGTGCGCCGCAAGCCATACTCGGTGGTCCTCTTCGATGAGATCGAGAAGGCGCACCCCGATGTCCTGCACCTCCTCCTGCAAATCCTCGAAGAAGGCACTGTCACCGACAGCTTCGGCCGCAAGATCGATTTCCGGAACACGATCATCATCATGACTTCGAATGCCGGGGCCGAGTTGATCAAGAAGCAGACTTCCCTCGGGTTCGGCGCCATGTCCGACGACAAGGCCGACTTCGAAGGCATGAAGGACAAGATCACCGAAGCAGCGAAGAAGGTCTTCAAGCCCGAATTCCTGAACCGTCTGGACGACCTCATCGTCTTCCACATGCTGGAACGCGAGGACCTCGAAAAGATCGTCGATCTCGAGATCAGCAAGGTGCTCAAGCGTCTTGGCGACAAGGAAATCGGCGTTGTCCTTGAGGAATCGGCGAAGAACTTCCTCATCGACGAGGGCTACGACCCGTCCTACGGCGCTCGCCCAATGCGTCGTGCCGTCGAACGCAATCTCGAGGACCCGCTCGCCGAGCACTTGCTGCGCGGCGATGTGAAGCCGGGAGACACAGTCACGGTTTCAAAGGCCGAAGACGAGAAGCGCCTCAAGTTCTCCGCCGACGAAAGCGATCCCGGCGAAGCCGAGCCGGTGACAAGCGAAGTGGAATCATAGCCCGGGGGATTCTTTCCGGTTGAGCGGTGGAACCGTGGAAGCCCGCGAAAAGACTCGAAAAGTGTCTTGGAGTTGAGGGCGATGGTGACCTCTTGGCGGGGTGCCAGGATGGTCTCGAACCATCTGATCAGCTTCAGCTCCATGGCCTGAATTTTCATCATCAATATCTTTCGCGTCTTTTCTGGGGTCCCAAAATTCGAAGTAATCCATTGCGGGCACGCAATTTGCGGACATTTCTTGCCGCATGCGCATCGGCTTCATCTCCACTCGCTTTTTCGGCACGGACGGCGTCTCGTTGGAGGCTGCGAAGTGGGTCCATGTCCTGGAGCAGGATCTCGAGCACGAGTGTTTCTGGTTCGCGGGACAACTCGACACGCCGGCGGAACGTTCGCATCTCTGTGAACTCGCGTTCTTCGAGCATCCGGAGATCTTCATCCTCCAGCGAACGCTCTTCGGGCTCAAGCACGACCGTCCCCCGGAGATATCCGCGCTCGTGAAGCGCTTGAAGTGCCAGATCAAGGACGAGTTACGCGCCTTCATCGAGAAATTCCAAATCGACGTCCTTGTTCCCCAGAACATCTTTGCCATTCCCATGAACGTCCCACTGGGGCTCGCCCTGAAGGAGTTGATCGAAGAAACGCCGATTCCGACGATTGCCCACCACCACGATTTTGTCTGGGAGCGCGGGCGTTTTCACCACACAAGTGCGGACGATTACCTGGAGGACGCCTTCCCGCCCTCGTTTACGGATCGATTTCAGCATGTGGTCATCAACTCGATGGCGGTGGGGAGCCTGCAGGAGCGGAAAGGGGTGCCTTCGACGGTTGTGCCCAACGTTTTCGATTTCGAGACACCGCCGGAGATCGACGAGAGCTATTCGCGGGATTTCCGGGCGGAAGCGGAAATCGGGGAAGATGAGATCGTTGTCCTGCAACCGACGAGGATCGTCCCGCGCAAGGGCATCGAACTCTCCATAGAATTGCTTGACCAACTCCAGCAAACGAACGGGAAGAAATACTGTCTCCTCGTATCCCACCGCGCCGGGGACGAGGGGTTCGAGTACCAGGACATGCTCATTCGCCTTGCGAAACAGCGGGGCGTGCGGGTGATCTGGTTTGGCGACCGGATCGGGCACGAGCATGGGGAAACGGAAGAAGGGAAACGCATCTACCGGCTTTGGGACATCTATCCGCACGCCGATTTGGTCACTTACCCGTCCATTTACGAGGGATTCGGAAATGCATTTCTTGAGGCGGTCTACTTCCGGAAGCCTGTCGTCGTGAATCGCTACCAGGTTTACATCGACGATATCGAGCCCTGTGGTTTCAAAACCGTTACATTGGAAGGTGCCGTCGATGCCGGGGTCGTTGAGCGCACCCGGTTCCTCCTTGAAACGCCCGATCTTGCCAAGCAATGGTGTGATCACAATTACGAGGTCGCCCTGAAGCATTTTTCTTACGCGACCCTGAAAAGGAAGCTGTCAGCCTTGGTTGAAAAAGCCCAAAGTTAAGGGCCTGCTTCCGCCCTGTTGGCACGGGAACCGCTTCGCGCTAAGCTTCCACCGATGACAGACGCCACCCCCAAAAAGCCCTCCGCGCTCTCGCAGCTTGGGGTCGCGGGCGTGGCTTCGATCATCTGGCGGTATTTCAAGGAAAAGGCGATCGAGCAGTTCAAGAGCGTCTGGTTCATTGTCACCTACCTTCTCCTTTTCCAGATTGTCATCCTCAAGGTTCCCATCACCTACGGCGCGACGATTTCGGCGGGGCTGATTTTCGTGATCATTGGGCTCACTTTTTTCATGGAAGGGTTGCGGCTGGGGCTCATGCCATTTGGCGAGACGATTGGAGCCATTCTGCCGCGGAACTCGAAGCTTCCGACCATCATGCTCTTCGCTTTCATCCTCGGAGTGGGGGCAACGCTCGCCGAGCCGGCGATCTCTGTGTTGAAGCAGGCGGGAAGTGGTGTGCAGCCGGATCAGGCGCCGCTGCTCTACAGCATCCTCAACGACTTTTCGACGCAACTGGTCGTCTGTGTGGGGATCGGCGTGGGCCTGGCGGTGACCCTGGGTATTCTACGATTCTTTTTCGGATGGCCGCTCAAGGTCTTGATTTTGCCCATTGTTCTGCTCCTCGCCAGCATGACGATTTTCGCCCATTTCAACCCGATTCTCCGGCCCGTCATCGGCCTTGCCTGGGATTGCGGTGCGGTGACGACCGGGCCGGTGACCGTGCCGCTGGTGCTTGCGCTGGGAATCGGCGTTTGCCGGATTATCGGGGACAAGGACAGCGGGGCCGCCGGGTTCGGCATTGTCACGCTGGCCTCGCTCTTTCCAATCATCGCCGTCCTTTTGCTCTCCTTTTACCATTTCTCTGCGAAGGATTATTTCGGAGCTGAAAATTACCGCGGAGATACCGCTGCGCTCCTGACCGAGGCACAGGAAGTCGACTCCGGTGAGACAATGTCAGAGTGGGAGCAGGAGCCGGAGTTGCCCTTCACGGAGGAGGAGTTTGAAACCTACAAGGAGAACGGGAAATTTCCGGAGAACGTCGAGGGCTACAAGACGACCTATCGAGGTGGAGAGGTTGTGATGGAGAATGGCCGCATCGTGCACCGGGACATGGAAGTGGTGCTCGAAAAGGAAGACGTGATGGGAACGATCGAAACATTTTTTGTCGAGCAGACCCGGCGCCCGTGGAACCCCGATGCTGATCTTGGCAAGGAACTGATCTCCGCGTTTCTCATGGCCGCACAGGCCATCCTTCCGCTTTGCGGATTTCTGTTTCTCACCCTGCTTGTTGTCCTGCGGGAACGTCTTCGCCGGGGCGACGAGATCGCAATCGGAATTGTCTTCGCCGTTTTCGGCATGGCGCTCTTTGGTCTGGGCCTGACGCTGGGCCTGACGCCGTTGGGAACGCAGCTGGGGAGTAATGTCCCCGTAACCTTCGCCTCAATCACGCCGTGGGGGCTTTCAGGGACGCTTCCTCCCCTCTTTGAGAATCCGTTTCTCGGGAAGCTTGTCGCAATCCTCTTTGCGTTCTTCCTCGGCTACGGCGCCACGCTGGCCGAACCCGCATTGAATGCGTTGGGGCAAACCGTCGAGGACTCGACTGTCGGTGTCTTCAAGAAAAAACTGCTCATGCAGGTGGTGGCCATCGGTGTCGGTATGGGGATCGCCGCCGGGGTTTCCCAGATGGCCTTTGCCTCGCTGGAACTCACGTGGCTCCTGATTCCGCCCTATCTGTTTCTCCTTTTCCTGACCATCATCTCTTCGGATGAGTTTGTGAACTTTGCCTGGGACAGCGCGGGGGTGACGACGGGGCCGATCACGGTGCCGCTGGTGCTCTCGATGGGGCTGGGAATCGGCGCCAACATTCCGGGTGTCATCGACGGATTTGGCATCCTTGCCCTCGCCTCGGTCGGGCCCATCATCACGGTCCTGACCGTGGGATTGATCGTGAACCGGGCGGCGGAACGCAATTTGCCCTCAGAGTCGAAGGAGGACGCGGATGAACTTTGAACAGAAGAAAAACTACTCGCTGGTCACGGCCATTCTCCCCCGGCGCAGTACCGAGCGGGTCGTCGATGAAGTCATGTCGTCTGGCGTCACCCACTGTTTCACGCAGAGCGCGCGCGGCAGTGTCCTGAAGGACCGGTGGTACCAGTCTTTCCTCCCCAACCTTTCCCCGGAGCAGGAGATCATTCGCTTTCTTGCACCCAACGAAGACACGGGGCATCTCATGGAGCAAATTGTCATGGTCGGGAAACTTCGCCAGTACGGGGCGGGTTCGATTTTCTCCATGGAGTGCCTCGACGTCACGACGGCGGGTGACTTTCCGCTCTGGGCGCCGGGACAGTACACCTTTGAGTCGGTTTCGTTCGATATTCGGTTTCGCAAAGACCTCAATGCCCTGGTCCACGTGCTCGAGCGGGATACGGCCGAGGGCATCACCCGGGCGGCAATCAACGCCGGCGCCGCCGGGCCGACGATTTCCTACGTGCGCGGTTTTGGCCTTCGCGACCGGCTCGGGTTGCTCCGCATCACGAAGAAGCACGACAAGGAGCAAGTCACGGTTGTCGTCGATAACTACGATCTCGATGCCGTGTTCCAGGCCATGGCAGAGTCGGGGCACGTTGATCAGCCGGGGCGTGGTATTCTTTGCCAAGTGCCGCTTTCCAAGGGGCTCGTCAACCTTGCCAGTGTCTTCCAGGCGAAGAAACACTCCGCGAGCATCCAGCAGATCGTGCGTGCCATCGACGACCTTCATGGAACCACGGATTGGCGGGCCAACCAGCTCTTGATCCACGATCCCAAGGCGGCGGAGTTTGCGAAGAGTTCGCGCGGCAGTTTCACGGATTTACGGGCCTTTAATCTTCTTTGCCGGCGGAAAGACGTGGATCCGCTGCTCTACGCGGCTCTCGACATGGGAATTCCGGGGGCAAGCGTCAGCAACCTGCGGGGAATCCAGCATGACAACGAAGCGACCACCGGCGGCCTCCGCCTGAACCGTGAATTCGGCTGCGTCACCGTCATGCTTGCTCCGGAACGCATCCCCAAACTGCAGCAAATGTGGGAGGAGATTATCTCCAAACGTGAGATGAAGGAGACGTGTTTTTTCTGTCACAAGATCGCCGCCTTGAGGACGTTCGCCTCGTCGACGATCGCGGAAAAGAAGTGACGAAAGGGCTGCCCTTTGGTCGAGACTCTTCGAAACCGCCGAGGGGAATGCGGTGAAATTCAACCCGTGTTCCGTAGCCCGCTCGCAATGGCGCTGATGTTGAAGACGAGCGCGTCGGGTAATCCGCCACCCGCCTGGCGCCAGTTTCTCAAGAGGTCCACCTGCTGAAGATGCAGGGTGTAGAGGGATGTGTCGCGAAGTTCGAGGGTTTTCGCGTAACGGGGTCGGCGCTGCGGGAGTGGCAGGGGGAAGAGCTTGGCCAATTGTTCCTCCGTGACCGAAAATTCGCGGTCGATCTTTGCCATGAACGTTTCGCGCAAGCCTTCATCTTCGACGAGCGTGGCGTAGGCGTGCATGATCTCGGGGTGCACGCTCGCGAGATTGGTTTCGACGCTGGTGAACACGTAGCGGGCGAAGGTTGAGCGGCCGATGACTTCGCACAAATGCTGAAAGTCCTCCGGCGACTCGGCTTCAAGAGCGGCCAGCGCCGATCCGGCCCCATACCACCCCGTGAGGTAGAAGCGGGATTGCGTCCAACTGAAAACCCAGGGAATGGCGCGCAAGTCGTCGAGGCTGGCCGTGCCCGTGCGTCGTGAGGGACGCGAGCCCACCTGGTTTTGCTCGAGGGCGTCGATGGGGGTTGCCTGCCGGTAGAACTGGATGAACCCTTCGGTCTCGAGCAATTCCCGGTAAGCTTCCGTGCTGCGCTTCGCGAGTCCGTCCATCAATTCGAGGCCGGGATCTTCCGGTTTCGGCTCCCGTTGGTGGCGGGCAGTCGTCTGAACCATGCACGCGGCGAGGTTTTCAAGATGGTAGCTCGCATTGCCGGGATAGGCGTATTTGCGTGCGATCGTTTCGCCCTGCTCGGTCATGCGGAAGTCACCGCTCAGCGATTCGTGGGGAAGCGCGCGAAGGAACCAATCCGTCGGCCCCGCGCCGCGACTGATGGAGCCGCCGCGTCCGTGGAAATACCGCATTTTCACGCCGTGTTTTTTGCCCACGGCGGAGATGGCTTGCTGCGCCTGAAAGAGAGCCCAGCGACTGGCGAGAATGCCCCCGTCCTTGTTCGAGTCACTGTAGCCGAGCATTACTTGCTGGTGAGGCTGGGTATCGCGGCAGGAAACGGCGAGACTGGCCTGCGCCACCGGATGTTGCAGGTAGCTGTCGACGATGCCTTCGCCGTTCTCGAGGTCATCGAGCGTCTCAAGAAGCGGTACGACCTGCAACGGACAGACTTGCTTCCCGTCCGATGTCTCGGTCAACCCGGCTTCCCGCGCGAAAAGATGGACGAGGAGCAAATCGGAAAGCGACCGCGTCATGCTGACGATGAGCGAGCCGAGGCCGTCGCCGAACTCGCGCCGATAGTCGGCAAGGACCCGGTAACAGTCGCGCACGGCGTCGGCTTCCTCGCCCGCGGATTGCTCGGGATGCAGGAACGGGCGGGGTGATTGGAGTTCGGTTTCCAGGAAGGCGAGGCGCTTTTCCTCGGACCACTCGGGGAACGTTTGTGCGTCCTCGATCCCGGCCGCGACCAGCAGTTGCGCGGCGGCTCGATCGTGGAAGGCGCTGTTCTGGCGAACGTCGAGTTCCGCGAGGTGAAAGCCGAAAATATCCGTCAGCCGCAAAACCGGGCGGAGGGCTGTCTCAGCCAGCCGGGCGGCGCCGATGTTGACGAGCGACGACTCGAGCAACTTCAGATCGGCCCGGAAGTCCTCGAGTCTCGTCTCGGGGTGCAGGCGGAGCCATGATCGCAGGAGGAATGTAAAGCAGCGCCACGGCTCGACCGGATTCCGTCCGAGGATGTAGTCTCCTTCCTCCCCGAGTTCACCGGCGAGAAAATCGATTCGGGCCTGCAGATCCCCCGGGACTTCGTGGGAATGCGAGGAAACCGAAAGGTAGAAAGCGGCGTCCTCCAGTTCCTTGAGGTAGAGCTTGTTCGCCTGGCGCCGAAGCTCACGCAAAGTATCGCGGGTGACGTCGGCAGTGACAAAAGGGTGTCCGTCGCGGTCGCCGCCGATCCAGAGTCCGAAGCGGAAGTTGGCCCCGCCACCGGTGATGGTGAGGATTTCCGGGTCGAGGTCTGCGTGTTTCCATGCCCAGAGAAGATGGCGGTCGACATGCTCCAGCGCGCGCGGGAAGATCTTTCGCAGGTAGTGGAGGGCGTTCCGAAGCTCCCTTTCCACGGTGGGCTTCTCGCCGTGAATCTCACCGGTCACCCACAGCGCCTCGAGGGCCGAGAGGAAATCATTGCGGGCGCGTTCTCTTTCCTGCGAACTGATTTCCGGATCGGTGAAATGCTCGAGGCGTTGATAGAGCTCGCGATGGCGCTCGCGCACGCTCGGTCGCTTGACTTCCGTCGGGTGCGCGGTGAAGACCGGTTCGATGCGGACTTGCGCGAGGATTTCCCCGATCTCTGTTCCGCTTAATCCCTCCTCCTTCAGGGTCGCGAGCACCTGCGGCCAAAGCCCTGTTTCCGTTTCCGGCCCGAGAACGTTCTCCCGCTTCCGGCGGGTCTCAAGCGCGACTTGTTCCTCGACCATGTCGAGCAGTTGAAAGGCGATCGAATAGACTTTCGCAATGGCTCCGGGATCGGCCTCCAATTCGGTCTCGGTGTCCTGGCCGGGCCATGGAAGCGCGTGGGCGAGGTCGCTCCGGGACGTGGACGCGAGCATCTCGCGCACGCAGGCCATTACTTCCTCGATCTTTTGATCGAGGGTCTCAAGTCCCGCCTCGGTGATGGCGCGGGCGGGACTGGATGGATGGGAGGCGGAGGTCAGGTTTTCGGTCACGCTTGATCGTTCGAAGCAAACTTCACGCCGTTCCCGCGAAAGGGAAGAATTTTCAAGTGATCCGGGCCACCGCGATCATTGAGGCTCAATTCACCCCGGGAGCGCTTCGAAAATCACGCGATCACGTTCTCCCCTCCATTTTCCCTCTGATGGATCGTCACGGGCCAGCCCGGGAACTGGTTGTCGGGATTACCGTCGGTGGGATCGATATTGAATCTAAAGGACTCGCAAAGATACGTCTTGGCTTTGGTATCGATGGTGACGAGGCCGAATCCGCTGCCTTTTTGGTGGGCTTTTTCATAGCGATTCTTCAAGGTCCCGACCTCCGGATTTCCGACGGCATAGACGTAGACCTTGTTGCCAAAGCCATCGGTGAATTCACCGGTGTTCGCGTTTCCGTGACCGGGACGATGTTCGTGCGGGATGCCCTCGTCGTCGGGGCGCCACCAGCGTGGGTATCCCGCGGCAATGGCGGGGGTGCAGAAGGACCAGTTGCTGTCGCGTTGTTCGTCGGTGCCGTACTGGCACATCGTCGTGAGGTGCTGGTCGCCGTTCACATGGAGGGCCTTCGATTTTCGAAGAATGCGGATGGCGTTGTTGCGGGCCGTTTGCGGCCAGCTGCCCGAGTCGAGATCGGCCTGGAGGTAGCCGTCGAATTTGCCGTGGTGAGTGGCGACGGCGGCAAAGACGGTTTCGCTGAGAAGCACTTTCATCGAGTGTCCGCGCCAGTCTTCGGCCCAGGCTTCAAGGAATTTCTCCTGGCGTTCGCCGAGAAGCTGCAGGCCGGGTTTGTCGAGAACCGAGGTGTCGAAGTTGCGGTCATGCACGTGGTCGGCACGGCCGCTTCCGGTTTCGACGTGACCCGGTCCGCTCTTGAACTGGCGGTCGCCGACGATGGCAAAACTAACACCCCCATAAACCATGTCACCGTAGTAGACGCTGATGCCTTGTTTGACGGGAGTGGAATCGAAGAGGTCGGGATGATGCCCGCAGCTGGTCTTGTGCACGACGTTGACCATCTTCGCAGGTTGGATGTAGCCTCCTTTTGAAGAAGTGCCCTTGTCTCTGTCGGCCATGGCGGCACCCCCTTCGCCCCAGATGTTGCCGTGGAAGACATCGTGATCGTCGGGAATGCAAATCGTCGGTGCATTGCGCATCGCTTCGCGGAAAGCCCAGCCGAACTGGTAGAACTTGCGAAGGTAGTTGAGGATGGCGGGATCGGCCGGATCGCGGATGACGCCGAATCCGCCGTGGCTCTCGTAGAGTTGGTCGCCGGAAAAGTAGACCATGTCGGGGTCGAGTTTGACGATGTTGTTGGCGACCGGCTTGTAGGGGAAGCCGTAGTCGTTCTGACAGGTCATCGCAGCGAGGCGCACTGGTCGTCCGTTTGGATTCGCCTTGATCGTGCCAGCCCACTCGTTGCGGGCTTCGCTGCCGTCACGGCCCTTTTCCACGTAGACGAGGCGGTATGGCGTGTCGTTCTTCTCGTTCCAGTTCGGAATGCGGAAAGTCGCCGTCCAGGCGTCGGGATCGAGCGTCGCCTCGCCGAGGGACTTCCAGTCACCGCTTCCATCCTTGATTTCAAGGGCCACAAGCTGGTTGTCGCTGGTGCCCATGGGGCCGGTGAGGGCGCTGATCTTCAGGACGAAACCCTCTTCACTCCGCGAGTCACTCAGGGAATACATCGACCAGAGGATGGGTCCGAAGCGATGATCCTCCGTTACCGTGAAGGCGTCGCCGCCTGCGCTCCAGCCCGCGAATCGATACGCGGGAGTCTCCATACCGCGCCGTGCCTTCTTCGATGATCCGGCATAGTTGCTGACGATGGCGACGTTCCCGAGGATGTCGTTGCCGTTGACCTTGGAAGTGACTTTCGCGAGGACTTTCCCCGATTGGGCGCCCTTCACGGAAAGGGTGAGTTGGCATTTGTCGCCAGCCGGAACGCCGCTCAAGCGAAGCCGGAATTCAGTCTCGCCACCGAGGTCGCCCACCTTTGCTTTGTTCTTGCCGAGGACCAGTTCACGTCCGACGAGGCCCGCGTCGATCCCTCCGCTCGCGAAGCAATTGCTGCGGAACTCGTTGATATCGCTCTTCACCCCGACGCGGAATCCGCCGCCTGAGTTCTTCTTCGAGGTCGCGGGCAAACCCATCTTCACCGACATGCCAAAAGGTTCTGCCGGGTCCGTGAGCTGGTGCGTTAGCGAATGGATGCTGCGATTGGTGCCGTCGTTGTTGCACGTCGCCCAGCCGTCCGCGATAGCCCAGTCCTCCATGGGGTTTGCCCAAACGTGGCCGCCAAGCCAAACGCGATCGTGGGTGTTCCGCCAGTTCTCGAGCGGGGTCGCGGCGGAAATGGTATTTTTTTCTACGGGGGGCGCATCCTGCGCGACGGCGGAGCGGGATTTGAGACCAAACACGCTTCCAAAAGCAAGCAATTTCAGACCAAGGCGGCGTGTAAGCGAAAAAGTGAACTTCATGGGGAGTATGACTGCCGAGATTGATGAAATCCGAACGGAAATCCAAGCGGGAATTTCCCGTTCCCGGACGACTTCCTTTCGCTAGTCGCGTTGGCGGTAGGCAGTCGGGACCTGCTCAAACTCCTGTGCCTCGTCGGGACCGGGGTTCGCATAGGCGGGATCTTTTGCGCGGATGTTGATCTCGCCTTCTTCCAACACCTTCACGTCAAGGGGAACGATCGTCGTGCCGCGGCCGTTGATCGTCTGTGCGGTCTCGGAAAGATCGCGGGTTTCAATACCGTGGCGGGGGAGCGGTGGAACGTTCCCGTTGAAGAAGGCGGTGCACCACCACCTGCCGTCGCGGGTCTGGAAGGGGGTGCCGTGGCCGAGGAAGCGACCGGCAAACTTTCGCGGGCCGTAGGGGCCGGTGATCTTGTCGGCGGTGCAGTAGTAGAGGTTGTAGCTGCCCGTGCGCATCTTGTCGGTCGACCAGGCGGTGCCGAAGTGAACGTATTTCCCGCCGACCTTGATCATGGTGGCGCCTTCGTGGCCGATGCGAGAGAGGGGCTTGCCATTTGGGCCCGGTCGGGATCCGGAGGGGTCGATGCGCACGGGATCGCCGGCGTAATCACTGAAGTCGGGTTTCAGAGGCGCGAGCAAGGTGTTCCCCCAAAGCAGATACCAGGTCCCGTCATCGTCCTGGAAGAGGGAGGGGTCGTGACGTCGACCGAGGTTGTTGCCCATTGGATGGGTCCACGGGCCCTCCAGTTTGAGTCCATCGGAGAGAGCGAGACTGGCAACGAAACTCGGGCAATGCACGACGGCCCAGCGGTCGCCGAGCCAGTGGACCTCCGGGGCCCAAAGGCGCCACTGGGCCTGCTCGGTCTCGTGAATGGGATTGTCCCGATCCTGAAACTGCAGGGTATCCTTCAGGGTGAACGGTGCGCCGAGCGACTCCCAATCGATCAAGTCCCTGCTTCGCCAAACGTTCACTTTCCAGCCAACAACGGAAGTCTCCTGCAGGCCGATATTGTAGGGGTCCGATTGCTCCCGCGGATCTCCCTGAACCGGTGTTGTCCCCGTCAGGTAGTAGAAATCGTCGGGACCGAGACTGATGTAGGGGTCGCGGATCCATCCTTCCTTGATGAAGAGCGCACGGTCACGGGACTTCAGCCCTGCTTCAATTTCTCCGCGCGGCATCGCGGGGAAAACCGGGCCGACGACGGGACGGTAGGGTTCCGCCGCGGAACGATTTGCGAGAATCGGGGGCCGGACGCGCGGCGCGCCTCGCGTCGCGCGGGACGGTCGCGATCGGAGCGATCGACGGGTTCGACCACGCGGTCGAAGCCGCAGCG
>JBCDLR010000038.1:0-17469 GCA_038745205.1 Verrucomicrobiota bacterium
GGAGATTATTGCCTAGAATCCGGAGAATTCTCTCGGGATATCAACTTGCACCAATTCGCTGTCGCGTGTGGTCTAAAGGGGCGTAATGCTTGGCTTCCTCAAACGCCTCCAACCCCGAAATCCCGGCTATGCCCGTTACGAGGCGTGGTGCATGCGCCTCGGGTTGGCGATCCTGCTCTACTTCAACCTGCCGGTTCAGGCGAAGTATTCCGAGCAACCTATTCCAAACGGCCTTGCGCTCTGGGGCATGGACTTCACTTGGGCGGGCGATGCGGAGATCATGAAATGGATGATGTGGATCCTCATCCCCGTCCTCGTCTGCTATGTTTTCGGCATCCTTCGCTGGCTCGCTCTACCCTACATGCTCACGCTCAGCCTGGCGGTGGGAACGTTGAAGAACTCGCAGGGTTCCATCAGTCACGTTTATCAGGCGCTCACCATGGTCCTGCTCGCGCAGGCAGCGTGGCACCTCTATCACCAGATTCGAATCTGGATCGGAAAGCCGCACCCGTTCGCGCCGACCTGGAATGCGCGCGCGATGGAAATCTTCGTCACGCAATCGGCGATCGCCGCCATCTACCTCACGACCGCGATCACGAAACTGGTCCGGTCCGACGGTGCCTGGCTTTGGCAGATTCGGAAGATCGGCGTCGACCTCGAGAAGACGTGGAACCAGGATTACTACCACAAACTCGAGCAGGATTCCCCGAACTGGGCACTTGGCCTGAAAAATCTCGTCACGGATCATCCCTGGGTGGCCATCATCCTGTTTGGTCCGGGACTTATCGCCGAACTCATTGCTCCGATCGCCCTTTACGGGCGCCTTCGCGCCTTCATCATCGGGGTGCTCCTGATCATCCTCCACTTCGGCGCGATCCACATCATGAAGCTCACGTTCGAACAGAACATGGCGCTCCTCCTCATCTATTTCATCAACGTTCCCTACTGGATCGGAGCCGGAGTGGGCAGACTAAGGCCAGCTTCCGGTTGAGACCCCGGGGGTTCCGGGTATCAATGGGCGATGCACGATACTTCCTCGGAAAATCCTCCGGACGAGCGCTACAAGACGATTCTCGTCTTCGGAGCCCCCGGCTCGGGGAAAGGCACCCAGGGAAAGGCGCTTGGCATGATTCCGCGTTTCTACCACTGCGCCTGCGGGGACGTATTCCGCGCACTCGACACGCGCACGCCGATTGGCCAGGAGTTCGTCAAGTACTCGGCCGCCGGGAAGCTGGTCCCCGATGAGATCACGGTGAAGCTCTGGCACACGCAAATCACGAGCAAGGAAGACAGCCACGATTTCAAGCCCGACATCGACTTCCTCGTCCTTGACGGCATCCCTCGAAACGTCGAGCAGGCCGAACTCATCGACCCCTACATCGAAGTCGTCCAGGTCTTCCATCTCTCCTGCCCGAACCGCGAGGAACTTGCGCGCCGCCTTCGCAAGCGCGCCCTGAAAGACAATCGTCTCGACGATGCGAACGAAGAGGTCATCAAGGAGCGCATCACCACCTACGAACAGGAGTCGAAGCCCATCCTCCAGTACTACGGAGGCAAGGTGACCGACATTGACGCTTCGCAGCCACCGGCGAAGGTGCTATACGACGTCCTCGACGTCATCGTCCACCTTGAGGAATGGACGGCCAACGCATCGATCGCGTAACCTGAATCCGTATTCTCCGCCAAGTTGAAAATCGTCTTTCTCGGAACCGGCGATATCGGAATTCCATCGTTGGAAAGACTCATCGCGTCTCCGGATCACGAGATCCTCGCCGTCTTCACGCAGCCGGACAAGCCGGTCGGACGCCACCAGGCACTAACACCGCCAGCGGTCAAGGTGCTTGCGGAAGCGTCGGCTATCCCGGTCCATCAACCGGAAAAGCTGCGCGGAGAGGAAACGCTCAACCTCCTCGAATCCTTCGACGCCGACGTCTTCGTCGTCGTTGCCTACGGGCAAATCCTCCGCACCCGCGCACTCCGGGCCCCGCGGCTGGCTTGCCTGAATGTGCACGCCTCCCTGCTGCCACGTCATCGCGGCGCCTCCCCGATTCAAGCGGCCATCCGCGAAGGAGATTCCAACTCCGGGGTAACCATCATGTTCATGGACGAAGGGCTCGATACCGGGGACATTCTGCTCACGCAGGAAATAGCCCTCGCCCGGAACGAAACCGGCGGGAGTCTCCACGATAAGTTGGCCGGAATCGCCCCCGCAGCGCTGCTCGAGGCGCTTGAACTGTTGGCCGACGGCACCACTCCCCGCGAGCCCCAAAACGATTCAGAATCAACGCACTGCGCAAAGCTTACACGCGAACACGGAAGGATCGACTGGTCGAACTCCGCCGTCGAAATCGAACGCACGGTGCGCGCCTACGACCCTTGGCCTGGAACTTCGACATCGCTTCCTTCAGGCGAAGGCAAACCGCGAAAGCTGAAGGTGTTTCCGCCTTGCGAAGTCATCGAAGGCGAGGCGGGCCCGGAACCGGGCACGATTCTTTCCGCCGACGGATCGGGCATTGTCGTCTCCACGGGAGAGGCACTGCTTTGCCTTCAGTCGATTCAACTCGAAGGCAAAAAGCGTATGGATGTCGCGTCTTTTCTCGCAGGAAACGAAGTCCAGCCCGGCATGAAGTTCACGCCCGCCTGAAAACTCTCCGCTCCCGTTTTTCCCGGGACTCGTTTTCGTTGCTCAAAGCAGTTCAACTCAACGAATTCGCGCTGCCGTCGAAGTCCCGCCATCGACTTTCAAACCCGATTCGTCCAAGCCATAAATCCACCGGCGCTGGATGAGCCGGTCCAGTTGCACCAGGCCCCGTGCCTCCGTCCTCATCGGAAAGGAGGCCTCGACGATGAAGAGGGCACCGGCATCCCAAAGAAGATTTTCCCCGACCTGCCATCCGAGAAAAGACTTCTTGTCGATGACAGCGACCAGGCTTTCCTCGCGGTTCCGCTGCCAGATGCGCACCCCCAAGGCGTTCTCGGCGGGAAAATCGATTTCTGCAAGATGACTCTCGAGGAGCGGGCAACGGCACATGATCACCCTGAGCATGGTGGGCGTGACGGGCCGTTCAGCGTTGAAGGCGATCCAGTCCTGGCGCGCAAGATCGACGAACGCCTCCCAGTCGAGGCGCCACCCATCCGGACGTTTCTCCAGGGCCACAAAGCGGCTCTGGCCAGCCTCGTCCTTGACGACCGCTTGCCAGAGTTCGGTGGAACCGATTGTCACCTCTTTCGGTTCCGCCGTGCTCACCAACCGGACCGGCTCGTGCGGCTTCCGCTGATAGTAGTCCGCCATGAGACTCTCCACCCGTTCCGGGTGACGCACGTCGGTCAGCATGTCCTGCCAGTCGTCGCGGCCCACGATGGAACCCACTGTTCCGAGAAAACGTGTTTGTTCCGCCAGCGCGGCTTTTTGCAGCGCCGCCAGTTTATTGTCGGCCCGTTCCGTCCCCGAAAACACGCCAAAAAACCAACCCCCCAGCGCCAGCAGGCCGACCACGCTGGCTCCGAGCACCGCGATGGGGAAAACGGAAGAAGGAGCATTGGCCTCCGGTTCGAGGGCCTTGTCATCTTCCCACCGAATCGGCTCCATCAATTCGGTGGCATCGAACTCCTTGAACGCAGAACTCACTTGTCCGTCCTGGAGGGCCTTCACCGCACGCCTGATTTCCCGTTCCTCCTCCTCATCTTCATCCTCATCCTCAGCCGCTTCAAAATCTCCGAAATCAATATTCAGATCCTCGTCGTCATCTTCCAATTCGATCTCCTCCGAAGAACCCGCGCCCGGCCGAAAGCTCTTCGCGTACTCCTCCTCGATTTTCGCCGCGCTGGCCCGCGACAATTCCGCCTGCAAATCCTCCTCGAGATCCGGCGGAATGATCTCCACCCCGCAATGAGTGCAGTCCACGAGGCAATCCTCGGTATCCCGCACCCGAATCCGCAGCATGGTCTTGCAATGCGGACACCCAAACTTCACCCAAGCCCCTTCGACACGATAGGGTTCAGCTTCCCGGACATGCGATTCAACGTCGACAAATTCCGCCTGCGGCATGGGCTGAGTCCCGGCTGCTGCCTGACCGTGAACGAGCTCCGATTCTGAATCCCGCATCGCCACGTGGGCCTGCTGGCAAAAATGGCATTCCGGAACCACGTGCGGATTCGCGGGATCCCGCAAAACCGGGCGACCGCATTCGGGGCAGGCTGAGTGTTGGGATGCGTCCATACAACTGCGGGAGCCATACGCCGCCCACATTCCTAAAATAGGAACTTCCTTTTATTTAGCAAAACTAAAATAATGAGAAATTGGAGCGAGAACCGCATTCGACATTCTCGGCATTTCCCCATAAGATTCCTTGCGAATCCGGTATTTTTTAAATGATTTGATTGAGTCGGACCCGATTCCGATTTAATTTACATATCCGAAATTTTCTCGGCTCGCTCATGCAACCTCAAAATCCATCGCGGACGCCCGGCCAAGGGCGCCTCGCTCGACGCGTCGCCTTCCTCGTCCTCGCCTTGGTGATGACGTTAGGGAACGCTCATGGGTTCCTCAAACGCAACCGCCCCATGCCCGAGCCGGATGCTTCTGAGAGAGACACGATCACACTGGTGCAGATCTATCTCGACGAGAACCTTTTCGGACCCGGGAAAATCGACGGGAAGCTGGGCCAGTTCACGCGCGCTGCGCTCGCTCATTACAATTTCCGGCATGGTCTTGCCCACGACGACTGGGGCCGGGCCATTCGTGAGTCGAGGAAGATCATCGAAAATCCCTACACCACCTATGCCGTTCGGCATTCCGACTTCGAACACATCGGTCATGTTCCCTTCGAACCGGCGCAACAGGCCGAAGTCCACTACCTCAGCTACCGTAGCGTCCTCGAGTTCGTCGCCGAGCGCTACCACACCGATGAGCGCTTTCTGCAGGACCTCAATCCCGGGGTGGAATGGCCGACCATCGCTCCTGGATCCGTCATCAAGGTCCCGAATGTCACTCCCTTCCAGATTGAAAGCGTCCGCAAAAACCAGTCCTTCCCGAAAGAAGAGAGACTGAGTAACCGACTCGTGATTGTCGATACCGCGCAGAAGATCGCCGCTATCTGGGAAGGCGAAGCGATCGTTGCGACATTTCCCATCACGCCGGGCCAGGAAAAGTTCATTCACCGCGGCGTCTGGAAACTGCAGACCATGGTCACGACCCCGGAATTCCGCTGGGACAAGTCGATGCTCGAAACCGGCGAGCGCAGCGAGGAATACTACCAGTTGCCACCCGGCCCGAACAGTCCCGTCGGCATCATCTGGGCCGGCCTGAACAAGAAGGGCATCGGGCTCCACGGCACCGCGCTGCCGCACACGATCGGCCGCTCCCGCAGCGCGGGCTGCATCCGGTTCGCCAACTGGGACGCGATCCGCCTCTCTTCGCTCGTCCGCCCGGGCGCTTCTGTCGAGATTCGCTGACTCTGCGAGCCGGGGCCTTGGGTCGATCACCGCGGATCTTCCGGCGTGACAAACACGCTCGCCATCCCCGCGGCCTCGGCCGCCTCGATCCCCAGGCGGCTGTCCTCGAAAACCAGGCATTTCGTCGGCTCCACCCCCATGCGTTCAGCGGCGAGAAGGAAAAGATCAGGCGCGGGCTTGCTGCGGGTCACATCCTCCTGCGTAACGACAACTTCAAACAAGTCCCCAACCCCAACCGCTTCCATCGTCATGGAAACCGTCTTCCGCGTTCCCCCGCTCGCGACCGATACCGGATGCGTCGCGGCCATCGATCTCGCGAATTCCACCACCGGCACGTAGGGCACGACGCGGTCGAGGTTGGCGAGATAGTAGTCCTCCTGATCGTCAACCACCTGCACCGGATCCATCGAGCAACCAAAGCGCTTGTTCATGATTTCCACCGTCTCGTGCATTCCCACCCCGGCGAAGGACTGCGCCAGTTCGCGGGTCAGTTCGAAGTTTCCCCCATTCTTGCGGTAGGCGTGGATCCAGCCATCGAAGTGCACGTGCATCGAGAGCGAGAGCGTCCCGTCATGATCAAAGATGAACCCCTCGAAATTCCCTTCGGGAATCTCCAACACTTCGCCGCCGCCTTCCATGCTTCAGCCTTCCTTCAGAAGACCGAGCTTTTTCAGCTTCGGCCAGATGATTGCTCGGCAATATCCGTGAGTTTGGTTGTTCGTGAAAAAGTCCTGGTGGTATCCTTCCGCGGAATAGAACACCGGCGCCTCCGTGATCTCCGTCACAATTGGATCCTTGAACGCGCTCTGGGCCTCCTCTTTCGATTTCTCGGCAATCTTCTTCTGTTCCTCGGAATGGTAGTAGATTGCGGACCGATATTGCGGTCCCACGTCATTGCCCTGGCGATTCAAGGTCGTCGGGTCATGCAGCTCCCAGAACACTTTCAGGAGTTCCTCGTAAGTGATGATCTCCGGGTCAAATTTCACGCGCACGACCTCGGCGTGCCCCGTCGTCTTCTCACAAATCTGCTCGTAGGTGGGATTCTTCACATGCCCTCCGGTGTAGCCCGACTCGACATCCCCGATCCCCTTGATCCGCTCCAGCACTGCCTCGATACACCAAAAACATCCGGCGCCGAGCGTCGCAGTCTCCATTTTTTCGAGTTGTTCCTCGCTCATTTTCGGATTCGGATCTTTCGCCACTTTCGTGTCAGCCACGGCATTGTAGAGGAAAATCGCGCCTCCCACGACGGCAATGGCGGTTGAATACAGTCCTTTCATGGGGGGTAATTGGTCAGTTTCAGGGAATCTTACGCCCATAGGAGGGGCCCGGAGCGGAGAAAATTCCCGCAGAAGCGACTGGCGGCCGATCCTGTGCAACCGAAGATTTTCGCTTGCCATTCAGGGAATAACGACTATAGGCAACGGTTCTTTCGGTGGATTTTCCGGTGCGGCGTATTCTTGGGAATCGGCGTGCCATCCAACCGACCAAAACTACCTAACAGCGCAATAATCTGGTGGACCCCTCCAAAATCATCGACTTTCCATCCGGGACAAAACCGGCGTCGACAGGCGGGCCATCCGGGAAAGCCACTCATATGAGAGCCGACCTCGTCGAACAAGCTTCGAAAATCATCACCGACCCGCCCCTCCTCATCAACGCCGTCTCAAAACGGGTTCGCCAACTCAACATGGGCCGCAGCCCGCTTGTCCCGGTCATGCCGCGCATGGGTGCCGCCGATGTCGCCCTCACCGAAATCATCGAAGGCAAAATCGTTCTCGAAGACCAGGAACCTGTCGAAGCGTAGATCGGGAACACGCACTCCCTCAATCCTGAATTTCATCGCGGAGCTGACCTTCACCGGGTCAGCTCTCTTCATTTCCTGCCAAGCAAGATGGCCAAGGGCAAAAAGAACAAGTCCAGCTCCGACTCGGACACGATCGTCTCGAACAAGAAGGCCCTTCGAGACTTCATCATCCTCGAGAAGTTTGAAGCGGGGATCGAATTGAAGGGCACCGAGGTCAAGTCCATCCGCGACGGGAAAATGAACCTGCATGACGCCTTCGGCCGCGTCGAGAACGGACAGCTCTTTCTCCACGGCTGCGACATCCAGCCCTACGAACGCGCCAGCCACGAACAGCACCTTCCCCGCCGTCCGCGTCGCCTCCTCATGCACAAAAAGGAGATCGAACGTCTCTTCTCCAAATCTGAGATTCGCGGCCAAACCATCATCGCCCTCCGGGCCTACTGGAAAAACCGGCGGGTCAAGATCGAGGTCGGCCTCGGCAAGGGCAAGGCGCAGACCGACAAGCGGGACGACCTGAAAAAGAAGGTCGCGGACCGCGAGGCCCAGCGGGCCGTGGCCAACTTCAATCGGCGGTCGTAAGCCCCACCACCACAGCGGCACGCCAAGACGCTGCGTTATCGCCACTGGCTCCGGGAGAAGCCGCCTCGAAAACTCCGAAATGCATGGGTCGTCATGACATCGATGGGGTGATTTCCCAATTCACCGCGTCTCATCTCTCAAAAAATTCCCTCGGCGCCTCCGCTTCTCTGCGTGAGAGTCTCCATCCCATGATCAAAACCCTCCTCGCATTCTGCCTCATCGTTTCCTGCGCCCACGCAAGCCACCGCGTCCTCATGCAGGGGAACGGCAAACTGGCCATCGTGGAACCTGACGGCCACATTTCCTGGGAAATGCCGTGGAAGGGCATCCACGACATCCACGTCCTCGAGAACGGAAACATCCTCACTCAGCGCACCATGCGCGAAGTCGTCGAGATCGAGCGGAAAACCAAAGAAGTGATCTGGAGCTACCACGCCGCGAAAGAAAACGGCAACGACGGCCGGAAGGTCGAGGTCCACGCCCTGCAACCGCTCAAGAACGGAAACATCATGCTCGCCGAGAGCGGTCCCGCCCGCATGATCGAGATCAACCGCGAGGGCGAGATCGTGAAGGAATTCAAACTCAAGGTCGACAATCCCCATCCCCACACAGACACCAGGCTCGCGCGCAAGCTCGAGAACGGCCACTATCTCGTCTGCCACGAGCGCGACGGAACCGTTCGCGAGTATGACACTGAGGGAGGCGTGGTTTGGGAATTCCCGGTTCCCATGTTCGGCAAAGAACCTGCGAAAGGCCACGGACTCGATGCCTTCGGCAACAAGTGCTTCAGCGCCGTCCGCCTTCCCAACGGGAACACCTTGATTGGCACCGGCAACGGCCACAGCGTCCTCGAAGTCACTCCGCAAAAGGAAATTGTCTGGAAACTTCACCAGGACGATCTCGACGGGATCCGCTTCGCGTGGGTCACCACCCTCGAAGTGCTCCCCAACGGCAACTACGTCATCGGAAATTGCCACGCCGGTCCCGACAATCCGCTTCTCGTCGAAATCGAACCCAGCTCGAAGAAACTCGTCTGGAAGTTCGATCGCTACGACGTCTTCGGGAACTCGGCCCCGAACTCGATTCTCCTCAATCATCTCGGCGAGTCGATCCGTTGAGCCACCGACACTTTTCTCGCGGAAGCAGGCATTTTCCCTTTCGCTTCACCAAGCGTGGCTTATCTTATTATTTTAAATTTCCTGAATGTCTGCCTTTCTTCGCCTTTTTGGCATCTCAATCTTTTTACTTCTCGGTTCCATTGCGGCGGCCTTCGCGGACACGCAGGTGGAATCACCGACAGCGAACCTTGATCTCGGTGCAAGGTGCCTGAGCACTTGTGAGCAACTGGGGTTCAGCAAAGAGCAGCGGACGGAAGTCGTGCGCGTCATGCGCCGGCACTCCTCGCATCTCCGCAGCCTTTGTTCCGATCTTCGCAACGTGATCGACACGGAACCCGGCAATGATGCCGAGGAGAAGGAACTCACGGAACGCGTGAGCGCGATTCAGGCCCAGCTCGATACCGTTCAACTCAGAATGCGCGCCGACTTGCGGAAGATTGCTACGGCAGACCAGAGGAAGAAATGGGACGAGCTGGAGCTGGCCCAGACAGGCGACGCCGCGGGAAGGTGAGAGTTCTCAACCTCGGTTTCTCCTCGCGAGAAAGCGGATCACCGAGAAGAGCCCTGCAAACTTGAAGTCCTCATCGATGTATTTTTCGATCACGTAGAACGCGAAGTAATAGGCTCGGCAAAAGCTCCAGATCACGAGGATCAGGAGCAAAGCGACCTTCCAGTTGGGACACATCAGGAGAAGAAGCAACGACGAGAGCAAGCCGATGACGAGAAACCCCACACCCTTCAAACAGAGGAGACGGGGACTCTCGATGTCCCTGAAAAGGCCACGTTTCATGAGGGAACAGTAACCGTTGCTTTGCTTGGCAATCCAGTCAGGATTGAGCGAGACTAACCCGTGTCTGCACCCGCGCACATCGCCTACCTTTTTTCCCGATACCCGGTCGTCTCGCAGACATTCTGCGATTCGGAAATGCTGGCCCTGGAAGCACGGGGACAGAAAATCACCATTGCGTCGCTCAATGCGCCTCCCTCCTCCTTCCGTCATGAACAACTTGGCGAACTTCAAGCCGAGACCGTTTACCTGCCTCCCGCACCGCTGGTGAAGGCACGGTTCCAAGCGGCCGAAGCCTCCAAATCAGGAGAGACTGCCGGCTTCTTCCGCCTCCTCGACGAACACGAACGGCGCTACGGTCCCGACTTCAAGTCCAATGTCCGCGCCCGCAACGCCCTCGCCATGGCCGACTTGTTGAAAGGCCGGGGCGTCGATCACCTCCATGTGCACTTCGCCAATCGGGCTACCCACACCGCCCTGTTCCTGAAGCAGCTTGGATTCACCTTCAGCTTCACCGCCCATGCGCAGGACTTCATGCTCGACCTCGGGAGCGACGAACTCCTCGCCGAGATAAGCGACGCCGCGGAGTTCACCGTCGCCGTGAGCGACTACAGCAAGGGGCTTCTCCAGGCCAAGTGTCCTAACGCGGCGATAAAAATTCACCGCGTCTACAACGGCATCCTCCCGGAGAAATTCGACAACACCTTCTCCTTCGGTGGCGACAAGCTCAAGGTTGTTTCCGTCGGCCGCCTCATCGAGTTCAAGGGCTTTCACTATCTGATCGCCGCGTGCGCAAAACTGAAACAGGACGGCATCCCCGTCGAGTGCACGATCGTCGGCGATGGTCCCTGGCGGGAACAACTGGAAACCATGGCCGTCGATGTCAACGCCGGCGACATCATTCACTTCGCCGGCATTCTCAGCCAGGGAGAAGTCAAGTCACTCCTCGCCGAGTCGGACGTCTTCTGCCTGCCCTCGATCATCGACTCCAAGGGCGCCTCCGACATTCTCCCCACCGTCATCCTCGAGGCGATGGCCGCGGGAATCCCCGTTGTTTCCAGCCAACTCGTCGGCATTCCCGAAATGGTTGATCAGGGTGTCACCGGCCTTCTCGTCGAGCCCGGCGACATGGACACGCTCGCCGAAGCCCTGAAATACTTCTTCAACGAGCCGGCAAAACGCAACGAGTTCGGCGCGGCCGGACGTGAGAAACTGATTGAGCAATTCCACCGGGAAAAAACAAGCGGCCAGCTGCTCGAGCTCTTTCAAGCGGTCGACTCTCCCGCTTTGCCCCCCGCTCAACCGCGCGAAGTCATCTACTTCGCCAGCGAGTTCGAGGGAGGAGACGCCGAATGGTCCGCGGCGCGGAGTGAGGAATCCGTCTGGCCGCTCGCCGCGCGCCTCGACGCCGGGAATGCCGACCCCGGCATTGAGTTTTTCCCGGACGGAGTCGTGCTCGAAGGCGAGTGGTATGCGACAAGCCCTTCCCTTTCTTCAACCATCGACCTCTGGCGCAACGAACTGGGATCAAGCGTCGACGGCGAGTGCTTTTATCGCGAAGCCCGCCGCGCCTTGCACCTCGCCGCCCTCATCCGGAAATCAACCGTCCGCGGCATCCACGGGAGACGGTCGGGCGAGGCCCTTTGCCTGTGGATTGTCCACCGCGTTTGCGAAGTCCCGGTCTCCATCGCCATCGAGGAGGATCCGGAACTCTCCCGCCGGCTGCTCGAAGAAATTCTCCCCGAATTCTCGCTCGTCAGTTGCTCCGACCGAAAACTGTCCGAAGCCCTCGCCGGGGAAGTGACCGAGCACCTGCCATTGCGTCGGGAACCGACCCACGAGGAAAAAAAACTAGGTCCCATCCGCTGGAAAACGCGGCGCGAGGACCGTTCCAGGGAATCGGAGGAAGGGAAAAAGCTTGCCGCAGAATGGATTCGCAGCGTGGTCAGGGCCCACACCGATTCGACCCCGTGATCTCATGAGCCGGCTCGCCGTCGTCATCCCTTCCTACAACCACGCCCACTTCATCGAGAAGGCGATCGATTCATGCCTCGCGCAAACGCGGAAGCCGGACCGCATCGTCATCATCGACGACGGCTCGAAGGACAATTCTCTCGAAGTCATTGGTCGATACGTAGAGCGCGGCGAAGTCGAACTAACGGCCCAGGAAAACGCGGGCGCCCACAACACCATTAATCGAGCCATCGAGAAGGCCGCGACCGATTGCGAGTGGATCTCCATCCTCAATTCCGACGACCACTACCTGCCCGGGCGCTTTGAAAAATGCCTCGCGCACCTCGAGTCAAACTCCGGCAAGGAAGTCATCTGTACCGCGCTCAACATCATCGACGACGATGACAACGCCATCGATTCCACCCTTCCCCGCGCCAAGTGGTTTCGCGCCATCTGGTCGGTCACGCGCCCGGAAGACGACGCCGAATACTGCGACTGGCTTGGGCTTGCCAACTTTCCCGCCACGACGAGCAACGTCATCGCGAGCACCGCGTTTCTCAAGGCCAACCCGTTCCGTCCCTATCGCTACAACCACGACTACTTCTTCCTCGCCAAGGCAGTCCTCGAAGGAAAACTGACTCTCCTCGACGAACCTCTCGTGAACTACCGCGTCCACGCGACGAACACGATCACGACGGCTCCGGCCAAACTCATGCGTGAGATGCTGCGGCAGCACCTTGACCTCTACGCGGAACTCGCCACCAGGCTCTCCGCAGAACCAGCACTACGCGCCAATTTCCACCGCTACACCGCCGCCCTGCAGGACAATGTCTCCGCCTTTCACGCCGGTTTATTCCAGACTCTCCTCGCCCAAATCGCCCACGGAGCCAGCGAAAAGGAACGCGAATCACTCGCAAACTCGCTCACCGACAACGCCTTCGCCGAACTCGAGCGCTTTCCGAACGGGGCCACGATCTCCGCATGGGACGACGGCGACACGCTTGCTCCTCGCGCCGGCCTCGCCGGGGTCATCACCGCCCTGAAAGAAGAGCGCTCAAAGCTCAAGGAAGAGAACAAGGCCTGGCGCGCGCTCGCCAAGGCTCGCCAAAAGCTTCTCGACTCCCCGATCACCGGCCTGAAACGCTTCCTCGGCATGGGCAAAAAGAAATTCGCCGATCGTGGAAAGACGCCCCAGGAGAAGCTCGCCAACCTGGAGCGCGACTCAACAAAGTGAGGGCAAAGGTGGATCGTGACCTCCGGGCGCGATGCCAAAAGGTAGGGACGTCTCGCCGAGAGGTCCCATTCTTTGTCCGCGAAACGGACGCCGCCTACGGCGGATAGTTTGGGACGCCTGCGGCGAGACGTCCCTACCTTCAGTCATAATCGCGCTCACGAATACTTCCCAACCAACTTCCGCAATCGTTCCAGATGCACCTCTGGACTCGCGCGGTCACCGTGATTGGGCAGAATTCCCTCCAGGTCCAGTTCCAGCGCACGCCGCGCGCTCCTGGGCATCTCCCGTCCATTGTCGTTGAAAATCGCGGGAGGAAAATACTGGAAAGGCCCGTAACTCGCATAGAGATCGCCGCTGAACAAGAGCTTCCTCTTTTCGCAATACAACCCGCAATGTCCATCGGTGTGACCCGGTAAATGCACGACCCGCAGGCCGCGCCAGATATTGATCTCGTCGCCGTCATCCAGCAGTCGATCCGGCTCAAAGGCACGAAAACGCAGCAACGGGCGTCCCAGCGCCTCAAGGACCTGCGTTGTCCTGGCCCAACCCGAGTAAGTTGGGCGACCCGCGTAGTGATCTTCATCCAGGCGCGGCGCGGCAATCCATGCCCCGAACTCCTCGGCAAACCGACCCACGTTCAGGATGTGGTCGAGATGTCCATGCGTGACGATGATGCCCTTGATCCATCGCTCCTGCCATCCCGTCCTTCGCAGGGCACGACGCAGCAACGTTCGTCCGCCGATGAAGCCCGCATCGAGCAGGAAAAGCTCTTCGCCATCGCGCAAAACATAAGAATTCACTCCGGGGGCACGGACTTGAAGAATGTTGTTGAAGTAGCGCATGCAAGGCCGCGTTCCCGCGCGGCAAACATAGGCTACGGGCACTGAGTGCGCTCAAGTATCTTCGGATCGCTGAAAGCATGAAGCGCCCCACCCCGCACGTTCGAGTAGAGACTGCGGATAGTAGTGGATGGACCGGAAGGAAGGGACCACCAGCCGAAAACGAGAGTCCACAGGCAGCAGAAAAAACAGAAGACGGGCTGGCGCCCGAGGAAGGGGCCAGACTCCCCTTCTACCGAGAAAATGCCGACAGAAGTGACGACGCTGTAGGATCGCAGCGGCGTCCTCCAACCGACCTTGTGAAGCGGCCACGGGGAATCCCGGAGGTACTGGGGCTCCTCGGAAAACTCAGGTGGAGCGGTTGAAATCCACCGGCACACCCGGGCGTAGCGTCTCCACGTGTAGGCCATCCAAACGGCAAAAAAGACGGGGGTAAGAAAAACGACCGACCAGAAGAAAACGAAGCCCAAGACTTTCCCGTCCATGTGGAACGAGGCGAAGATACCGGCGACCCACATGAAGAAGCAGAAAATCGCTCCTCCTGCTACACCTGTCATTTCAAGAGGGTAATCGCGCGGTGACTTTTTAGACGTTCCCGCAAATCAACCTTGGAGCAAGTTACGCCGCCGAGTAGGACGACTCCACGCGCGTGGCCACGTCGCGGAATCCATAGTCGTTATTGTAGATCTCCTTGAAGCACTCGAGGGCGTCAGACTTGTTGTCCATCGCTTCGTAGACAAGCCCGAGATTGTAGAGGGCGTCCTTCTTGACCTGGTCCATGCCGTGAAGTTCGCCGATGGCTTCCTTGAAATGGGAGACGGATATGTCGTACATTCCCTTCTTCTCGCAACACTTGCCCAGCATGATGATGGCCTTGATGCGGAGGGCAGGGTTCGTCTTCGCGCGCTGGAGTTCGGGAATGGCGTCGGTGTATTCCTCGGCGTCGAAGAGGAACTGCGCGAGTTCGAAACGGAGGGCCGGATCGGTCGGGTTCCGCTCGACGCGCGCGCGGGCCTCGTCGATGCGCTGGCCGCTCTGCTCTTTCCGCATCTGCGCCAGTTGCTCCTTCTTCGTTTCGAGATCGACGTCATCGAGCCCGCCCGCGGCAATCTCCGCCTCAATCCCAATGATCCCTTGTTCACGAACGGCATCGGCCATCTTTTCGACCTTGCGCTGGAGGGTTCCGTCCGAGTTGCTCAACGAGAAAGCCCACTCGTAGTAGGACTTCGCCGATGCCCAGTCCTCCTTGCGTTCGTAGAGATCGGCGATCTTGCGGACGACATCGAGGTTGTTCGGGTTCGCCTCGTATTCGGCGCCGAGGATCGCGAGTTGCTCGTCCATCTGCTCGGCCGTCATGCCGGTGCGGGAAGCGGCTTCCAGTTTCTTGGCCTCGTCTTCGTTGCGAAGCATTTCGCGAAAGTCAACTCCACCCTGACTTGCGGCATCCCAGCCACCTTTCTTCATCGATGCGCGCGCGGAAGTGTCACGCGCCTTCTTCGACGCTTCGCCATCGGCGGGATCGCGTTGGGAAATATCGGAATAAACCTTCGAAGCTTCGTCGTTCTGGCCTTCCTTCTCGTAGAGCTCGGCCAACTTGTAGAGCTTGGAATTAACCGCCTTGTCCTTGTGCGCCTCGCGGACGGTTTCGAGCGCGAAGGCTGCGGTCTTCGGCATGGCGGCGGCGAGCGCAGCGTCGAAGAGGACTTCATTCAATTCGACGTTGTAGGGGTCTTCGCCCAAGTGCTTCTCCGCTTCGACCATCGCCCCCTTGGCGTCCTTCTTGATCATCCCCTTGATCTTCCCCGCAGGACCACCGATCGAGAGCCCCTTCCTTTTCGTGTGTCCGCCCGTTTCCTTCACCGCAGCGGCGCGGAGGAGTTCACGACCTTCAAGGAATCCCGGAGCCTCCTTCAGAATCGTTTGCAGGAGATTGACGGCATACCCGTGGTTCTTCATCTCCACGGCGCTCATCGCCTTCAAAAAGAGTTTTTGATACTGGGGCTGGAGTTCGTTTTGACCAATCGTTTCAGACATCGGTGTTGGGGAATTTCAGGGTTGTATTGGGGAGGAAGAATATCACCGGGAGAGGCGTTCGCGCAAGACTTCCCATTCCTCCCGGACGCTGTCCGGAAAGCCCTCAGGTCCCTTTTCAAGGAGAACCATCCAGAGGAAAGTCAGGGCCGCGAAAACGGCCAGCCAGAGCAATAGCCGGATCAGCCGCATTTTGCCACTATTTTCGGGGGTTTCGCGGCCCCGGGGCCGGCCGTGCTGGAGTCTTGCATTGCGAGGGCGTCGGTGGTTGAATTCAAGCCATGTCGAACTGGTTGAGTGCTTCTCTGATACGTCTGGTCCTTTGCGCCGTCGCCACGGCCCTCGTCGCGGAGGCCCACGCCGGCGGCCGGCGAAACAAGACATTTCTCAGCTTCCATATCGAGGCGGAATCGGTGGAGGAGGGGAAAATGGTCGAGCGCATCCGCCTCGGGAACAAGGATTACTTCTTCCGCAAAGCCCCGGAAATCACCGACCTCCACGTCGATACCTTCTTCCCCTTCCCGGCCGCCAACGGCCGGAGCTACGGCGTCGCCTTCAAACTCGACAAGGTCGGACGCCAGCGCCTCGCCGTCATCACCGAGGCCAGCCTCGACAAGCGACTGCTCACCGCCGTCGAACTCCAGCCCGTCAATTTCGTCGTCATCGACACCCCGATTCGTGACGGCGTCATCGTCGTCTGGAGCGGACTCACCGCCGAACACATCGCGATCTTCGACAAGGAATTTGAACGCGGAGAGATGAACCAGGGAGACGCAACGGGCGACGGTTCAACTGAACCCGGGACAGGCGTCATCACACCCGAGCCGGAGAAGCCTGCACGAAAACTCTTCGGCCGTCGAAACCGTTTCTCGAAGGAAGCCCAGGAAGCCGCGCCGGAACTCAACGACTGGATGCAAAGCGACGCCCCCGCCGTGCAGTAGGCAACCCCGCAATCCGATCATGGGCGACCTCACGCGGCGGCAATTCGGCAGGCTCTCCGGTGGGGCATTGTTAGGATCCGGCGCCGCGACCGGAAGCGCGCAGGCCGAGATCCAGCCCCTCGGCCTCGTCCTTCCCACCCGCAACCGCGCGATTTACTCCGCCGACCCTTCACGGTTCTACATGTACATCGACCGAAACTTCGAGGGCCGGCAGATGAAGGTCTGGCAGGGAGGCAAATACGGCTACGTCCGCAACCCCGTCCGCACCGATTCAGGCATCGTCTACACGAAATTCCACGAAGGCCTCGACATCGCCCCCACCGAGCGCGACAGCCGCGGCGAACCCCTCGACGTCGTCCGCTCCATTGCCAACGGCAAAGTCGTCCACACCAGCCCGAACCCTTACCACAGCAGTTACGGCTCCTATGCCGTCATCGAACACGATTGGGGATACGGAAAATTCTACAGCCTCTACGCGCACCTGAAAAAAATCACCGTGAGTAAAGGCGCAAAAGTCGGACCCGGCAGCGGCATCGCCCTCATGGGCTACACCGGCCCCGGCCTCAATCGCACCCGCGCGCATCTCCACCTCGAACTCAACCTCATCCTCGACAGCCGCTTCGAACGCTGGTACAACCAGAACTTCTCGAGCCAGAATTACCACGGGATGTTCAACGGCCTGAACTTGATCGGCATCGACGTCGCCGGCCTCTACCTCGCCCACCA